>JAZOPY010000148.1:0-6402 GCA_045655825.1 Candidatus Cryptobacteroides sp. | reverse complement strand
GGCTCTCCTCTATGAAGAGAACATCAAGATGCTCGAGCGTATCCCTGGCCTTGCCGGCTCTACGCCATGGATTCTTAAGGATTTCCGTTCTCCAAGGCGTCAGCTTAAAGTCATCCAGAACGATTATAACCGAAAAGGACTTGTGTCAGAGTTCGGAGACCGCAAACAGGCATTCTATATCCTTCAGGAATGGCATAGGAAACTGGAGCAGGGGTATAAATAGGGCAGGGACTGTTATCTCTTCAGCCAATGATCGGTCAGCCACTTGCGTACTGGCAGGTCGTAGAGCTTGAGGAATGCGTATGCTACGCCGATAGATATCAGTACTGATGAGAGCGCCACCACCACGTGTGCGTATACAGGCGCATCCATATGGTTCCATGCCCAGTTCATCTGCATGTAGAGAATAGGGTAGTGGGTGATGTAGATCGGGTATGAGAGCTCGCCAAGGAAGGTGCAGACCTTTGTACTCTTCTCGCCCTTGAGCTGGCTGCCTGCTCCCATCATTACGATGAGAGGGAAGACCAGGAGAATGCATGCGGCATTATAAACTCCGTTAAGGATGTTTCCTGAACCTCCTACGCATGGAATAGAGAAGATGGTAACAAGAATGAGCGAGCACCACCAGAATCCGCCCTTGACAGTTATCTTCTTGCCGATGCGTGACAGGAGAAGACCGATCAGGAAAGGATAGAGAAGGCGGGTGAATCCAATGTATATCTGCTCTGGCTCAAGACTCCAGCCTCCGATCACTGTGTACATCTGTGCGACTCTGTCTTCTGTCAGCAGGCCGAATACATTCCAGTTCAGACAGAGGTCGAGCGTGCAGAATGCAGCGGCTCCTGTCAGTACCGCAAGAAGGATATTTGGCAGCCTTCTGAAGATGAACGCGTAGAGGATGTTTCCTATGTATTCATATGTAAGGGACCATTGAGGACCATTCAACGGGTTCATTTCGCCCCATCCGCGCACGTCCAGGCCTGAGCCTACAGGGATCATGAACAAGGCAAGGACAAATGCGAGGAGTAATTTCCCACCGTCTGCATAACCTTCAAGTCCAAACTGAGGGCATTGTCCGAAGAAGTAGAATAAGGCTCCCACTACGGTTCCCATGATAAGCATCGGGTGCAGTCTCACCAGACGTCTCTTGAAGAATCCCCATGTGCTCATCTTGTCCCATCTGTCGTCGTATGCATATCCGATTACGAATCCGGAAAGGACAAAGAAAAAGTCTACTGCAAGGTAGCCATGGTCGATAATCTGAAATCCGAATTTATGGGCATATGTCTCAAAGATATGGAAGAAGATTACCATTATGGAAGCGACTCCGCGGAGTCCGTCAAGGACCTCGTACCTCGGTTTGGAAGCTAAGTATACGTTGTTATTCATAGGAAGTTGTTGGTATAGAATTGAATTATAGTGTTCTGCAAATGTCGCGCTTTCTTTCTCGTTGTCATAATAATTGTTAAATTTGTGACGTAGGTCATATCTAGATACTAGACTATGAAACAAGACTTCAACATTATCAGGATCGAGACTTCCATGGATATGGGGATAGGCGATAGGACCAAATCATGGGAGAGCATCAGCGGCGATGATCTGGTCGCTGGAAAAGTTTACGAAATTCATGGTAGTCAGCTGACCGTCACCTCTATCGATAAGGACGAGCTGGAATTCAGCTATGCCGGCAGGACATTCAAAGTCAATCGTTACTGGCAGGTACTTGGAACTCCCGAATTTGACATTCCCAATGAACGTATTTCAAGGCAGGGCAGATACGTGTTCTTCTTCAGCATGGACAAGGATGCAGTATGCGAATGGTCTGACGTACACGCTGGTGACCTGGTGGGCCAGATGAACGATAACATCAAAGATGGCAATCTATGGAAGAATATTCCTCTTGTGCGTGAGTTCATCCACGAATTCAAGGATGTTGCCCCTTTCCGGTCAGAGATCATAAATCCAGCCTATAAGGCCCACTTCATCGCATCTGTGCTCGAAAATGACTATATCGACAAAAGGGAAACCCCGCGTCTTTTCCAATCATTATGCGAGCTATACAGGCTATACCGCGACTTTGAAAAAGCAGCCGATTACGACGACTACCTTCAGGAACATTTCGACAAGTATTATTTCAGACAGGTAGACAAGTGGATATACAAGTTTGCCATGATCGTCAGTGATCCGCAGTGGGAGCATGCCCTGCAATGCTGGGACGGATTGGGAATGCTCAAGGTAGATCCTATTCAGGCTACTCCAGAATGGGAGGATGTCATCTATGAGGTAGAAAAGGAAGTGGACGAAGAGCTGAAGGACGAACCGCGTGGAATGGGCTTCTGTTTCAATTACTGGAGCGCAAAGAGAGCTGCCCTCGCACGCCGAGGCATCCAGTGGCGAAGCCCGTCAGCCATGAATCCAAGAGTAATGTTTGACTGATTATGGCAATTAAACTCAACACACACCCTACAACAGAGGACCTCGCCGGCAAAAGCCACTGGTGGGGTTTTCCTGATCTGCCTGAGGCATTCGAATGGCCTTGCGGCAGCGATTCTGAAACACTGCTCACATTCATCTGCCAGATCCGGCTGGAGGAGATAGCGGAGCTTGATCCCGAGGGCAGGCTGCCTCATAAAGGTATGCTCTGGTTCTTTGCAGATCTTGATTACTTCCTTGGTGACCAGGAAGCTCCTTGCGGCGGAACGGGGGAGTGGGCCTCTGACACATTTAAAGTACTCTACAGCGAAGACTGCTCCGACCTTCTCACCCATGAATATTACTGGGAGGATGGAGAACCTGCAGTGCTCGCGGCAGAAGAAATCACTTTTGAGGAGACATCCGAGACCGATTTCGGCTTCAAGCTTCTCGGAATGCCGGCCATGACAGAAGGCTATGAAAACGAAAACGAAGGCCTCATGTCCCTGCTCCAGCTTGACGAGGAGGAAAGATGGGGACTCCGCTTCTTTGACTGCGGAACCGTCAACTTCATGGTGCCGACAGAGCGCCAGAAGGACGATTTTTCAAGCACATCCTTTTATCTGCATTCATCATAAAACACACTTTAGCTATGAGAAAGTTTTACACCCTGGCCGGTATTCTCTCCCTTTCGGAGGAAGAAAAGGAAACGATCAAGCAGCAGGCCCTCGAAGGTGATCCTGTCGCATGTTACAAATTGGCTGAAATCTATCTGTATCTCCATGAGTGCGATGATTATGCATCATCGGCGTACGAAATGCTGCAGAAAGCGAGCGAAGGTGGCGTAGCAGATGCCGATGCAGAGATAGCGATAATGATGTTCCGAGGAGAAATCGAGCCGTTCGATCCTGTAGCGGCCGCAAAGCGTCTGGAAAAGGCCATCAATAACGGAAGTAATCGCGGAATAGCGTTCCAGCTCAGGAATCTCCTGTACGGCAGGTACGGATACGAGCAGAACATCGACCTTGTAAAGCAGACTCTTGATCAGCTTCTCTCACAAGGCGAAGATCCATATTGGTGTGCCCTGATGGGAGATGTCCTCATGGCAGAGAACAGGATAGTCGAATCACAGCAATGGTACGAAAAGGCTGTAGCAGGCGGAGAGAACAGCGCGTATGGCGATCTTGCACTGGCAAGAGGATTAGACGACAACTATAGCTTCAGAGACTATGAGGCGTATAACGACACATTGATGGAAGGCAATGATGCCATGGACCCGATGTGCATGTACTACTTCATTATTGACAAGATCGAAGGCTACTACGATATCGATCCGGAAGATACTGTGGCCCGCGATGAATACAGGGAGATGATTATCCATGCATTGGAACTGAACATCGAGTGGTGCCATCCGATGTCAATGGAACTCCTTGGAGACATCTACAGAGAGGGAAAGATAGATGTTCCTGCGGATCCTGTCAAGGCATGGGGCTATTATGTTCAGGGATCTGAATTCATGCACGCATCCTGCTTCGGGAAGATGTACGATATGCTGCAGGCAGATGAGATCCAGCTTGGTCAGATGAGCAATGAAGAGGCCATGGATCTATGCATGATCAATGGTGCGAGACTGCATGATGCAAGACTTCTTGTTGAAACAGTAGAAGCCTACAAGCATGGCCGACTGACGCAGTTCGCTCGAGAAATAGAGATGTTCCACATCCCTGCATACGACGCCATCCCGGACGACGAACCTCTTGACGACGAGGACGAAGGTCCGGATGACGACGGCCGTTTCGACGCATGGGCATGACCCTCAAGATAATGTTTGACTAAAATCCCAAGACATATGAAAGTATCATTGAAGCAGCTTGAGGCCATCATCAAGCTTATGGTTACAGAGGCCAGTGTAGATCAGCTGGAAGAGTCAGAAATCCATAATGTTCTCAATTTTCTGAAAGAGTTCAAGCTGGATGACTACAGGATTAAAGAATTGCTTCTGTCTGCTGATCAGATGGAATTGGAAGAAGCTCTGAGCATTATAAACCAGCTTGACCAGCCGACTCAGCAGGAACTTTCAAACAGACTGTTTAATCTTATCATGGCTGATGGGGCAGTCTCAGAGCCGGAGCGCCATTTGCTCACGAATCTCATTCTACACTTTAAACTTCCTGTTCCCGACTCACCGGAAGTCAAAAAATGGCTGGCCAAAGTATCCGATGAAGCATCAGAGGAGGAGATTCTCAGCAACGAGGAAGAAAAGGTGGTGACCGCAACCGATGACGAAGAAGCCCTATGCTTCTTTGTGATAGAGCCTTCGGGCAATGATGCATATTTCATGGGAAAATGCTGCGCATATGTCCGCGTAGGCCGGACATATCGCTCAAAGGAAGTGATAGCCAGAGAGTTGCTCAAATGTAAGAAAAGCCTCTTGCTTGAGTATAAAAACCTCCCTGTTCTGCAGGCCGTCACTGAGGATATGGGATATACAAGCTATGGAGCCTTCAAGGCATACATTGCAAAGCAGCCGTCTGATATGACAGAAAACAAGGCCGCATCGAAACTGCTCGGCAAAAAGATCTACGGACCGTGCCTGATACAATTTGTATCCAACGAAGGAAAATTTCAATACTTACCTAAGAAGTATTGCCAGACATTCCATAAGTACCTCAAGACACGGCTGGACTGCCCGATGACTTATTCATATACATATATAAATCTATAAACCTCGAATCTAAGTTATACCTGATTAATATCTTGAACTTATGAAAGTATCTTTTAAGCAGCTTACAGGCATCTTGAAGCTTATGGCATCACTCGGAAATTCGGACGAACTTCTGGATGAGGAAAGTGAAAGTATCATCCTTTTCTTACGAGGATTCAATATTGATAACGAGAAGAAAAGGGAATTGCTCAGCCGTGCCGTGGAGATGGAGATGGAAGAAGCATCCGATATAGTTACGGGACTGGACCAGGTAACAAAACAGGAAGTTTCGAACCTTCTGTTCGACCTCATCATGGTCGACGGAGTCGTATCTGACCCCGAAGCGGAAATGTTTATGTCACTCATGGCCGACTGCGACCTTCCTGTTCCAAACACCCAGGTATGGTCAGACTGGTTAGCCAGCAGCAATGAATCCGAGGAGGAGATGTTAAGTAACGAACCAACCGCTGCCAGTGGTGGAAACATTGCCTGTTACTATGTGATAGAGCCTTCTGGCGATGATGATTATTTCATGGGAAAGTGTTGGGCATATTCTGATGTAAACAACAGGCCGGTTTCGGATGAAGTGATTGCCAGAAATCTGCTCAAATGCACTAAGGGCACCTTGCTTGTATGGAAGCAACTCCGTGTCCTTGAAGCTGTTGCAAAAGATCTGGAAGCCTCTGAACATGGAGTTTTCAGGGCGTATATTGCCAAGAGTCCGGCAAATTACGTAGAAAACAAAGCCGCGTCAAAACTATGCGGCAGAAAGATCTACGGAGCCTGCCTGATACGCTTTGTGTCTAAAGACGGAAGATATCTGGAACTGGTAGAATCCAATTGCGAACAATTGCATAGGTCTCTTCGAACTCACCTTGATTGCCCGATGACTTATAATACAAAACCTATATCACTATGAGTTTCGACAATTATAAGTTTGTCCTTAAGACATGCGCGTCATCCGAGAACGAGGTGACAGGAGAAGACATCGACCTTGAAGACCGCTTTGAGTGTGACCTTAAGGGTGTAAACCTCAAGGAAGGGGTCAAACTGTTTTCTCCGAGGAAGGAAGAATGGAAGCTGTATGGTATCGAGAAATTGATTTTTCCAGACTTCAATTTCAAGGTTCTTGAAGTCCACAAAGACGGAGTCGTGCTGGAAACTTCATTCCAGTACAACTCATACAGCTCCCGATTCAAGATTTCATACGCCGAACCGATGCATCGTGAAAGTTTCTGGTTCGGAAGATATAGCTATTCCTACGAGCTGACTTTCGTCAAGAGGTA
>JAZOPY010000147.1:0-2944 GCA_045655825.1 Candidatus Cryptobacteroides sp. | reverse complement strand
ATTCTACGAGTACTTCCTCCTTTCTGAGGAGATCGGCGCTGAGCCGCTTCCTGTACTCAGCTGCGGTCTTGCATGCCAGTTCCAGAACGAGACTCAGGACGCTCATGTGCCTGTATGTGAGCTTGATGAGTATATCCAGGACGCTCTCGACCTTATCGAGTTTGCAAACGGTGACGTTACTACAGAGTGGGGTAAGCTCCGTGCCGAGATGGGCCATCCGGAGCCGTTCAACCTCAAGTTCATCGGTATCGGAAACGAGCAGTGGGGCCCTGAATATCCGGAGCACCTCGTGCCTTTCATCGACGCTATCCGCAAGGCATATCCAGAGATCAAGATCGTAGGCTCTTCAGGTCCTAACTCAGAGGGTGACCAGTTCGATTTCCTCTGGCCTGAGATGAAGAGACTCGGAGCTGACCTCGTGGACGAGCACTTCTACCGTCCAGAATCATGGTTCCTCGCACAGGGAGCACGTTATGACAACTACGACCGCAAGGGTCCGAAGGTATTCGCAGGCGAGTATGCGTGCCACGGAGCAGGCAAGAAGTGGAACCACTTCGAGGCTTCTCTCCTTGAGGCTGCATTCATGACAACAATCGAGCGTAATGCCGATATCGTACATATGGCTACATATGCACCTCTCTTCGCTCATATCGAAGGATGGCAGTGGAGACCGGACCTCATCTGGTTCGACAACCTCCGCAGCATGAAGTCATGCAGCTGGTATGTACAGAGACTCTATACTCAGTATCAGGGTACCAATGCATTGAAACTCACTGATATGGAAGGCGTTAACATCACAGGTGCAGAGGGCCAGAACGGTCTCTTCGCAAGCTCTGTATATGACGCTGAAAAGAATCAGGTATACATCAAGATCATCAATGTTTCAGATGACGCTCAGCCTGTAAAGGTGAACTTCGAGGGCCTCAAGAAGAAGGAAGTCCTCAAGGGAGTGGAGGCTGTAAGCTATCATTCTGATGACCTTGACGCTGACAACACTCTTGACGAGCCTACAAAGATCGTCCCTCAGACAACACCTCTCAATTTCGAAGGCAAGGCTCTCGAGGTGACTGTGGCTCCAAAGACATTCATGGTGTATGTTCTTCAGAAATAACCATTTAACAAAATAATTAACTAACACTACTATTATGAAAAAAATGATGTTGAGACTGCTCGCCGTCGCTGCCTTTGTGGCTTCGGTTTCAGTCAGCTGCTCGGAAGTGTCTTTCATAGACATTAATCCGCCTGCTGACCTCCAGAGCAAGATTGATTCGATTCAGGCACTCAAGGATGCCCAGAACACGGGAGACAAGACTACGATCGACATCGCAGTCGCAGAAGTAGGTGCCAAGGATTACACTTCAGGATGGTGGGTTGATTTCTCTCAGTACTTTACAGTACCTCAGGGAAAGTGCCTCACAGTCAAGTTCATCAACCACAACGGAACCCTTGCCGGAACCGGTACAGGCAACAACTGGAGCAACTGGAACATGTGCGTCGCTTCCGGCGAGCGTGATTCGGATGGCTATACAGAGTTCTTCGTTCTCCGTTCAGACGCTTACGGATGGGGTAACGGTGATTACAACGGAGCCATGATCAGCCAGGATTATCCTGATACTGACGGTGACGGTGACATCTGGAATGACTTCAAGAGACATCTTGACGGCGCTTCTGTTGAAATGCAGATCGACTATGCTACAGCAGGAACAGTATTCCTTACTGCAATTCATACTTCAGTTGATGGCGTAGTGCTTACAGAGACATACGAACAGCCTGTTACAGGCCCTTCAGTAACAGCTTTCCTCATCGCTGACGGAAGCTTCATGGAGGTAAAGGAAGCATGGCTCGAGCCGTCTAAGATCCTTGAGATTCCAGACGAAATGGCTGCATCAATCACAGTTTCAGGCACTCCGGCTGCCATCGAGGTAGGAAGCACAGACTTCTGGGGCAACGGTGTGGCAACAGTCACATTCGCAGACGGTTCTACAACAGTGGCTGATACTGCTGACGTTACATTCGTCGTTCCTGATCTTTCTACAGTAGGTACAAAGACAATCATCTACTCATACAGCAAGACAAAGCAGGGCAACTACGGAAAGCCTGTTGCAGGTACATATACTCTTGAGGTTACAAACCCTATCGTCGCTCTCGAGGCTTCTGCAAACGCATACCTTATCGGTGGAGCCAAGTATGTGACTGTTTCTCCAGCTGCAGTAAAGGTTATCGCTGAATACGCAGACGGCACGAAGGCTCCTCTCAAGGCTTCTCAGTTCTCTGTGGCATTTGCAGATGACAAGGTTGTATACGAAGGTGTGGAGGGTACATATGCTGATGCATATACCGTTACATACACAACAGCTTCAGGTACAGCAATCGAGGCCAAGGGTGCTCTTACAATCGCCAAGAGCGATCTCCCTGCACAGACTGAAATGGTCGGTCTTGAGGACAACACCACTCCATGGTGGGCTCACTTCTCACATGACTGGGCAGTCGCTCCATATGAAATGGTAAGCGTCAGCATGAAGCTCGGTTCAAATGAGATCAACAACTGGCACAGCCCATGTACAATCATGCGTAGGGCGGATCTTTCTGAGTACGGTGTCGTACGTATGGACCACTTCGGATGGGGTGCAGGTTATGACGGAATCGTGACCGCTACAAGCAACTGGAACTGGGATACATTCCTCCCTAACCTCGACGGTGCTGAAGTTGCGATCACAGTGGCTAACAACGGTGACAATACAGCAAGCATCCGTTACCATGTTATTCTTGCCAACGGTGACGTTCACTTCCAGTACTTCGACGGTTTTGCAGTGGATAGCGCAGATCTTCAGTTCGCTATCGTTGTTGAGGGTGCTCACCTTATTTTCGACTAATCTAAAGACCATTACATTATGAAACATAATTTTGTAAAGATAGCGCTTTGCAGCCTTCTTGCAGCGGCACC
>JAZOPY010000146.1:0-2734 GCA_045655825.1 Candidatus Cryptobacteroides sp. | reverse complement strand
ATCCATTTGTTGTCCCATGAAGTGTGGTTCGCCACCCAGTCAACGATTACGCTCATACCCTTCTCATGGCAAAGCGAAACGACGTTCTTGAATTCCTCAAGGGTTCCGAACTCTGGGTTCACTCCCTTGTAGTCGCTGATGCAGTATGGAGAGTTTACAGTCTTGATCTGTCCTACAGGGTAGATCGGCATGAACCATACTACATTGGTACCCAGGGACTTGATCGAGTCAAGGTGCTGGGCTACAGCATTGAATGACTTTTCTGGAGCGAATACGCGTGGATTTACCTGATACATCACAACATCCTCCGGTGCAGGTACCTGATAGCCTCCTTCGCATGTGCATTTGTCTTCGCATTTGCTGCTGCACGAAGAAGCCAGCAGCATTGCGGCCATAAGGCCGGCAAATATATTCTTATAGGTCATTATTTCTCTATTTTCCAGATTTTATATTCGTATGCCTCCAGTGTCAAGGCTGCAGGGATTGTCTCTGAGGCTCCTGTCATCATGTTGGTGACCTTGTCTCCGGCACGCTCCATCGGAGCTTTTGCCTGAATCTTGGTGCCTGTTGTGTTGGCAACAACGAAGAGACCGTCCTTGTAATATATAGAGGCTACGTCTCCTGTGTTGTAAAGAACCGGCTCCTGGCCTCTCAGGTTCGCAGACTCGTGGTATGCAGCCATGACTTTCTGATACTCTTCAGTATACGAAGGATTGCTGTTCCAGTCCATCAGGACATTGGTGAAGAAGTTGATTGTCTTGGAATATCCGAGTTCCTGCGAACTGTAGATGAGCGGAATACCTCCCATGTATGCAGTTATCACAAATGCCGCCATAGCGCCTCTTTCACCTTTATAGATTGTGACAGGCGAGCCGTCGCTCATGGCCTTGTCGTGATTGGTTGTGAAGCGGAGTCTCTGCTTGCCTTTCGCAAAGTCCTTGTATTCGTTCTTATGGGATTCGTAAAGTCTGGATACATCCATCTTTCCGCTGAACACGGATGCCAGCTTCGACTGGAAATCCCAGCCGTAAAGCATCTGGAAACCGCTGTCCAGGAGCCTCATTTCAGATCCTTCTGCAAGAAGTATGGCATCTGCCTTTACTGCCTTCACTGCATCAAGGGCATCCTTCCAGAAGTCCATAGGCACACCGTCAGCATAGTCGCATCTGAAACCGTCCACATCCGCTTCCTTCACCCAATATGTCATCGCGTCGATCATGTTGGTGCGAAGCTCTTTGCTGTTGAAATTCAGGTCGGCAACGTCGTTCCATCCCATTCCGGCTGGAGAGATTATGTTTCCGTTGGCATCCTTGGTGTACCAGTCCGGATGCTCTGTTATCCATGGATTGTCCCACGATGTGTGGTTGGCGATCCAGTCGAGAATCACCTTCATGTCCATGGAGTGCGCCTTTGCCACAAGAGACTTAAGGTCATCGATGGTTCCGTATGACGGATTAACAGCCTTGAAGTCCTTGATGCAATATGGAGAACCTACCGAGGTCTTGTCAGAACCTATAGGCTGGATCGGCATGAGCCAGAGTACATTCACTCCAAGATCCTGGATTTCACCAAGACGGTCCTCAATAGCCTTAAGGGATTTGCTTGAAGCGAAAACCTTCGGGTTCGCCTCATACACTACCATTGTGTTGCCGACAGCAGTCGGGGTGTCAGGGACGTCTGGTGTGACCGGGCCCTGATCGTCATTCCCACAGCTGACTGCGCTCAAAGCGAGCGCAGCCAGTATGGAAATGAATAAAGTCTTTGTAAACTTCATTGTCTTTATTCGATTGGAGTTACACCTTCAGCAGTTACTGTAAGGAAGTAGTCGCGGTCAGCTGTGACATTGTAGTCAGCAAGCTGTGTTCCGCCGCCGTTGTTGTTGAAGATCAGGTTGCAAGAGTAACCGAAGCATTCAGCCGGAACTGTGAACGCCTTGTACTCCTTGCCGTCAACTGTCTCAGTGGTGTAAGCTGCACCTGGCCATCCTCCGAATGCCTCGCCGTCACCCCAAGTGTAGACTGTAAGGGCATCCCATCCGGTCTGGTCGTCAACATATACCTTCACAGCAGGAGCAGTGCC
This sequence comes from Candidatus Cryptobacteroides sp., assembly GCA_045655825.1. Lineage (GTDB taxonomy): Bacteria > Bacteroidota > Bacteroidia > Bacteroidales > UBA932 > Cryptobacteroides. The sequence continues at coordinate 655 of JAZOPY010000146.1, read as the reverse complement.
GATCTCTGCAGCAGTCTCACCTGCAACGATGAAGTTGTACTTGGCGAGAGTCACCACAGGAGTGTCGTACTGAGTTCCTGCATTGTTGTTGAGGATAGGGTGATATACGAGATCGTATGCAGTCGCAGTTGTCTCCACTCTGCTGTATGCCACGCCGCCGCAAGTCACGTTGTTCTCAAGAGCGATACCTGGCCAGCCGCCGAAGAGTTCTGGAAGAGCATCACCCCATGCATACATATATGTAGCGTCATATCCAGTGCCGTTCTGTACGTAGAACACTACTGGAACAGGCTCAGCAGGCACCTCAGGAGTCTTGCCTGTGCAGTCCTGGCAGCCCTCGCAGTCGCAGTTGCAACCGCCTTCACCAGTGTCGCCGCCTTCGTCGCTGCCGCCTTCGTCACCGCCGCCTACAGGCTCACGGTTGAACGGATCCTCGATCACCACGCAGTCCTTCTCACCGTAGAGGAGGTAGAAGTGGTCTGGAACGTCAGCGCTGAATGTAACAGGCATGTCACCTGTCTGGAGTCCGCCGCCGTTGTTGTTGAAGATGAGATTCTGTCCGAGACCTTCTACATCTGCGACAGCATACTCGAAGTATGTATACTCAACACCTGCGATCTTAGCTGTACCATCCGGCTGCTTTCCTGGCCAGCCA
>JAZOPY010000145.1:0-26172 GCA_045655825.1 Candidatus Cryptobacteroides sp. | reverse complement strand
TCAGAAAAGACTTAAGGCCGGCACTCTTGATATAGTGATAGGCACCCATAAGTTGATAGGAAAAGGTTTTGAATTCAAGGACCTTGGACTGCTTATAATTGACGAGGAACAGAAATTCGGCGTCAGTGCAAAGGAGAAGCTTCGTCAGCTTAAGGCTTCCGTAGACACTCTTACATTGACTGCTACACCTATTCCGAGAACCCTGCAGTTCTCTCTTCTTGGAGCACGCGACCTGTCCATTATTAATACTCCTCCGCCTAACAGGATTCCCGTTCAGACCGAGATCATGCTCTTTGATCATGACGAGATAAAGAAGATCATTAATTACGAGCTTGGCAGGGGAGGACAGGTGTTCTTTGTCCATAACAGGGTAGAGGAACTCCTGGCTGTGGAGGATATTCTGCATAGGCTTGTGCCTGATATGAGGATATGCGTTGCTCATGGTCAGATGGAAGCCAAGGTTCTTGAGAATAAGATACTTGATTTCATGGCAGGTGATTATGATATGCTTCTGTGTACGACCATCATCGAGAATGGACTTGACGTGCCGAATGCGAACACTATCATCATCAATCAGGCTCAGAATATAGGCTTAAGTGACCTGCATCAGCTTCGTGGGCGAGTAGGACGTTCAAACAAACGTGCATTCTGCTATCTCATAGTACCTCCTCTTGTAGGAATTACCGAGGAAGCCCGCAGACGTCTGAAAGCCATCGAGTCATTCTCTGATCTTGGCAGCGGTTTCAATATTGCCATGCAGGATCTTGATATCCGTGGAGCGGGTAATCTCCTTGGAGCGGAGCAGAGTGGATTCATAACAGATATGGGATTCGAGACATATCAGAAGATTCTGGCTGAGGCTATGGAGGAACTCGGAGTTGAAACAGGTATTGTGACAAGAAATGCAAATGAAAATTACATAGTCGACTGTACAATCGAGACGGATCAGCTTGCTCTTATCCCTGACGCATATATAGATCTGACAGCAGAGAAGATAAGAATATACAAGGAACTTGATTCCATCTCCAATGAAAAGGATCTTGATGTCATGAGGGGTAAGCTGACTGACCGTTTTGGAAAGATACCAGTAGAACTTGAGAGACTTTTCGACATCGTCAAGATAAGACAGCTAGGTGTAAAGCTTGGATTTGAGAAGATTATAATCAAGAATGGAGTGCTTATAGCTTTCTTTATCCTGAATCCGCTGTCTCAATACTATAAGTCGGATAAATTTTCAAAGGTGTTGGAAAACATAAGCATGCATCCTCAGATTTTTGAGATCAAGCAGCCAGACAACAGGCTCAGGATTGTATCAAGGAATATAGATTCCATTTCCAAAGCATACAGTGTATTGAAGAAATTACAATAGATATGGCGACTCTTTTAGTGGATATAGGAAATACGGCTCTTAAGGCTGCATGGGCTGACGGGATTACTCTTGGCAAGACTTTTCGCTATCAGGGCGAGAGAATGCTGGAATATATAGAATCCCTTGTCAGCGGAAATCATCCGGAATTGCTTGTACTGAGCAGTGCGAGACATTTTTCTCCCAATCATATAAACAGACTGGAAGGAATGTGCGGCAGGCTGGTTGTACTTGACGGTAAGAAACTGAGTGAGCGGTATGATATTCCTTCCTATCTTACTGCCGACAGAGCTGCTTCGATAATAGCATCCAGATATCTTTTCAAAGGACGTCCATGTACTATATTTGACTTTGGAACCACTTTAACTATAGATTTTCTCGATAAGGATGGAAGATTTGAAGGTGGATGTATTTCTCCTGGATGCCGTACACGTTTCAAGTCCATAAACAGATATTCAAGATCCCTTCCTTTACTCTCTGCTCCTGAAGAGGTTACAGGCATTGGTCAGGATATTGTCACATCCATATATTCCGGGGTTATATCGGGCATGATGTTTGAAATCGACGGTTACGTTTCGGCTCATCCCGAAAATATTAATGTTTTTACAGGAGGTGATGCAATTTATTTTGCAAAACGACGGAAAAACTCCATCTTTGTAGTTTGTAACCTTGTACTTATGGGGTTGGCTTTAATAGCTTTAGAATATGATTAGAAGGATTGAAAAGATATTTTTGTTGACAGTATCTCTCATTATGTGTTCCACTGTATTTGCGCAGGATGGAACGTATGGTGCATATTCTCCATACTCGATTTACGGAATAGGAGATATTTCAAAAGAGGGTACTGCGTATAACAAGAGTATGGGTGGTGTGGGTATCGCTACAAGAAACAACCGATATATAAACTATCTTAACCCTGCTGCTGTAACGGCACGTGATTCACTTTCCTTCATGGCCGATTTCGGACTTCAGCAGAGCAATAACATCTATAAGCAGGGAGATATAAAGTCAGCTCATAACACATTCAATATATATGATTTCGTTATGACCTTTCCGATATGGAGGTCTTCCGCTTTCATGGTCGGAATAACACCATACAGTGATGTAGGATATGATTTCTCTTCAATAGAGAAGAATCCTGAAATTATCGGAAACACCGGAAACATATCGTATGATTCATATGGAACAGGTGGTCTGTATCAGGTTTTTGCAGGAGCTGGTATTACATTCTGGAAGAGTCTCTCGCTTGGTGCTGAGTGGATATATTATTTCGGAAACATCGACAAGGTGACCAATATGGATTATTCCAATTCATCTTACAGGTCAGTCAATTCAGGAACTGAAATGGAGATCAGAGGATCGACAGCTAAGTTCGGACTTCAGTACGAGCAGAAATTAGGAGGAGATGTATCAATGATTGTAGGAGCGACCTATAAGCTTGGTACAAAAATGAAAGGATATTCTACTAATTACAGATATGCAAATCAGTCAAGCGTGACTGACACCTTGAGTTATAAGGTTGACACACTTGAGAATTCAGGAGTAAGGTTTGCGGACGAACTTGGTGTCGGAATATCATTTAAAGGTGGAGATAAATGGAGTGCCGAATTAAACTATCTGAGATCAAATTGGTCAAATTCAGGAATGGATTCGCAGAATGGTTTCTCAGCAAGTGGAGCGTCTGTTTTCTCTTCAACTGTTTCTCAATCATTTAGAGCAGGTTTTGAGATAACACCTAATAGAAACGACATCAGATATTATCTGAAGAGAGTTTCCTATCGTGCCGGAATTTATTATGACCAGGCATATTATAAGCTTGATGGAAACAATGTGAACTCGATGGGAGTCACTTTAGGTTTCACACTTCCGATACCTGGATACTTCTATAATGGAGTCTCATTTGGAGTAGACTTGGGCCAGAGGGCAAGTACTCGAAACAATATGATACGCGAGCGATATGCGATGTTTGTAATAGGATTCAACATCCATGACAAGTGGTTCAGAAAGAACCAGTACCAGTAGAAAATAATAAAAGTTATATATTGAATATGAAAAAGATTATTTTGCTTTTTGCTATTGCAGCCATGACCATGATGTCGGGCAGCAAGGTTTCAGCTCAGGGAAAATTTGGTCCTGACAGCGCAGAGTGTATCAAGTACCTTTCTTACTACACTGAGTACTACAAGCAGAAGAATTATGACTCTGCTTTGCCAAACTGGAGAAAGGCATATCATTATTGTCCACCAACTTCGAGATACTCAATGCTTTCTGATGGATGTACAATGATGCGTAACCTTATTCAGAAGAATAAGAATAATCCTGTTTATAAGGCACAGCTCGTTGACTCTCTCATGACTCTTTACAATCAGAGAGTTGAGAATTTCCCTAAGTATGCGATCAGTTCTCTCAACAACATGGCTCTTGATATGTATAACTACATGAAGGATGAGCCTGTAAAGCTTCTTGAGGGTCTTACCACTATCGTAGATCAGACAAAGGAGCAGACAAGAACAAACGTATTCCTTTTCCAGCTCAACACAGCAATTGATCTTTATAAGGACGGAATGGTTGATCCTGAGACTGTGATCGATATCTATGACAAGGGTGTCATGTATCTTGGAATGGTTAAGCCAAAGAACGATACAGAGGCTGCAAACCTTGCAAAGACAATTACAGATTTCGAGACTCTCTTTATCCAGAGCCAGGTGGCAAGCTGCGAAAATCTCATAGCTCTCTTTACTCCAAGAGTTGAGGCTGATCCTCAGAATCTTGACCTTGCAAAGAATGTTGTGAAGATCATGAGCATCACAGAGGGATGTACAGACAACGACCTTTTCCTCAATGCAGTAAACACGATGTATGCAATGGAGCCTTCTGCTAATTCAGCATACTATCTCTACAAACTCTACTCAGGCAGAAATGACTATGATAACGCTGTCAAGTATCTTGAGGAGGCAATAAATTCAGACGAGACTGATGCTGCAACAGATGCTAAGTATTACTATGAACTTGCTGTATTCTGTGTGAAGTCAAGACAGACTGCCAAGGGATATGCTTCGGCTCAGAAGGCTATGGAGCTTGATTCATCACTTTCAGGTAAGGCATACATGCTGATGGGTTCTATCTGGGGTTCAACAGTATGTAGCGGAAACGAAATCGAGAGAAGAGCACCTTACTGGGTTGCTGTTGACTTCATGGTAAAGGCTAAGAATGCTGATGAAACTCTCGCTGAGGAGGCCAACAACTATATCAGACAGTATTCAGCATACTTCCCACAGACTGCTGAGGCTTTCATGTACGATGTTATCGACGGCCAGTCATACACAGTTTCATGCGGCGGTATGAGAGCAACTACAACAGTCAGAACTCAGAAGTAACAGCTTGAACAGAATTCTAAATATGATTAAGATGATTGCAACCGCATCTGCGGTTGCTTTCGTCGTTTATTCATGTAATGATGAATTAGGGCGCGCCAAGGATCTCAGGCTTGATGAAACTCCGGTACAGACTGTAGAAAACATGTTTATCGTTCAGTCTAAAAATGGAGTGATTCAGATGAGAGCGGAAGGGGAGATAATGGAAAAATATGAGAAGGATTCACTTTCATACGAACTTTTTCCAAAGGGATTTTCAGTTTATGGATATACCGAAGAAGGTCTTCTTGAAACTGAAATAATGGCTGACAATGCCATTCATACTGTTTATGAGGATGGAAGAGAAAGCTGGGAAGCTTATGGAAATGTGATAGTGAAGAATCTTATCAAGCAGGAGACCCTTGAAACTGATACATTGTATTGGGATCAGAAGAATGAAAGAATATATACCCACTGCTATGTAAAGATGTATTCTCCTTCAGGTTTCATGCAGGGATTTGGAATGGAATCCGATCAGAGGGCAAGAAACAACATAATCTTCAATCCGTTCAACAGTTATGGTATTGTCGTAGAGGATAGTACCAGAGTTGTTATTGATTCCATCAATTTTATAGGACCTATACCAAAAAAATAGGTGTTTATTGATAGAAAATTGCTATATTCGCACCCTTGATAATGTCTAAAAGGATAAATAATTAAAAAAATAATAAAATGGCAGTTCTTGAAACTATCCGTAACAAATTCGGAATTCTGATAACAGTGCTTATCGCTGTAGCACTGTTGTCATTCATTATTGACCCTACATCTTTGTCTTCTTTGACAAGTGATGAGCAGATGGGTGAGGATACTGAAGTTGCTTCTATTAATGGAAAGTCAGTTACTTACACTGATTTCAATAATGAAGTACGCAAGTATAACGATCTCTATCCGTTTGATGCTGTTATGAATGTAAATGATACTCTCGCTGATCCTGAGTATCTTAAGATGGTTTATAACGAGCAGATGCGCGGCAGAGCTTTGAATAACTTCTTGATGGAGAACCTCTTCGTAGTTAAGGCTAAGAATGCAGGATTCACTGTAGGTGAAGAGGAAATGTACCAGATTCTTTCTGGAAAAATGTATTCTAATGTTATCATGAACGAGTTCCAGGGTCAGATGACTCCAGAGCTTATTATCGATATCGAGAATGCTGTTTCTGAAGATGCTTCAGGCAGAACTCAGATGTGGTGGGACGACGTAAAGAAGTCTGCTGAGTATGACAGATATATGACAAAATACAGCGAGTTCCTCTCTAGAAGTTTTGTTTCTAACTCTCTCCTCGCAGAAGAGAATATCAAGAACAGCAACAATGTATTCGATGTTGAGTTCGTTCTTGTTCCGTTCGGTACAGATACTACTGTTACAGTTTCTGATAAGGAGATCGAAGAGTATTACAATGCTCACAAGAATCTCTTCCCAGTACAGGAGTCTCGTGATATCGAGTATATCGTAGTTGAATTCAATGAGGATAACGAGGAGGCAGTATTGGCTCAGGTTGACAGTGTATTCAATAATGTAAAGATCGATGATTTCCGTCAGGTTGCTGTAGACAACGGATTCTTCTACGATACTATGGTGAACATGCCTATGTATGCAACTTCATTCGGTTCTATAGCTAAGGTTGAGAACATTGTGAAGTGGGCATATAAGGAGTCTAAGGCAGGTGCTGTTTCAGATGTATACACTATCGAGAATGGTGATGAGTCTTTCTTTGTTATCGCAGCGCTTAACAAGATCAATCCAGAGGGAACAGCTTCACTCGAGCAGGTTAAGCCTTTCATCGAGAGCACTCTCTTCGCTGAGAAGCTGGCTGACAACAAGCTTGCTGAGGTTAAGGCTAAGGTTAACGGTATGACAGACCTCAATGAGATCGCTAAGGCTCTTGGTACTACAGTAAGCACAAAGGAGAAGCTCACTTTCGCAACAAGCGACTTTGATCAGAAATTCACTGGTGCTGCTTCTGTTGCACAGGAAGGTGTTGTAAACGCTCCTTTCAAGGGTTCAAACGGTATTTATGTGTATAAGGTAACAAACCGTTCAGAGGAGGCTTACTTTACAGAGAATGATGCAGACATGCGTATGATGCAGCTTAACGCTACATACAGCCAGATGCTTCCATACGTATTGAACAAGGAAGGAAAGGTTAAGGATTATACATACCTCTACTTCTAATAAAATATCAAGAATAATCAAAGGACGTGGCCATGTGTATTGGTTCACGTCCTTTGACTTTAATAAGTATTCATCATGAAGAGATTGCTGATGATAATATTGATTATATGTTCTGCAGCAGGTTGTATAAAGGATCGGCCTGCGGGTTCTGACATTGAGATCGGTGATTTGTTGCCTGAGTTTGAAGTCATGATGAGTGACGGTTCTTCCGTAAGTGATGTTTCTCTCAGGGGAAATATCTCGATAGTGATGTTCTTTCACACGTCATGTCCTGCCTGTCAGCAGGTGCTGCCTGTAATGCAGCGTATCTATGATGAATATACCCGTGAAGGAATTAAAACAGCCCTTATAAGCCGTGAAGAAAACTCTGACGAGATATCGTCTTATTGGAGTGAAAACGGCTTGAATATGCCTTATTCTGCGCAGGAAGACAGGAAGGTGTATGAACTCTTTGCTTCCAGCAGAATTCCTCGTATCTATATATCTGACGAAAACGGGATCGTCAGATATATATTCACTGACGATCCCGTTCCTTCTTATGATGATCTCAAGTCTGCTCTTGAGAGTCTTATACGTTAAAGAGGAAGTGCATGATGTCTCCGTCTTGAACGACGTATTCCTTTCCTTCGATACCAAGCTTTCCTGCGGCGCGACATGCAGCCTCTGACTTCAGCTGGATGAAGTCGTCGTATCTGATAACCTCTGCGCGGATGAATCCTCTTTCGAAGTCTGAGTGGATCACACCGGCTGCCTGAGGAGCCTTGTCACCTACGTTGATTGTCCACGCACGGCACTCTTCCACTCCTACGGTGAAGTATGTGCGGAGGTTGAGGAGAGCGTATGCGTGCTGGATAAGTCTTACAACTCCTGACTCTTCGAGTCCCATCTCCTCAAGGAACATCTGGCGCTCCTCGTAGCTTTCGAGTTCCGAGATGTCTGACTCGATCTTAGCTGCGATGATAAGGATGTCGGCATCCTCGTCTTTTACAGCCTCACGAACCTGCTCCACATACTGGTTTCCGTCCTTTGCTGACGCTTCGTCCACGTTGCAGACATACATCACAGGCTTGTTGGTAAGGAGATAAAGTTCCTTTGCCATCTGAGCCTCTTCTGCATTCTCTGGCTTTACTGTACGGCAAGACTTGCCCTCCTGAAGAGCGTCGCGATATTTGCAAAGCAGGTCGTAGAGCTTCTTTGCATTCTTGTCTCCACCTGTTGTAGCCTGCTTCTGAACCTTCTGGATACGGTTTTCAACTGTCTCAAGGTCCTTGAGCTGGAGCTCGCAGTCGATGATTTCCTTATCGCGTACCGGGTCTACGCTTCCGTCTACATGGATGATGTTAGGGTCATCGAAGCAGCGGAGAACATGAAGGATGGCATCAGTTTCTCTGATGTTTGCAAGGAACTGGTTTCCGAGTCCCTCACCCTTGCTTGCTCCTTTTACGAGACCTGCAATGTCGACGATTTCCACAGTTGCCGGAACCACTCTCTTAGGGTTGCAGAGGCTCTCGAGAACCTCGAGTCTCTTGTCCGGAACGTTTGTCGAACCTATGTTTGGATCGATTGTACAGAAAGGGAAGTTTGCGCTCTGTGCCTTTCCAGAGCTTACGCAGTTGAACAATGTTGACTTACCTACGTTTGGAAGTCCTACGATACCGCATTTAAGTGCCATTCTATCTTCTTTTTTCTCTTGTTTATAATCAGGGCGCAAATTTACGCTAACTTTTTCTTTTTCTTTAAATTATTTCTCTTTTTTAAAGTCGTTTTTTCTTTTTCTTAAACACTTTTCTGAATTTTTCGTACACTTTTGCTGATAATGCTGATTGCCACGCTACGCTCGCAATGACGTGTTCGTTGATTTGTTATATGATTGTGTGATCGTGTACGTCATTGCGAGGAGCGAGCGACGTGGCAATCTTTTAAACAGAGGTGCATATGAAGAAAATCATGATTTTATTACTGTTATTGTTACCAGTTTCATCATATAGCCGGGACTCCCTTCTGGTGATGTTCTGGAACGTCGAGAATTTCTTTGATTATATTGACGACGGGACAGGGGAGTCTGACAAGGAGTTTTCCTCTTATGGAAGACGTCGCTGGACCAAGAGAAAGTTTCAGAAAAAGTGTGACGACATAGCAAAGTCCATATTCTGGACAGGGGAGAGATACGGTCGTATTCCGGATGTAATAGGGCTGGCGGAAGTTGAAAACGGGGGCGTCTTATGGAAACTTCTGAATAACACACTATTGAGAAAGTGCGGCTATAGGATTGTACATCATGAATCCGGTGACAGGCGAGGTATTGATGTGGCTTTATTATACAGAGAGTCGTCATTCAAAAAAGTGAGTTATTCGACCGTGACACCTTCTCTTGATGGTGAGAAGATGGCCACCAGAGATATGCTGCAGGTGCTTCTGGAGGATGATATGGGACAGAAATATAATCTTATAGTGAATCATCATCCTTCGAAATATGGCGGTTCGGAGGCTTCTGAAGGCAGGAGGAAGGCAGTCATGCATTCTCTTAGAAATATGTGTGATTCCTTATCTCTTGCAGATCCGCGTATTCCTATCATTGCTATGGGTGACTTCAATGACACTCCGGATGGGGAGCAGTTTGAAATATTGAACGGAGTGCTCATCAACATGTCTGACAGTCTTTTCAGAGCTGGAAGAGGGACTATCAGATATCAAGGCAAATGGGACCTTATTGATATGTTTCTGGTGTCCTCAGATCTGGTTGACTATGCAAGGATGGATATTGTAGAATTACCGTTTCTGATGACATATGAGAGGAAATATCCTGGAATGAAACCTCTCAGAACATACTCAGGACCAAGGTACATGGGAGGAGTCAGCGATCATTGTCCGATTGTCCTTTGTTTATTCCGCAGTAATTGATATCTTTGAAAGATATTATTGAAATACTAATAATCATATAGATATGAAAACAAGAATAGCAGAGAAGTTCCAGACTCTCTTCCAGACAGAAGGCGTTTTCTACGCCTCAGCAGGACGTATCAACCTCATCGGCGAGCACACAGACTACAACGGTGGTTTCGTATTCCCAGGTGCAATCGACAAGGGAATGATCGCTGAAATCAAGCTCAACGGCACAGCTACAGTACGTGCTTTTGCTCTCGATCTCGACGAATACTGCGAATTTGGCCTTAACGAAGAGGATGCTCCGGCACAGGCTTGGGCACGTTATATCTTCGGAGTGTGCCGCGAGATCCAGAAAAGAGGCGGTGTGATTGCAGGTTTTGACACTGTATTCGCAGGAGATGTTCCTCTTGGAGCAGGTATGTCATCTTCGGCAGCACTTGAGAGTACATTCGCAAATGCACTCAATGAGCTTTTCAACCTCGGTATCGACAAATTCGAGCTTGCACGCATCGGTCAGAGCACAGAGCATAACTACTGCGGCGTGATGTGCGGAATCATGGACCAGTTTGCGTCAGTTTTCGGTAAGGCAGGTCACCTTATGCGTCTTGACTGCCGCTCTATGGAGTTCGAGTACTTCCCGTTCGATCCTGAGCAGTACGGCTACAAGCTTGTTCTCCTGAATTCTTGTGTAAAGCATGAACTCGTAGGTTCACCATATAACGACCGTCGCAAATCTTGCGAGAGAGTTGCTGCAGTGCTTGGCCAGGATTTCCTCCGCGGTGCTACAATGGAGCAGCTTGAGGCTATCAAGGATCAGATTTCTGAGGAAGATTACCTCCGTGCACGTTATGTGATCGGTGAGGAGAAGCGAGTGCTTGATGTCTGCGAGGCTCTCGAGAAGGGCGACTACGAGACAGTAGGAGCACGCATGTATGAGACTCACTGGGGCATGTCAAAGGACTATGAAGTGTCTTGCGAAGAACTTGACTTCCTTGCAACTGTGGCTCAGGAGTGCGGCGTGACAGGTTCACGCATCATGGGAGGCGGCTTCGGCGGCTGCACAATCAACCTCGTGAAGGCAGAGCTCTACGATAATTTCATCGCAAAGGCAAAGACAGCATTTGCAGAGAAATACGGCCACGAGCCGATCGTTATCCCTGTAGTGATCAGCGACGGAGCCCGCAAGCTTGCATAATAATGTGCGCGGTGGTCATTTTCTGTTACCACCGTGCACACAGATATTCCTCTGATATAATTGAAAGCGATATTCCCGTGCACAGCGGTAGCCACAAATGACCACCGTGCACGGGAATGCTGTAAAAGTGCGGCACACTAATTGTTCAAATTTTTGATATTCAATGATATGTAAAATTAGTGGTGTTCGTAAATTTCGGATGGCACCAAACTCGGTGCACTGGATAATGACTGCGACGGACTGGCGTAAATATTATACCTATGTCAAAAAGAAGATTTCTAAAAATCAGCATTATCGCCGTTATAAGCGTACTATGTCTATATGGTGTTATAAAGGGTTGGCAAATTCATATAGTTTCTAAAGAAATAGATACTTGTATTGTTGGAGATATGGATCTGAACTTCAAAACTGGAGCAAGTGATGTGGCCGGATTTGGAGAGGGATGTTTATTATATATTTTTTCATACGATGGGCAACTGGACGATTTGAAAAATACTGCAGATTGCGATGATGACGTGAAGACATATCTTTGTCATACATCATATAATCCAAGACTTAACAGACTTTTCAATGAATTGTATGATAAATATCAGAATAAGCAGGTGGTATTGATCTATGAATCAGGTGACGAAATGAGCGGAACGTTGATATTTGCAGATATGTCTGCAAAACTAATGTATTATTTGGATTATAGTTATTGATTTTCGGCCTTGAATTACTCCGCTTTAGCCTGGAAGTATTCTCTAAGATTCTTCGTTTTAAAATTGATCCCAATTCAGGCTGGTGTGTTGACTGCATTGAGAAAGTCGTCAAGGAAGTTCTTTAACGGTGCCTCTTTCGGCAGATTTAGAGAGCTGACCCGTATGAAAAGCCTGCTCCGTCCTGGTCAGCTCTGAAAAAGGGTGCAAAATCACTGAAACCGTCGATTTTATCAAGTTGTCCCGGATAAAACGACTATTCTATCCGGGACAACTCGCAAGCAAAGCCTTAAAGTGCGGCGCACTATGTGTTTATCAGACGGCATCACTATGCCAATACTGACGAGAGCCAGTCGGAGTCGATTTTTGCGAAGCCTTCGGCTGGCTTTATCTGTGGATTGCGCTCCAGGATGCCGGCGCAGTCCTGGTAGACGTTCCAGCCGATGTTGACCCCGAGCATCTGGCCGTCGAGGCCGTACATAAAGGTGAGGATGCGTGCGTCGTCTTCGCCTTCTGACTTGTAGAAGTGGAAGGTAGCGGCCATGAACTCGTCCTTCTGCTCAGCCGAGACGCTCTTCTGGAGCATTTCGAGCTTGGTGACGTACTTGCACATTTCCAGCACCACGTCGTCCAAGCCTGCCTCTGCAATAAGCACCTTTTCCATCAGCGAGCCCATATCGTTCACGCGACGGAGGGTGTAGCCTCCCATCGCCTTGGTGTGCATCGTGATTGCCTGCATCTGGGTTTCGGAGATCTCACCCGAAGGAATCAGCCAGACCATGAGCTTTGCTGCAGGGTCATGGTAGAGAGTCTCGTATTTGGCGAGGTTTACCTGACCGCAGTGAGGACATTCCCAAAGGAAGAGTGAGCCGTCCTTGACTTTATCCTTGAGTTCAGGATTTTCCGATATGTTGATGCTTCTGTAGACTGTTACAGTGGTCTGCTGCCCGCATTTGCTGCATGGGGCAAGTGCTTGGTTGATGATTGACATAAGTTAGAATGATACGTTAAATACAAATCCTACATGGTGAGGGTCCATATCCAGTCCTGTGCTGGCTTTGACCGCATTATAGTCAGCCAGTCCGCTGTATGAATAGGTTGCTCCAATCGATACCGGCCACCCGATCCAGACCAGACCGTTGAGGTCGAAAGTAAGAGCTGAACCTACGGACATCAGATCTGTCTGACCGGCGCGTGTGTAGTCCACATGCGGAGTCAGGCATAGTCTCTTGATGTAGACAAGTCCTCCTCCTATGGAGATGTCACCTATATATATTGGAATGGCATAGTCAGCTGATATCTTAGTGATGGCAGGGTTGTAGACAGCCATGTAAGTTGAAAGAGAAGGTGTTGAGGCAAGTCCACGAGGCATTACTGAGACAGTAGGCTGGGCAAAGATTGCCTTTGAGTCAAGCATCTGCTGGTGCATCACAGAAAGCTTGAGACCCTGCTCAGGGGTGAATCCGGGCACATATCCGTACAGATAAGCATACCCCATTGGAGATATTATCCTTCCTGTATTAAAGCTACCGCTTGCACCGATTTCCGCTCCGATACCCCATCGAGGATAGACAGCTGAATTTGGCGTAGAAAGCATCGTGTAGGCCCGCACCGATCCTGAAAGATAGTGTCTGAAACGGTTCTTGCCTTCCAATACTCCTATGAACGGAGGGTTTCCCGGGTATCCGAATCCATCGATCTCTCCGGTATTCTCAAGAACAGCAGCAGAGGTGTTGAACATGTCATTGGTAATGGTGTATGACAGTTTTGGCACCAGACCCTTATACCATCCTCCGGAAGTGAAGTTGAAAGGTATATAGGTGCTTATGCGACCTTCGAAATACGGCGAACTCAGTTCATGGGAGTCCATTGAGAACCCAGCCTTGTCGCCTTTCTTGAATATGGTAGTATTGAACTGTGTTGCAGCTCTGTCGTTGAAGTCAATCTGTGCCTCAAATACAGGATAAAGTCCGGAATATGTATACTTGAAGTGTCCGGAGTGTCTCCATTTTGAACGGTCGTACGGGTCCTTGTGGGCTGAATATCCGAACTCTCCGACTCCTGTCGACAGCCTGTTCTGCATGATCGCACTTGCTCCTAAAGACGCAGCCTGGAATATGTGGTCAAAAGACATATTCATTATATTGTCCACATTCACATACACTGGTGCCCAGGAGTGGATGTAGAACATGTTTGCAGCCTTTCTGTATCGCTTAGGCTCAGATATATGGACATCTTCAATCTTCAGGTCTTCGTCGACAGCCTTATTAAAGCCCGCTTCTACAGCCAGGCGGTTTTCCTGCTTCGAAAGACAATCAGCCAGCACGTATCTATATTTCTCCGCAAAGTCAACCTTGCGGTCGATGAGCGAATCCACAGGGGTACGGTACATCTGAAGACCCTTGAGGGTAGGTGATGAGAAATACAGATATTTCCCATCCTGACTATATGTGAAGTCTGATGCTCCGTATCTTGTAGAGGTCTTTTGGCTAAGATCGCCGGATATAGGATCAAAATGATAAAGTTCGTTGACGCTTGTCCTGTCACAGGTGAATGCCAGTTCATTGCCGACACTCTTGAAGTCGGTGATCTTTACAGGCTGAGGTTGCAGGATTGCCTTCCACTTTCCTCCGTCGAATGAATAGATTCCGAACCCGTCGTCAGAAACCGCTGAAGCATATACTGTGTCACCGATCCATGCTGTTTCCACCACCTGGAGACTGTCGGGAGCCATATAGATCTGTCCGTCAATATAGATCGCGCTTCCTCCTTCTGTAAAATATCTGGTGGCCGACATCTTGTCTTTAGAGAATGAAGGACTATAAAGAAGTTCACTTTCACCATCGCAGGTGCCTTTCTTACCTGTATTCATGTCCATATATCGGATCCTTGAATCCGATTTCATACTCCAACGCTCGTCAGGTTTATCCTCGCTCCAATATATCTTGCCGTCGTGAACCCTCAGATTTGATACCTCATGAGGAAGGTGGGTCATGATTTTCTCATTGCCTTCAGAATCGATGCTGACCAGCTTAGGAGTGTCTATATGTCCTTTCTTCACGGTGTAAACAGTATCTCCGCTTACAACAGTATTTATATAGTTGGTGTAAAGGCGTGGCTCTTCTGTAACCTCTTCCATATAGATGAAAGGTGCTCTTGCCTGCGCGTCCCTGCTCCAGATGGCCTGCATGGTGTCGCGGATTTCAGGAAAGACTTCCTTCTTGAATTTCTTTCCGCTCCTCTCCTTTATCAATGAGATGAAAGGACTCAGGTTGAGGATTTTTTTCGAGGCCATGTTATAGCCGTCCTTCATGAGCATAGGATAGTCGTAAAGATATCTGACTGCACCGAATGTCATGTAGCCAAGGGCGTAATGGTCAGGCGTGTAGTGCTTCTGTGAACCGAACTGCCACCTGTCCCATGTGCGTAAGTCTCCCTGGTCGAATGCTACCCTATAGTAGTTAAGGAAATCAGCTATCCTACCTCGTCCTGAAGGGGTCAGTGCAGTTTCTGCCATCACGGCGTCACCCTCGATTCCATATAATCCGGGGTAAACCAGTGATACCAGGATGTTCCACATCTGTCCGAACGCATAGCCGAAAGGCTTCTGATTGCCGGTCATTCCGAACTGCATCTGGGTGACGTGCCTTCCTTCGTGTACTGCAAGCATTGTGGACCATGGCATCGGATCAGGGTCGTAGGCTGTAGGAAGTGTGAACAGATCCATTCTCTTCGGAGCCCAGGCTACCGATCCGTTTGCTCCGTTATATGTGTGGAGAACTGCAGGCATGAGCTTTCCGTCACCTTCGCCTGCCATGTATCCGGTGCTGCGTGATACGGGGATCTTGTATTTTTCAAGCTTGAAAGCATATTCCCTGGCAAGCGAGTCGCTGCCCATAGGGTAGATCACTCTGAAATTGTCCGTATCTATGTAGTTCCACTTCAATTTTCCCGGGTCGTCTCCAGTCACATAGAACTGAGCATTTGCCAGTGAAGGTAGCAGAAAACTGAGCAGGAATATTATTTTGTAGAAAAATTTCATTTTTTATTGTAAATGCTGAAAGCAACCTCGCAAATCTAATTATTTTTTATATTTTTGTCGCAAATTTGCCCAATTAGCGACAAATATACAACCAATTTTATATATGGAGACTATTCTTAATGTGCTATCGGTTCTCGGAGGACTTGCGATGTTCCTCTACGGTATGGCACTCATGAGTGAAGGATTGCAGAAATCAGCAGGCGATCGCCTCAGATCCTTCATGGCAAAAATGACGTCTAACGGTTTCAAGAGAATCCTTACCGGAACAGCAGTAACAGCTTTGGTGCAGTCATCATCAGCTACCACAATCATGGTGGTCAGCTTTGTGAATGCCGGACTTCTGACCCTTGGCAATGCCATCGGAGTCATTATGGGAGCCAACATCGGTACCACTCTCACAGCTTGGGTGACTTCTCTTGGATTCTCGGTTAATATCGCACTTTTCGCTGTGCCTATGATGGCATTCGGATTTGTAATGCATTCTTCGAAGAAGTCCACAATGAAGAACATCGGTCAGTTCCTTATGGGATTTGCCGTGATGTATGTGGGTCTTACCTTCATGAAGGATTGTGCAAATGCCGTGATCGGACCTGAAGGACAGTATGCCGAGCAGATGAAGACATTCTTCGGTAGTATCAACGGATATGGTTTCGGATCTATCCTTCTTTTCCTTATTGCAGGTGCTGTCCTTACAATCGTTCTTCAGGCATCAAGTGCTACAATGGCCATCACAATGCTTCTTGCGGCGTCAGGACTCATTGGATTCGAGCTTGCAGTTGCAATGGTGCTTGGTGAGAACATCGGTACAACCATTACAGCGAATATAGCAGCAGCTGTTGCTAATACTTCTGCAAAGAGGGCTGCACGAGCTCATACAATCTTCAATATCGTAGGTGTTATATGGGTGCTTCTCCTCTTCTCTCCTATCGTTGCATTAATCTGTAAGATAATGACAACTCTTGGATGGGCAGATCCGATGACAGTTGATATGGCTGGTCTTAATGAGGCTTATAAAGCATCTGTCGGAACGCCGGGAGAGGCTGCTGCCGAGGCGAATTTCCTTGCAGCCAAGAATGCAATGCTCTACGGAATCGCAATGCTTCACACTCTCTTCAATGTAACCAACACACTTATCCTCATATGGTTCACACCTCTTATCGAGAAGGCTGTATGCTGGCTTGTCAAGGAGCCTAAGGGTGAGGCTGAGGTATTCCGTCTCAAATATATCTCAGGTGGTCCTCTCAGCACAGCAGAACTTTCTCTCAATGAGGCTCAGCAGGAGATCGTACATTTTGCCGAGATCTGCAGCAACGGCTTCAAATATGTTCGTGAGGCTATCAATGAGCAGGATCCTGAAAAGTTTGATAAACTCAATGACAAACTTATCAAGTACGAGGAGATTACAGATAGAATCGAGTATGAAATTGCTTCATATCTGAACGAGGTATCTAAGAATGAGATCAGTGAGGAGGCCAAGGAGCGCATCAAGGCTATGTACAAGATCATTGGTGAGATGGAGTCTCTCGGTGACTCAGGCGAGTCTATCGGACGTATTCTCAAGAGAAAGAATGTACATGGCAAGGCATTCGACAAACCTCTGCTTGACCGTCTGAACAAGATGATGGATCTCGTACAGAAGGGTTACGATGTAATGATCGAGAACCTTAAGAACAACAATCTCAAGGATATTACAAACGCAGAAAACTGCGAGTACAATATCAATGAGTGCAGAAACTACATGAGGGAGGAGCATATTGTCAATATTGAAAACAACAGCTACAACTACCTCACAGGAGTTTACTATGTAGACGTTCTTTCTGAGCTTGAGAAGATCGGTGACTTCCTCATCAACATTTCTCAGGCGGCAAAGGGAAAATACGAATATGAAAATTAATCTGATGATTATAGCAGCAGCCGCAGTTTTTGCGGCTGCTTGCAGTAATGGCGCAAGTCAGAAGAATGAAAAAGAGGTGAAGGCAGAGCAGAAGTTCCAGGCTCTGCCTTTTCCTGATGTTCAATTGCCGGGAGTTATTTCCGATCAGCAGGATGCGATGAACTATCTTGCCGAGAATTATTGGAATAGCTTGACACAGACGTCAAGAAACTATCCGTGTGATTCTATTTATGTGAGCGGAGTGGAGAAGGGTATCGTCGAGCAGAAGTTTGCAGACTGGACCTTTGTCCTGGATAATGTTGATATCTCTGTTGCGAGAAAGGCGGTCGGCAGGTTGTATGACCTTGCGTCTGCCTGCGAGGCAGCCAATCCGTCCTCTAATGTTTTCGAGACCTTTGTGGAGCTGTCGCAGAAGTATTTCTACGACCCTAATTCCCCGATGAGAAATGAAGACTATTATCTTCCGTTCGTGTCCAGATATGCTTCGTATCAGGGGTTGTCTGAGGTTGAAAGAGGTAGGTTTGAAAGAGAGGCACGTCTGTGCGGGCTTAACATGATAGGTACAAAGGCATCTGACTTCAGATTTGCGGATAAGAATGGCGGTATGCGTAACCTCTATGACATAAAGGCGCCATATACCTTGCTTTTCTTCAGTAATCCCGGTTGTGAGTCATGTATGCAGATCATCACTGTCCTGAGGGAAGATCCGGTAATATCAAATCTAATATCTGCTGGCGTTCTGGCTGTTGTCAATGTCTATATTGATGAAGATATTCAGGCATGGCGCGAGTATATGCCGATATATCCGGAAGAATGGTACAATGGATTCGATCCGGATTTCGTATTGCGCAGCAATGAAATATATGCTGTAAGGGCTATTCCGTCATTGTATCTTCTTGACCATGAAAAAAGGGTCATCCTGAAGGACGCCCCTGAAAATAAATTGTTCAATTATCTATACAATTTTCAATATTAAGCTGCTGGAGTCTTCTGATAATTCTTATTTGTGTTTTCTGACAAATATTGTTAATTTTGTTAGTTCTAACACAATTGACTATGGCTATCACTAAAGAACTTTGGGGAACTTCCTCATGCGGAAAGGATATCTTTCTTTATACTATTGAAAATTCAAAAGGAGCATACGTTAAGCTTTCAAATATCGGTGCCGGAATCGTTTCTATTGTCGTTCCGGACAAGGACGGCAATCTGGCGGACGTGGTGCTCGGATACCAGGATCCTCTCAGTTATTTCGGTGATGGTCCGTGTGCCGGAAAGATTCCGGGACGTTATGCCAACCGCGTCGCTCTCGGAAAGTTCACCCTTGATGGTGTAGAATACACTCTTCCTGTGAACAATGGTCCAAATCATCTTCATGGAGGTCCGGAGGGCTTCCAGAACAAAGTTTGGGAAAGCCGTGAGTATGAGGGAGGTGTTGAATTCCTTTATTATTCTGAGGATGGTGAGCAGGGTTATCCTGGCGCTGTGAAGACAGTGGCTCGCTACGAGTGGACAGAGGAGAACGAGCTTCGTCTCACGCTTACAGCGGAGTCTGATGCTCCTACTGTGATCAACCTCACTAATCATGCGTACTTCAACCTCAACGGTGAGGGTAACGGTGACATCCTCGGACATGTTCTTCAGATGAACTGTTCAGAGTATCTCCCTACTGATACTACTCAGATTCCGCTTGGAGAGAGCGCTCCGGTGGCTGGAACTCCGATGGATTTCGTGAATGGTAAGCCTGTCGGTCAGGATATTAATGAGGATTTCGAACCTCTCAAGATCGGCAAGGGATATGATCACTGTTGGGTAATCGACGGTGCGGAGCCTGGTCAGCTTCAGTTCTGCTGCGAGCTTTATGCTCCGGAAAGCGGACGTTCATTGGAGATCTACACAACCCAGCCTGGCGTGCAGGTGTATACAGGAAACTGGCTTTCAGGATGTCCTGCCGGCAAGAACGGTCACGAATACAAGGATTATGAAGGTGTTGCAATCGAGTGTCAGAACTACCCTGACGCTCCTAACAAGCCTGATTATCCGACTTCAGAACTTCGCCCTGGCGAAGTTTACGAAGAGGCAATCATTTTCGCTTTCGGTGTTAAATAATTAATTGACAGATTCTTCATTTTGTTCAGGATGACAGTATTACGTCATTGCGAGGAACGAAGTGACGTGGCAATCTTTATAATGTAATGAAACAATATATAGACCTCCTAAAACATATCCGTACTAACGGCACCATGAAAGCTGACCGCACAGGTGTCGGTACACAGAGCGTGTTCGGCCACCAGATGCGCTTCGATCTCAGCGAGGGATTCCCTCTTCTTACGACCAAGAAACTGCACCTGAAGTCGATCATATATGAGTTGCTGTGGTTCATCGCCGGTGATACCAATGTCAAATATCTTCAGGAGCACGGAGTGCGCATCTGGAACGAGTGGGCGGACGAAAACGGCGACCTTGGTCCAGTATACGGCCATCAGTGGCGCAGCTGGCCGACTCCTGACGGAGGCACTATAGACCAGCTCTCGAATGTCATCAACCAGATAAAGAACAGTCCGGACTCACGCCGCATGATCGTGTCGGCGTGGAATGTAGCGGAGGTGGACAAGATGGCTCTTCCGCCATGTCACACAATGTTCCAGTTCTATGTGGCCGACGGCAAGCTCTCTTGCCAGCTTTACCAACGCAGTGCCGATGTATTCCTCGGTGTACCTTTCAACATCGCATCATACGCTCTGCTGACGATGATGATCGCACAGGTATGCGGTCTGCAGCCGGGAGAGTTTGTGCATACGACAGGTGACACCCACATCTATACAAATCACTTCGAGCAGGTTGAGCTTCAGCTCTCTCGTGAGCCGCGCAAGCTGCCTAAGATGAAGATCAATCCTGAGGTGAAGAGCATCTTCGACTTCAAGTACGAGGACTTTGAACTGGTGGAATACGATCCACATCCGCATATAGCCGGTGTAGTAGCAGTCTAGTGTTTCACGTCATTGCGAGGAGCGTAGCGACGTGGCAATCTGTAAAATGAACATAATGGAAAAAATAATCATAGTAGCAATATCCGACAACTACGCCATTGGACGCGACAATCAGCTCCTGTGGCATATTTCCGAGGATCTGCGCTTCTTCAAGCGCACCACTCTCGGATGTCCGGTCATCATGGGCCGCAAGACCTTCGAATCCATCGGACGTGCCCTTCCCAAGAGGGTCAACATTGTGATTTCCCGCGGTTTCACCACTGCGGAGGAGGTTGCGGTGACAGGTTCTCTTGAGGCGGCCTTCAAGGTAGCTCAGGAGACCAACCTTGAGAGATGTTTCGTGATCGGCGGCGGTCAGATCTACGCCCAGGCCCTCCCGTTGGTGGACCGCCTTATCGTGACTCATGTCCATACGGTTATCGAAGGTGCAGATACCTTCTTCCCGCAGATTGACCCTGATGTATGGCAGGTAGCTCAGCGCTCGGAACTCTTCCACGACGAAGAATCCGGCTACGACTTCGAATTCATAGAATATGTTCGTATTTGAGCGGAGCGATAGTAAGTCCTCCTCCCGAGGAGGAGGATTTAGGAGGAGGGTAACGTAGACTTTCTTTTATATTACGTACTGCCGTCCATATAGAGAAAGTGAAGGTGACGGCAAAAAATAATACAGGTTGAATATATGTCAAGAGATAGTTTCGGCAGCCGGTTTGGCGCGTTGGTCGCCATGGCCGGCTCGGCAGTAGGCCTGGGCAACCTCTGGCGCTTCCCTTCCCTGGTGGGGGAGAACGGCGGAGCAGCCTTCATTATAGTATACATACTGCTCAGCTTTATCCTTTGCCTTCCTATCTTCATTTCAGAATTTGTCATAGGTCGTCGCAGCCAGAAGAATGCATTTGCTGCTTTCCGTGACCTGTCTGGAGGCTCAGGATGGAAATGGGTCGGACTGTTTACTATCATAGTCCCACTGATTGTACTGTCTTATTACAGTGTCATCGGCGGATGGTCTGTCGAGTATCTTTTCAAGTCGCTTAGCTTCTCTTTTACAGGCAGCGGGTCGCAGGATACATTCAACATGATGTTCTCTAATTTCGTATCCTCTCCGTGGGCTCCCCTCATTGCGCATACTATATTCCTGGGCCTTACTACTGTCATAGTCGTGGTGGGCATCAAGGACGGTATCGAGAAGTTCAGCAAGGTGATGATGCCTTTATTGTTTTTGATTGTCATATCCATTGCAGTCTATTCGCTTACTCTGCCAGGAGCGGCAAAGGGTGTTGACTATCTTTTCAATCCGGACTTCTCCAAGATAGACGGAAAGGCGATCGCAGCCGCTCTTGGCCAGGCCTTCTTCTCGCTCTCACTTGGTTTCGGAACCATAATGACATACGCATCTTATGTGGATAAGAAGGAAAACATCATGTTCCAGAGTACTGCGACAGCAGTTTCTGACCTTATGTTTGCCCTAATAGCCGGCGTAGCCATAATGCCGGCTGTATTTGCATTCGGTCTTGCTCCGGACTCTGGTCCAGGTCTTGTTTTCGAGACGCTTCCGTATGTGTTCGGTCAGATGCCTGCAGGAGGCGTGGTAGCCATCCTGTTCTTCGTGGCCCTTCTTGTTGCAGCCCTTACATCGTCCATTTCGATGTTGGAGGTAGCTGTAGCCTATCTTGTTGAGGAAAAGGGCATGTCCCGCAGATGGGCATGCGTGGTGCTTTTTGTGATCTGCTGGATAGTGGGAGCAGTGTGCTCGCTGTCCTTCGGACCTTTGTCGCATATCCAGATAGGAGGCGGCAATCTGTTTGACTTCTTCGACAATCTCTCTTCGAACATACTCATGACCCTTGGCAGTCTGTTGACTGTGCTGTTTGTAGGCTGGCGCCTCAAGAAGACAGATATCTATGACGAGTTCACCAACGGCGGCACCCTCAGCCGAAACGCAAAGCTCTTCGGTGTCCTCTGGTTCCTGATCCGTTACATCTGTCCGGTGGTCATTGCTGTAATCTTTATTTCCGGATTGATATAACCTTTTATGGTATGAAAAGATTATTCCTCCTGTTATCCTTTGTGATTATGTCTCTAAGTGCTTCCGCACAGTATGCTGACACAGACCTTTCCATAAAAAGAGGTCAGGTATATGCGGGAGATGAGCTCTTGACAGAAACCCAGCTGTTGGATTTATATTCCAATGTAGGGGGAGTCGACAGGACTGCTGACTATCTGGACATAGCCCGCAGGTATAAAGTGGGCAAGACCATGAATACGGTAGGTCTTGTGACTTTTGGATTTTCCGGAATTACCGGAGTTGCCAGTCTTCTTGGAATATTTATCAATATGGGTGACAAGGTGAAGTTCAACCTGTGCAGAGCGTCCTTATGTGCCAGCGGCATCCTTTTCTGGGGCGGTGCGATCACCTCCATCGTCGGCACGAAGAAAAAGAGAAAAGCCAGCGAAGACCTTCATAATCTCACCTTCGGCGCCCAGCCAGGTGGTCTCGGTCTGTCCCTGACTTTCTAAAATTTAGCGTTGCACCTAACAGGCTGACTTGTAGCTGATTAAATAGTATTGCCTGCTGTCAAAAGACAGCAGGCAATACTATTTAAATCATTGATAGTTAACGTATTAGGTGCAACGCGGCGCTATCGTTAGATTTACTTATTTGCGGCGGGCAAGCCAGATCATTGCGCCGGCTGCGCCGAGAAGCATCAGGATCAGCAGGATTGAGCTGAAACTCGAGATGTTTTCGCCGATGCGGTAAGATTCAGGCTCGAAACGCATGATCAGTGTGCCTTCTCCTTCCGGAAGCACTACTCCGCGGAGGATCCAGTCTGCGCGGAAGATGTCTACTTCCTCAGCCTGCGCGGTAGGTTGGTAACGACCGTCTACAACCTTTCCATACGTTCCGGCAGGCTCTATCCATGCCTTCCATCCCTTCGGATAGTATACCTCACTGAAAACAGCGGCACGCTCGGTTTCGGTGCTGAAATCGTAACGAAGTTCGTTCGGTGCATAGTGGATGAGCTCGATTGTCGGTATTCGGATTGCCACGTCGCTATCGCTCCTCGCAATGACGTCTTCAGTCATGTTGTTCGATGCTTCTTCCACGTCATTGCGAAGGCCGTAGGCCTGTGGCAATCTTGCCCATTTAAAGTCATCACCGATGACGGCTGTTGTGCTCAGATCAGTGTCTTTGAGCAGTGCAATCTCTTCGTCCGGAGTTGCTGCCGACACGTAGTCGTTGATGAACCATGCGTTTCCGAGTGCATACGGGTTGTCGATGATCTCTCCGCCGGTAATTACATACTTGGCGTTCAGCATCGAGGAAATCTTGATCTGCTCTGCTGTCTGCAGTCCGTATCTGTTTACAGATGAGCACTCAGCAGAAAGGTATCTGTCGATGAGGTCCTGATAGCGCTGCATCTTGACTGCGCTGTAGCCGCCGATTGTGTTGTAGTAGTAGCTGGTGACTGCATTGCCGAAATTAGGAATGTCGAGCACTCTGAAATGTAGGTCTGAATCACCAAGTCCGTATGGGTCTTCACCCGAACTGTATATGGCCTCGAAGTCGTTCTTCTCAACAAAATTCTCTTCGTTCAGGTAGCGCTTTCCTACACTCCAAAGATCAAAGAGTACAATCAGGATCACGCATCCTGCAAGATATGTCCTCCATTTCTTGTCTTCCAGACCCTTGCTGTAATATGGTAATATTATTAATGCAGCAGCAATAAGAATGATGACGAATGATCGCAATGCGTCTGAGGTCATCAATGATGCTCTATGTGCTGCAACGGCTGACGTGTAACCGTCTACATTTACGCCATAGCTCATCAGTTCCTGGTTGGATATTCCGAACAGATTTGAAACCAGAGTCGAATCGAACTCTGTCATATAATCTCCAGCTATCGAAGGAACCATCACTGCAAGCAGACAGAATCCTGCGGTCAGAACAAAAGCTATGGCTGATGCTCTAAGCACTCTACGCTTCTCATAAGTGTTTTTGATGATCTTGTCAAGCGCATAGAATCCAAGCATCGGCATCAGTACCTGAAGCACGATCAGAATCATCGAGACGGTTCTGAACTTGTTGTACATCGGCAGATAGTTGAAACAGAACTCCGTAAATGCCATGAAGTGATTTCCCCATGCAAGGAAGATCGAGAAGATCATCGCTGCAAGCAGCCACCACTTTTCGCGACCCTTACAGAGGATCAGACCAAGAACAAAGAGGAATATGGTGACGGCTCCCATATACATCGGACCTGATGTCATAGGCTGAGGACCCCAGTATTCTCTTGCAATGTAGCTCTGAGCGAGATGTCTTGCCTCAGTAGCGCTCATGTCTGCCATCTGGAAGATATCCTGAAGAGTCTTTCCTGCCTTTGAGTTTACATCAAGGGCCTTGCTGCTTGATCCGCCGTTGAAGTTAGGAATCATGAGGTTAGGCATCTCCTCTATGCCGTATGACCACTGTGTTGCATACTCAATATCAAGGCCGTTCTTGTTGTGTGTCTCGCTGTCTGATGACAGTTCGGAACCTCCTCGCATGGTATACTCAGAATACTCATAGGTCGGGATGAGTTTATTCGCATTTGTAGCGATACCGATGCCGCCTGTGACCAGAAGGACAGCTGATGCGATGAAGAAATTCTTCAGACCGGTGCTTCTGCGCGCCTTGTCAATGCAGAGATATATGAACAATCCGAAGATGTAGGCGAATATGACAATAGCCAGGTAATATGTGATCTGGATGTGGTTTGCCTTGATCTGGAAGCTGAGAGCAAAGGCGAAGAGTACTGCTCCAAGGATGACTTTCGGCAGCCATGACTTCCAAGAAGATTCCCACGCTTCGCTCGGAATGACGTTTGTCCCGTCAGTCTTCACGTCATTGCGAGGAGCGGAGCGACGTGGCAATCCTATGCCTTTCATTGCTGACTTATATGTGAAAATCACCGCCGCCAGTACCCATGGGAAGTAGGCGATTGCCTGCATCTTGGTGTTGTGACCGGCTGTGATAATCTGGAAGTTATATGAACAGAAGGCCATTGCGATGGCACCTCCGACAGCTATCAAGGTGCTGGTACCGAGAGAAAGCATCAGAAGGAAGCCTCCGATCAGGGCTATGAGCAGGTAGCTTGCAGGACGGCGTCCAGTGAGCAGGAAGTCATAGATGCTGTCTGTCCAGTCGCCCTCGAAAGAGTCGATGGTTGCAGTGGTCGGCATGCCTCCGAACATTGCGTTGCTCCACGCGGTCGGGTCTTCCGGATGTGCCTCGTTATGGGTCATGGCCTCATTTGCCATTCCCTTCCACTGCGAAATATCGCCCTGGTTCACGATCTTGCCTTCAAATACCTCTGGCGTGAATCCATATGCCAGTGCGACAAACAGCAGCAGAATGCCTGCGTATATTCCGATGTTCTTCAATAGTGTCTTTTTCATATAGTCATTATGCTACATAACTTCCGTACTTCGTGGAGCTGTGTCATTTTTTGACGTAAAAGTGTCACAGCTATGCCCATTTT
>JAZOPY010000144.1:0-23252 GCA_045655825.1 Candidatus Cryptobacteroides sp. | reverse complement strand
GAACTGCGTATGGATTCTCCGGAGCCATAGGGATCATCGGCTTAAGCGCACGGTAAGCAAGGTTTCCGTGTCCGATCTCACGACGGCCTACACCGCGCTGTGGACGAGCCTCACCTGTTGAGAATGGCGGGAAGTTATAGTGAAGAACGAACTGATCAGTCTCCTGGATGAGAACCTCATCACGCTCCTTCATGTCAAGCTTTGTACCGAGAGTTACAGTTGAAAGTGACTGAGTCTCACCACGAGTGAAGATTGCAGAACCGTGTGCGCATGGGAGATAGTCAGTCTCGCACCAGATTGGACGAACTGTAGTTGTATCGCGACCATCGAGACGTACGCCCTCATCGAGGATCATGTTCCTCATGGCAGCCTTCTCAACTGCATGGTAGTATCTCTCGATCATCATTCTCTTCTCTTCCTGCTCCTCCTCTGGAAGTGTTGCGTAGAACTCCTCCTTGAGTGCCTCGAAAGCGTCTGATCTCTCGTGCTTAGCAGAACCGGACTTAGCGATGGCGTAGCATCTGTCGTAGCAGAACTCCTGGATAGCCTGACGGAGAGCCTCGTCGTTCTCCTCGTGGCAGTAAGTTCTCTTCTCAGTCTTGCCTACAGCCTCAGAAAGCTCCATCTGAACCTTGCAGTGCTTCTTGATCTCCTCGTGAGCGAACTTGATGGCCTCGAGCATGTCTGTCTCGCTTACCTCGTTCATCTCACCCTCAACCATCATGATGTTGTCGTATGTTGCTGCAACCATGATGTCGAGATCTGCGTCAGCCATCTCGCTGAAGTTAGGGTTGATCTTGAACTCTCCGTTGATTCTTGCAACACGTACCTCAGAGATAGGTCCCTCGAACGGAATGTCGCTGACAGCGAGAGCTGCTGAAGCAGCAAGACCTGCGAGTGCATCCGGCTGGATGTCCTTCTCAGCTGAGATGAGGTTTACGTTTACGAATACTTCTGCGTGGAAATCCTCTGGGAAGAGCGGACGGAGTGCACGGTCGATAAGACGTGAGATGAGGATCTCATAGTCTGAAGCCTTGCCCTCTCTCTTCATGAAGCCACCTGGGAAGCGGCCTGCAGAGGCATATTTCTCTTTGTAGTCTACCTGGAGTGGCATGAAGTCCACATCATCCTTTGCGTCTTTTGCGCAGCATACTGTAGCGAGGAGCATTGTGCCGCCCATCTTGACTACTACTGATCCGTCAGCCTGCTTTGCGAGCTTACCGGTCTCGATTTCAATTACCCTTCCGTCGGATAATTCGATTGTCTTTTTTACGATATTCATTACTTCTTCTTCAACCCGCCTCCCCCTATGGGAGTCATTATTAATTTCTTCTGATTCGTCCATACGAAGCCTCTCACGGCTTCTAAATATAGTCACGTCTATATGTTGTTCTGCCTTCCTGCGCCGCGGGTCGATTTGTTTGCGCAGTCCTGGCGTCTTTGCGTACAAAAAGGGGGAGTCCCATTTTGTGGGAGATCCCCCTTCGTCGGTTCCTACTATGATGTAGCTTATCGACGGAGACCAAGCTCCTTAACGATTGCTCTGTATCTCTCAATGTCACAAGCCTTGAGGTAGTCAAGGACACGACGACGCTTACCTACAAGCTTAAGAAGTGAACGACGTGTTGCGTAGTCGTGCTTGTTGTTCTTAAGGTGCTCAGTAAGGTGAGCGATACGGTAGGAGAACAATGCTACCTGGCTCTCTGGAGAACCAGTGTCAGTGTTAGACTTTCCGTACTTCGCGAAAATCTCCTGTTTCTTTTCAGGCATAAGGTACTCTGCCATAATTCAAAAAAGATTAAGGGTTAAACATCAAAACTTTACGGGCCACTGGCAAGTAAACCCAAAGCGGGCGCAAAGATAGACATAATATCCGACAAAACAAGTTCTTAAATGAAAATTTATATTATTATCTTTGCTCTTAGTTAAAATGTTATCAAGCATATGGCCAAGTCTGCCGGAAAGATATTGATTGACCCGGAAATAGGGGAGGTGCAGTTCCGTAAAAGCATGCGGAGCAGGAGCATCAGCATACGCGTGCACCCGGTTAAAGGTGTGAGTGTTTCGGTACCGTACATCGTGCCATACGCTGCTGCAAAACTGTTCTTTCAGGCGCGCCGCGGATGGGTTCTCGAGACCATGGCCAGGCAGAAGGAGAAATACAAGGATGTCAAGGTCGCTTCGCCATCCGAGATAGAGTCTTTGCGCCGTCAGGCCAAGGCACAGCTGCCGGCCCGTCTGGCTGAGCTCGCGGCCCGTTATGGATTTACTTATAACCGTGTGGCGATCAAGCACAACGCCTCCAACTGGGGCAGCTGTTCAACCAAAGGAAACATCAATCTGAACCTCAACATCGTCCGTCTTCCTAGAGTGCTTCAGGACTATGTGCTTATCCACGAACTCTGCCACCTGCGCCATCCCGACCACGGTCATGGATTCCATCTCCTGCTGGAACATCTTCTGACAGACAATATCATGAGGCTGCTTTCAGATGAAACCCTCGGACCGGAAGACATGTCGTTGGCCAGGGAACTTGCACGCACAGCAGCCGCCTCCCGCGCCCGCTATCCTCTCGACTACACCCTCACCCGCGCCATCAAGCAATACCGCGTGGTCTAGATGCTGCGGTTCTTCCAGCGGCCGCTGCGCATGTACAGCCAGCTGCATAGGAGCAGCATGCCGGCATAGACATGCTCGGCAGTCCAGCATACAGCAACGTCAGCCTTCAGCCACTCGATGATCACTGTGCAGTAGACCATGTACACAACAAGAGCTACAAGCTCAAGCCTGAATGCCGTCTTGGTGCTTCCGGTTCCCGAAACTGCAAGGAAGAATACCTGCCCGGCAATATTGAGGAAGTATGAGGTGCTCATGACAATGAGGGCCGGAACTGAGGCACTCACCAGTCCGGGTATGTCTGTATAGATACGTGCTACGGCTTCAGGGAATAGGCAGAATGCCAGGATTATTATGCTGATTGTGGCGTATGACATCTTCAGGATGCGTTTTATCAGTGACATGACTTTGTCCTGATGACCTTCTCCGATGATGTTGCTCACCAAGGTGCTGCAGGTCGATGAGTAAGCCTGCAGGACAACCCAGATGATGCCGGATGCACCACGTACGATATTGGATACAGGAAGGGCATTGCCTCCGAGATGTTCTATATATAAAAAGAAGATGAACCAGGTCGACACAGAGATTGTATGTTGGATCATGGTCCATGAGCATGTCGGCATCATGCTGCGTAGGACAGAACTCTCAAATCTCGCTGGCTTTTCCAATCCATATTTGCTGCGGTCGCATCTGATTCTGGTATATACCACGAAGAATATGAGTGATACCAGCTCTGCCAGACTCGATCCGATGGCTGCTCCTGTGATTCCGAGGGCCGGCAGTCCGAAGTGTCCGAAGATGAGCACCCAGTTGAAGAACACATTGGATGCAACCATGACTATGGAGTTCAGAGTCAGCGTCTTTGTCTGCGTTGTTCCTACATAGAAAGCCCTGAACATTGCTGTGATGAAGGCGAACACCATGCCCGGAAGTCTCCATCGGACATAGCTCAGCGCTGATTCATAGATGTCCTGTGACGAGACCATGAACTGCATCAGCCAAGGGGAGAACAGTTCCGAAAGCAGGATCAGCACTCCGGAAAGCCCCAGGAAAAAGTACAGACCATGCCAGAAGACCTTGCCGGTTTCACGCAGCAGCCCCTCACCGTTTCGCCTTCCGATGATGATCTGCGCTCCGATGCTGAATCCGAAACCGATCATGAACAGCACCATGTAGTACACGATGGCAATGGCAGATGCTCCGAGCTCGACCTCTCCGACCCTTCCGAGGAAGGCGGTGTCGGTCAGTCCGATCATCTGCTCCATCACCAGGCTTATCAGGATAGGGTATGCCACCCTCCAGATGTTCCTGTACGAATATGTGTAGCACTTAAGTTGCTGATCCATTGAGTTTTATATGTATATGCCTGCTGCATTTTGCAGCAGGCATATATGGTTAAGGTGCTGATTTACAGTGATATAGGTGCTGCTAGAAGGCGGATTGCCTGCTCGACGGTCAGGGCGTCTTCAACGCGGAAGATGCCGCTGCGGCTGCGCTGGAGCGAGTCCAGATGCGCACCGCTGCCGAGTGCTTCGCCCAGGTCACGGGCGAATGCGCGGACATATGTGCCCTTGCTGCATGCCATGCGCACCACCGCGCGTGGCAGTCCGAGCTCAGAATTATCGGTCACATTGATTCTGCTTGACGCATTGCTTTCGGATCCGGCGATCGCTGGAGAAGACATCGCACCCCCGCGTAGGGGGTGAGTGAGTGCCGCAGGCACGGGTCGGGGGTCTTCGGAAGCGACGCCGGACCCGATGTATTCCATCAACTCCAACTCAGTGATGTTAATGCGTGATACTCTCAATAAATTTTCAGCTGCGCTATCAATTTCATTGCCGACTGCAGAAGATGCTGGAGATGACATGCCACCCCCGGCTAGGGGGTGAGTAAGTGCCACAGGCACGTCTCGGGGGTCATCGGAAGCACTTCTGCTGTTGGCATTATATAGTTTTCGCGCAAGCTCATATGCACGGACTCCGTCGACTGACTTTGCCGAAAACAGAGGTGCGACCTGATCCTGCTCTCCAAGAAATGCCGGCAACGCTTCAGCCACGACGGCAGCTGTGATATGCTCATGCGGGAAGAACCTGTCGATCTCCTTCTCAAGGTCGTATGATGGGGTAGTGGCACCAAAGGTGACGCCGGCCACATATTCCTTGTCGTGTGCCTGGAGTTCTTCTGCAAGTTTGGTTGCCTTGCCGATACACACCAAAAGTACGCCGGTCGCCAAAGGGTCCAACGTGCCGGCATGTCCTACCTTGAGGTTCTTCTTGCCGAAATGACGGATGGCGGTGTACTTCACCTTGCGGATGACGTCAGCCGAAGTCCATCTGTATGGTTTGTCGATGGGGATAATAATCCCCTCCGGATAGTCCTCGATGTTTCTGGAAAGAGGAGCCATATCCGGAGTGAGAATCAATGCTTCCAAAATAGATTTACTTACAAGGTATCTTATCGATTCTGCCCTGGTGGCGGCCGCCTTCGAATGTCTCGCCAAGCCATGCGTCAGTGATTTCCAGCACTGTTTCAAATGGGATGAAACGAGCCGGCATCACAAGCACATTCGCGTTGTTGTGCTGCTTGATGAGCTTGCCGATCTCTACAGACCAGCAGAGGCCTGCGCGGATGCCCTGGTGCTTGTTGAGAGCCATCTGCATGCCGTTTCCTGTGCCGCAGAATGCGATTCCAAGGTCAACCTCTCCATTTTCAACTGCAGATGCGAGCGGATGAGCCACATCCGGATAGTCCATGCTGTCGGTTGTGTCGGTGCCGAAGTTCACCATTTCGTAACCCTTGCCGGTGAGGTACTCCACCAGTCTGTTCTTGTACTCCACGCCTGCGTGGTCGTTGCAGATACCTATTTTCATGTGATTGTTGTTTTTGTGCCGCAAATTTAATCCAATAGCGTCAAAATAAAAATTATATTTGTGGGTAAATGCAGATAATCATGCGGAAAACAGTTGTTGCATCGGATTCATTCAAGGGGTGCCTGAGCTCGGCGCAGGTGGCGGATGCTGTGGAAAAAGGCATACATGAGGTCTACCCTGACAGCGAGGTAGTGAAACTGGCAGTAGCTGATGGGGGCGAAGGCACTATGGAGGCGCTTGCGGCTACACTTGGCGGCAGCATCGTGGAAGTGCAGGTTCAGGACCCGCTTGGCCGCCCGATCACATCTGAATATGCCATTGTAGACGGAACGACCGCAGTAATCGAAATGTCAAGGGCCAGCGGGCTCACGCTTCTGAAGGAAGAGGAGAGAAATCCTATGCTGACATCCACGTTCGGCACTGGCCAGATGGTTGCGGACGCGCTTTCGAAGGGGTGCCGCAGGTTCATCATGGGCATCGGAGGAAGTGCTACAAATGACGCCGGTACCGGAATGCTGGAGGCGCTTGGCTACAGGTTTATGGATGCTGAAGGCAATGTGCTCAAGGGCAGGGGAGAATCCTTGGGAAAGATAAAGCATATTGATGCGTCCAAAGCCATCGCGGGACTCAATGAGGCAAGCTTCATCGTTGCCTGTGACGTTGACTCACCGTTCTGCGGCCCGAAAGGTGCGGCTTATGTCTATGGCCCGCAAAAAGGAGCGACGTCGGAAATGGTGAAGGAACTGGATGAAGGTATGCAGGCATTCTCCCGACTTGTATATAAGGAAACGGGCACAGATATCATGAACATCAAAGGCGCAGGCGCAGCAGGAGGTCTTGGAGGAGCATTGAAGGCTTTCCTGAATGCAGACCTGAAGAAAGGTGCCGACATGGTGCTGGATGCGGTATCCTTCGACCAGTTTATCGAAGGCGCTGATCTGGTCATCACCGGCGAAGGGAAAATCGACGGCCAGACCCTTGCGGGTAAACTCCCATACGCAGTAGCCCGGAGAGCATCGTCAAGAAACATCCCGGTCATAGCCATCTGTGGCCGCGCCGAAGTCGAAACACTACCATGCTTTGCGCGCATCTGTCCTGTCACCCCACAGGAAATGCCACTCTCAGAAGCCATGCAGCCGGATATTGCAATTGTTAATATCCGTAAGGCAATAGAAGATATGTTACTCAGTTCGCCTAAGTGATTGATATATAATGTTTTAAGCAAATAAGGGTCGGAATTTATTCCGACCCTTATTTGCTTAATGTGCTGATTTATAATGCTTTACCTGTTGCGTTATCTTAGCAGAGTTTGCTCTTGATGTATTCGATTCGGCGGGCAAATTCCTCTTTGCCGATCAGGGTCACGATGTCCGCGATGCCCAGTCCGCTTGAAGCTCCCACGAGAGCCAGGCGGAGGCAGTTCATCACCTTGCCCATAGGCCACTCATTGCTGCGGATGTACTCCTCGAGAGGCAGCCCGAGTCCCTCTGGAGTGAACTCTCCGTCGAAGGCCATGATGAAATCAGCTGCCTTCAGTGCCAATGTATAGTTCTCCTCTTTCCAGAACTTTGCGACATCCTTCTCCACGAACTCAGTAGGAGCAACGAAGAGGTATGAAGCTATGTCCCAGAAATCAGCCACGAATGTTGCTCTTTCCTGAATCAGGCCTACAACCTTCTCCACATACTCGCGGGTTGCAGTGATGCCCTTAGCCTCAAGAATCGGCATATAGAGGTCTGTGAGCTCGCCTACGCTCTTCTTGCGGAGATACTCCTTGTTGTACCACTTGGCCTTATCGGCGTTGAAACGTGCGCCAGACTTGATCACTCTCTCAAGCGAGAATGCCTGCACCAGCTCCTCAAGAGTGAAGAGTTCCTGCTCTGTACCAGGGTTCCAGCCGAGCATTGCAAGAAGGTTCACGAATGCCTCAGGGAAGTATCCGTCCTCACGGTATCCGCGTGAAACCTCGCCCTCCGAGTTCACCCACTGAAGCGGGAACACAGGGAATCCGAGACGGTCTCCGTCACGCTTTGAAAGCTTGCCCTTTCCGTCCGGCTTGAGCAGGAGTGAAAGGTGAGCGAAGCGTGGCTGAGTGTCAGTCCATCCGAATGCCTCATAAAGAAGATAATGTAAAGGAAGAGAAGGAAGCCACTCCTCACCACGGATCACCTCTGTGATCTCCATGAGGTGGTCGTCAACGATGTTTGCAAGGTGATATGTCGGAAGCTCGTCAGCTCTCTTCCAGAGTACCTTGTCGTCGAGAGTCGATGTATTCACTTCGACATGACCGCGGATAAGGTCATCCATCTTCACGACTCTGTTTTCAGGCATCTTGAAGCGGATGGTCCAGTCGGTGCGTGTCTCAAGAAGCTCCTTCACCTCAGCCTCAGGCATGGCAAGCGAGTTGCGAAGACCCATACGTGTGGTCTGACCATATATGAATGTCTGGCCCTGAGCCTCCATCTCTGCGCGCTTTGCACCGAGTTCCTCTGCTGTATCGAATGCGTAGTAAGCGAATCCGTTCTCCACGAGCTGCTCGGCATACTGACGGTAGATAGGCTTTCTCTGGCTCTGTCTGTATGGAGCATGCGGGTGACGCTCTGATGCGGTCTCCACTACATTTCCTGCTGCATCGACTCCTTCGTCAGGAATGATGCCGCACCAGTTGAGTGCCTCGATGATGTATTTCTCTGCTCCCGGAACGAATCTCTGAGAGTCTGTGTCCTCGATGCGGATGATGAAATCACCACCTCTCTGCTTGGCGAAAAGGTAGTTGTAAAGCGCCGTTCTGACACCTCCCATGTGGAGAGGTCCTGTTGGTGACGGTGCAAATCTTACTCTTGTCTTGCGTGTCATATGTTGTAAGTTTTTAATTCTGCGTCTTTCTTCTGATTGCCGCTACGGTCTCAAGTTCCTTTTTAGAATCCTTCTCACTGACAAGAAGCGCAGGTCTGCCTTCTCTTCTGAATCTGAAGGTGTTCTTGATGCTTGAGCTGTTGAAGCCGATCTTGGTGCTGCTGACCTCCGGAAGGTCAACCCCCGAATTCAATGCAACATCCCTGTTGTACTTGAAGTTGCTGTCAATCATTATGATGTTTCCGATCTTCACGTCAGTGATCTCATTGAGTCTTTTCATCTCGAATCCTGTCGCGATCACGGTGATGTTGACCTTGTCGCCGAACTCCTTGTCGGTCTCATAAACGATACCTCTCTTGAATCTGTTTGCATTCTCGCCGAACTGCTCGGTCAGAAGCCTGTCGATCTCGGCGAGGTCATCCATAAGAAGGCCTTTTTCGTTGTATCCCGATGTGATGTTGATCAGTACGTTCTTGGCTGTCTTGATGTCAAAATCATTGAGAAGAGGTGATGATAACGCACCTGCAACAGCATCTTTGATTCTGTTCTTTCCTGTGCCGGCGCCGCATCCCATAAGCGCCATTCCGCTTCCTGTCATCATAGCCTTCACGTCCTTGAAGTCCACATTGACATAACCTGGCTTGTTGATGATCTCTGTGATTCCCTGCACAGCTGTGGCAAGCACCTCATCTGTTTTAGGGAATGCATCGTGGATGAGCAGAGAACCATAATGAGTATAGATCTTCTCATTGTTGATGATAAGAAGGCTGTCTACATTCTTCTGAAGCTCGTAGATGCCGTCGATAGCCTTTGACAAAGACTCGTTGCCTTCGTTCTTGAAAGGAAGGGTTACTACTCCGACAGTCAGGATGCCCTTGTTCTTTGCCATGGAAGCGATCACCGGAGCAGCTCCTGTACCTGTTCCACCACCCATTCCGGCTGTTATGAAGAGCATGTCGGTCTTGCTGTTAAGCACCTTTTCTGTAATCTCCTCCTGAGCGTTCAATGCTGCATTGCGTCCCTCGGTAGGATTGCATCCTGCACCAAGACCGCTGCCGAGCTGAATCTTGATAGGTACAGGACTCTTGTCGAGCGACTGCTTGTCAGTGTTGCACACAATGAAAGAACAGCCCTCTATACGCTTGTTGTACATGTAGTTTACTGCGTTGCATCCTCCGCCACCTACTCCGATAACCTTTATTATCGAGTTTTCTGGTATCCAGTCTACTGGAATTACATCTGTATCCATCATGGTTGTGTGTCCTTTAAAATTTCTTACTCATTTTTATCTTCGTCGTCAGAGTCGGTGATGCCGTCAACGTACTTGTTAAGTTCTTCTCCAATGCTCTGAGCCTTGCCCCAAAGCACCTTCAGGAATTTCCATTTCTCCTCTTTTGGCTTCTCTTCCTTCGGCTTTATATCCTTTTCTTCCTCCTCTTCTTCTTCTACTACTACTTCTATTTCTTCTTCCTCAGTGTCTTCTATGATTTCGACCTCTTCAAATGACCCTTCCTCCTTTTTAGTCTCAACCTCAATAGGGCGGGATTCCGGTTCGTACATATCCACTGCGCAGCTGACCATGTTGTCCCTCAAGGCCGCCATGAGTAGTCCTAGTGCAGATGAAGATGAGGTTTCGTGTGTTCCGTCTACATCATACTCGGAAACATCCTTTCTCGGGTAACCGATTCTGACCTTGTAGCCTGACATCTCATTGATGAGCATTCCCAGGTTTGCAGTCTGTGCAGCACCTCCGGTAATTACAATTCCACATCTGAGGTGCTCGGCAAGGCCGCTCTCCTTGATCTCATAAAGGACAGCCTCTATGATCTCTTCCATTCGCGCAGTGATGATTTCAGACAGGTACTTGACCGGAACCTGCTTGTCCTGATCGGTATTGTTATCTACAATGCGGAGCACCTTCTCGCTCATGTTCTGCAGTTTCTCAGGTATGCATGCTCCGAAGGCAAGCTTGATGTTTTCTGCAAGGCGCTCTGATATCTGCAGCTCGCTCTTGATGTCTTGAGTGACATTCCTGCCTCCGAAAGGTATGGACGCGTAATGGCGCATGATGTTGTCATGATAGATGGTGACGGATGTGCTGCCGCCTCCGATGTCCACAAGAGCCACACCGTTCTCCATCTCGGTCTCGTTGAGGACGACCTGAGCTGTAGCGTCTGCGTTGAAGTATTTCTTTACAGCTGACAGACCTGCCTTTGCAAGCAGCGAGTCAGCGTTCATAAGTTCTTTTCTTTTGCCGATGAAGATCTTGAAGTGGCCTTCAAGTACATCGCTGGACATACCTACAATGTCAGCCTCCTTTATCTGGAAGCTTTCCCCGTCTGAGAATGACTGCGCGACCGCTCCGTATATGGCCTCCCTCTCAACCGACTGCAGCGGATAAGTCTCCTGTGCAAACCTCTTGAGGTTGTCCACATCTTCCTGCATGATCTCAGTGTAGTCACCTCGATCCATTATCTTTCCGCTGTTGCTTTCCTGTCTGATAGGCCATTTCGGCATGCCTATGACTGCATGATTGATCTTGATGTTCAATGCTTCCTCGGCATCCTTGACCAGGTGGGTGAGAGGTGTGCATGCCTGCACCATGTTGGATACTCCGCTGTATTGTACACCAGCTGAGGCTGTTTCCTTGTAATATACGACCTGAACATCGTCACCGTAGATCTTAGCGACGATCAGTGCGATCTTGGACGTTCCAAGATCGATTGCGACAATGTGCTGCTCTGTAAACTCTGTCATATCTATTTCTTCTTATTTTCTTCTTCGGTGTCCTTGCAGACGATCTGTCCTTTAAATCTGAGATCTACGACATTGTACCTGTCGTCTCCCTTATCGGCTGTAATCCTTTCGTAATAGATCCTCATCTTCTCGAACTTTGTCTCAATGTCCTTCGGATGTCCGAACAGGAACTGTTCTCTGCCATCCTTCGGTTTTATGACAAGCTCTCCGGAAGGTTCGCAGACAATTGATTCTATCCTGTTTTTCCAGACCTTGCTGGTCCGGATGAAGTCTATCATCTTCAGGATCTGTCCCAGCCATTCACTGTCTTTCGGATCTTGTGGCTTACCCAGGCGGCAGTCTGTAGTGTCTATCGGAATGTTCCCCTCAATCTTAAGCACCTCAGCCGAGAAATTCGGCTGCAATGGCAGGAGGTAGCCGTCTCCTGTGCTGTAGAATCCATAGTCAGGTCCTTGCAATATTACTGCAGGTTCCCTTTGGACGACAGATATGTTCAGGACTCCCTTGTTTGTGATGTATGCAGTACTGCTGAGAATCGGACTCTTGCTGTTGAGTGTCTGCTCGATCCTATGCAGGTCTATGCTGTCAATCGGCATGCCTTTCAGACCTTTGTAGTCTGCCTCAAGGTATTCTCTGACTGCATCCGATGTGACGAAACGTGTATATAAGCTGTCTTCGATGGTAACTTTTATTTCCACGCAGCGTGTATTGCTGCGCTTGTTTGCTCCAAGAAGGAATGCCCCGGCCAGAACTCCTGTAAGCAGAAGTCCGATCGAGGTTTTCTTCAATATGTTTTTCCAGTTACCTGACATTTCTATTTGTTATGCTTTTCCTTCAGTATGTCACCAACAGGTCCCACCAGTCGGTCGATATCTCCGGCACCCAGTGTCATGAACAGTTCCTTGCCTTCAAGAGCCTGGTCCTTCATCCATTCCAGCAGTTCCTCTTTTCTCATAAGGACTTTGACTGGGGCGGTGACGGCATCGAAAATGATTTCAGAGGTCACCCCTGGTATAGGAAGCTCACGGGCAGGGTAGATGTCAAGCAGCACAAGCCTGTCAACCTTGCTTAGCGCCTCGGCAAATTCTGGAGCGAAGTCGCGGGTTCTCGTGTATAGGTGCGGCTGGAATATGGCTGTGTATCTGAAGTCCGGATATCTCTCCCTGGTAGAACTTATGGCAGCCGAGATCTCATTCGGATGATGAGCGTAGTCGTCCAGATATACAAGGTCCTCATATCTGACCTGCATGTCGAATCTTCTCTTTACACCCTGGAAGCTGGCCAGAGCCTCCTTTATCTTTTCCGGTTCAATTCCGTATGTAAGCGCTATTGCAGAAGCTGCCACTCCGTTTTCGATGTTCACCCATCCCGGGATACCGACAACGCAGTCCTCGATGACACCTCCCGGATAGTGAAGGTTGAAATGCCCGTTTTCTGTAGGCTCAGCATAGAAGTCCGCTGACGAATCTCCGTACGCGTATGTCTTGATGTCTGCCTTTGTGTCAGCAGAAGTTATGTCCAGACCCTTTCTTGCTATGACGGTGCCGCTTACCTGTGAGGCAAATGCCTTGAAGGCTTCTCTGATATGTGCCTCGTCGCCATAGATGTCCAGGTGGTCTGCATCCATGGAAGTGATGACTGCGACCTCTGGGAAAAGCTGGAGGAACGAGCGGTCAAACTCATCGGCTTCTGCTACGATCACGTCATTCTCATGAATGAGAAGGTTGCTGTCATAGTTCTTTGAGATACCTCCAAGGAATGCTGAGCATCCCTCTCCTGACGCTGTGAAGAGGTGGCTGACAAGTGTGCTTGTGGTTGTTTTGCCATGTGTGCCGGCAACTGCCATGCATCTCTGTCCTTGCGCAATCTCGCCAAGCATTCTGGAACGCTTGATGACCCTGTATCCGTTCTCCTGAACATATACCAACTCTCCCATATCCTTAGGGATGGCCGGGGTGTATACAACAAGAGTATTCTCGACATCAGTCGGAATGCAGCTGATATCGTCTGTGTAGTGTATGTCGATGCCTTCGCTTTCGAGGGCATGCGTAAGTGGTGACGGAGTCTTGTCGTAACCGCTTACCTTAAAGCCCTTGGCATTATAATATCTGGCAATGGCGCTCATGCCGATGCCTCCGATACCTATGAAATATATGTTTTTCATTTTACGATCTTATAAACTTCTTCAGCAATTGTCATCGCAGCATCTGCCAGTGCAAGCTTGGCTACGTTTTTCTCTATAATGGCTATCCTTTCCGGATCGTTGATCAGTTCGCAAGCGGTTCTCATCAATTTCTCTCCCGCCTCTGCGTCGGTTACTATCATTCCTGCATCCTTGCGTACCAGAGCCATTGCATTGTGAGTCTGATGGTCTTCAGTCACATTCGGTGACGGAACGAAGATAGCGGCTTTATGGGCTGCACACATCTCTGAGATCGAGCTTGCTCCTGAACGTGAAATGATCACGTCTGCTGCGGCATATGCAAGGTCCATTCTCTTGATGAAGTCAGAATGCTGAATGTTCTCCAGTCCCTTGATGCCTTTCTCACGTGCATCGTTCATAAAGGTGTCGACTGACGGCTTATAATATTTTCCGCACTGCCATATAATCTCGATACCTTCACCTCCAGGACATCCCTCGGTTATCCACTTCTTCATGGCATTGTTGAGGGTTCCGCTTCCAAGGCTTCCTCCGACTATCAGCAGATGTTTCTTATCAGGATTCAACCCGTAGAACTCGCAGGCTTCTTTCTTCATCTGTTCGGTAGCCGGGACGATTTCTTTTCTGATCGGGTTTCCGGTCATTACGATTCTGTCTGCCGGGAAGAATCTTTCCATGCCTTCGTATGCCACGCAGATGCATTTTGCCTTCTTGCCAAGAATCTTGTTGGTGAGTCCGGCAAATCCGTTCTGCTCCTGAATCAGAGTCGGCACTCCAAGTTTGCCTGCAGCCCAAAGAAGGGGAGCGCTGGCGTAACCGCCCACACCGATTGCAATGTCCGGCTTGAACTCTCTGATCACCTTCTTTGCCATTCTCACGCTCTTGATCACCTTGAAGGGGAGTGCGAAATTTGACAAGGTCAGCTTTCTCTGAAGACCTGCTACAGGAAGTCCTACGATCTTGTAGCCGGCAGCTGGTACACGCTCCATCTCCATCCTTCCGTCAGCTCCGACGAAAAGTATCTCTGTCTCAGGGTTCAGTTCCTTGAGCTTGTTGGCGATGGAAAGGGCAGGGAAGATGTGTCCCCCTGTACCTCCTCCGCTGATGATGGCGCGTATCTTTCTGTATTCCATGACTACTCTTTTGATTTAGCTGCTTTTTCAATGTTTTCCTGAAGGGCGTTCTTGTCGTCGGCAATCGCCTCTTCGATTGTCTCCATCTTCTTCTTCGCCATTCGACTGATGGATAATATTATGCCGAATGCTATGCAGAACGCCAGGAATGCGCTGGCTCCGTGGCTGATGAGCGGGAGTGTCTGTCCTGTCATCGGTCCGATGTCCACATTTACAAGAATGTGCATGAAGGCCTGTCCAGTTATCAATAGCGATAATCCGCCAAGGGCAAATTTTGCAAAGTCGTCGTTGCACATCCTGGCTATTATCGAGCTTCTTGCAAGCAGGCTGACGTACAGAATCAGGATCAGGACGCCTCCTATCAGTCCGTATTCCTCGATTATGAAACTGTACATGTAGTCTCCATATATGTTCTGTACTCTGTATTTCTGTGTGCTGTTTCCTATTCCCTTGCCAAGAATACCTCCCTCATGTACGGCTATCTTCGCAGCCACAGGCTGGCTGAGCGTATCCACCATATTGTTGTACTCGTCTCCGGTGAGTCCTTCCAGTC
Organism: Candidatus Cryptobacteroides sp.; assembly: GCA_045655825.1. Lineage (GTDB taxonomy): Bacteria > Bacteroidota > Bacteroidia > Bacteroidales > UBA932 > Cryptobacteroides. The sequence goes on along the minus strand of JAZOPY010000144.1, from coordinate 8,306 downwards.
TGTCTATGTCGTAGTCGGCATTCATTCGGCTTATCATGGTGCCAACTCTCTTCATCGCCTTTCCATCGCTGACTTTATATATGGTGACAAGACTGAAGAATCCGATGAAGATGAAGACTCCTGCTATCAGAAGTTCCTTGATAGGAACCTCTCCCAGCAGCATTGCAGCCACCAGAATAGCGCAGATGAAAATGGCGCTCGAACCGCTGCCGGCGAAGATCATTAAACTGATGATCATTGTCGGCAAGTATATATAGATTACCCTTTTGCCGAAAGGCTTCGCCAAGAACTCCAGTTTCTTATGTTTCTTAGCCAGTTTTTCTGCTATCTTCAGCTTTCCGCCCTTAACACCGGACAGGTCTTCCTTCACTGCGTTCATCGCCCAGGCCAGATACATTATCATCGCGACCTTCACGATCTCGAAGACGTGAATCTGCAATCCGGCAATACTGAAGTTTCGAACCGCACCGTTGATGGTCTGAGTCTGGATTATTCCCGGTATGTTCACCTTCATCAGGAGCATGCCCAGCAATCCTACAGAGAAGACGAATCCCAGTTTTGCGAATGGCTTCAGCCATCCGATCCTTATGTGGTACAGAAGAATCATGACACCGATTCCCAGCAGAGCTACGACGCCGTGTTCGGTCATCGTCTGAAGCCTGCTTTCCTGTGCCGGGAGCATAGGTGTCGATGAGAAGATGGCAAGGAATGACACCAACAGCAGAAGGAGGACGATGATCAAGATGACCTTGTCGCCCTCTACCTTCTGGAGAACTTCCCAGAGAGGCCCCTTTTTGTTTTCCTGTGTGTCCTTGCCTTTCATATTATAGGTTTCTAACAGCCTCCTTGAACTGTCTTCCTCTGTCTTCGTAGTTCTTGAACAGGTCGAAGCTTGCACAGCATGGCGAGAGGAGAACTACATCTCCACTCTCAGCGAGTCTGCTTGCGAGCTGAACTGCGTCCTTGGCAGAAGTTACATCGTGGATCTCCGGTACGACTCCTTCGAATGATTCGTGGAACTTCTTGTTGTCAAGTCCCATGCAGATCATTGCCTTTACCTTTTCCTTTGCCAGTGGGATAAGGCTGCTGTAGTCGTTGCCCTTGTCGGTGCCTCCTACAATCCAGACGGTAGGTCTTGTCTGGCATTCGAGTGCATACCAGGCTGAGTCAACGTTGGTTGCTTTGGAGTCATTGATATAGAGTACGTCCTTGATGCTCAGAACCTTTTCAAGTCTATGCTCCACTGCCTGGAAGGTTGCAAGTCCTTCTCTTATGACTGCGTTGTCGATGTCCATGGCCTTGGCTGCAATAGCTGCTGCCATCGAGTTGTAGATGTTGTGCTTTCCGCCAAGTGCAAGCTCCTGAAGGTACATGTCGCACTCCTGCTCCTTGTAGCGTACGATCATTCTGTCATCCTTCACGAACGCTCCCTGACTCACCTCTTCCTTCTGCGAGAAAGGAAGCTTCTGAGCCTTCATGACGATTTGATCAAGATGTCTTATTGTGATCTCATCGTCCGAGCAGAAGATGAAGCAGTCATCGCTGGACATGTTGCGTGTAATGCGGAACTTTGACTTTACATAGTTTTCCATCTTGTAGTCATATCTGTCAAGATGGTCGGGAGTTATGTTTGTAATGATGGCGATGTCTGCCTTAAAGTCATATACGTTGTCAAGCTGGAAGCTGCTGAGCTCAAGGACATAGATGTCGTGCTGCTCCGTAGCGACCTGATATGCGTAGCTCTTGCCGATGTTTCCGCCGAGACCTACGTTGAGGCCGGCATTCTTGAGAAGGTGGTAGATGAGTGATGTGGTTGTAGTCTTGCCGTTGCTGCCTGTGATGCATACCTTCTTTGCATTGTCGTAACGACCGGCAAACTCAATCTCGGAGATGATGCCGATACCTCCCTCGGAGATCTTCTTCACCATGGGAGCAGTCGCAGGGATGCCAGGGCTCTTCACCACTTCATCTGCGTTGAGGATCAGTTCTTCCGTATGCTTTCCCTGTTCGAAAGGAATCTCCCATTTGTTCAGGAGCGCAGCATACTCTTCCGATATCTTTCCCATATCGGACAGGAATACGTCAAATCCTTTGACCTTTGCGAGAACTGCGGTTCCTACGCCGCTTTCTCCGCCACCTAATACTACTAATCTAGACATAACTCTCTATATGTTATCTTATTTTGAGAAGTGCTATTGTAATTACTGCGAGGATGATTCCGATGATCCAGAATCTAGTCACGAGCCTTGCCTCAGGGATGGCGCGCGCATTCTGCTGGAACTTGCATGGGATGCCCTCCTTCTGGAAATGATGGTGAAGAGGAGTCATCTTGAAGATTCTTCTGCCCTCGCCATATTTCTTCTTTGTATACTTGAAGTATCTTGTCTGAATGATGACAGAAAGACTTTCAGCGAAGAAGATACCGCAAAGGATAGGGAGGAGCAGCTCCTTACGGATGAGGATGGCTGCGACTCCGATGATACCTCCGAGCATGAGGCTTCCTGTGTCTCCCATGAAGACCTGTGCCGGATATGCATTGTACCAGAGGAATCCGATAAGGGCTCCTACGAATGCCGACATGAACACAGCAACCTCACCCGATCCCGGGATGTACATGATGTTGAGATAGTCCGCATCAATGATGTTGCCTCCCAGCCAGGCAAATATACCGAGTACGACACCTACGATAGCAGAAGTTCCTGTCGCCAGACCGTCGATGCCGTCAGTGAGGTTCACGCCATTTGAACATGCAACGATGACGAGGACGATCATGATTACATAAATCGCCCATTTCATATACCAGCCGAGTGTCCCGTCAACCGGAGAAAGCCACTTGTAGTCAAATTCGTGGTCCTTTACAAACGGAATGGTGGTCTTTGTGCTCTTTATCATATCCTGCTGCTCCACCACTGTGCCGTCTCCTTCTTCGTTCTGTCCGACGCTCAATTCCTGTGCTGTCGGCTCCGATATCTCTACATTTTCTCTTACGACTATCTGGTCGCTGAAGCATACAGCAATACCGATTGCAAGGGCCATGGCGCCCTGAGCAAAGAGCTTGGCCTTAGGACTGAGTCCGTCCTTGTTCTTCTTGAAGACCTTGATATAGTCATCTGTAAAGCCTATCATGAAAAACCATACTGTTGTGACAATCAGCAGAATGGTGTAGATATTTGTCAGGTCACAGAAAAGCAGCACAGGGATGAGAATGGAGATGAAGATTATGATTCCTCCCATTGTCGGTGTGCCTTTCTTCTGCATCTGACCTTCCAGTCCGAGATCTCTGATGGTCTCGCCGATCTGCTTCTTCTGAAGCCATCCGATGATTCTCTTGCCTGCGATTATCGAGATCAGCAGCGCTGTTGTAAATGCCAGTATGGCCCTGAACGACAGGTATTCCATCAGTCCCTGTCCCGGAATGTCACATCCTTCCAGCCATTCAAAAAGGTGATATATCATGTCTTGTCTGTTTTACAGGTTTTGTCCGAATGCATCCGTCACGATTTCCCTCTCGTCGAAGTGCATCTTTCCGTTTTCATTGATCTGGTATGTTTCGTGGCCTTTTCCTGCCAGGAGGATTGCAGCACCTTCCTGTGCCGTCATGATTGCAGCCCTGATGGCCTGCTCTCTGTCCTCTATGAAGAGCGATTTTGCCCTTCCGGCGGTATCCATTCCCGCCTTGATGTCGTTGAGAATGTCCGCAGTCTTCTCACTCCTGCTGTTGTCAGAGGTGACGAATATTCTGTCAGCCATCTTCTCGGCTATCTTTCCCATCTCAGGCCTTTTGGTCTTGTCCCTGTCTCCTCCGCAGCCGAAAAGGCAGATGAGCTGACGTTCGGGAGCAATCTCTCTTATTGTCTTCAGCACGTTCTCCAGCGCGTCCGGAGTGTGTGCGTAATCTATGATGACTGTGATGTCACGTGGTCCTCTTATGTTTTCCAGTCTTCCAGGAGCCGGAGCTAGCGTGCTTAGGGCTGTCAGGGCTTCCTCTGGCTTTGTTCCCAAAGTCACGGCTGTGGTATATATGGCCAGCAGGTTGTAAGCGTTGTGCAGACCGATCAGTCTGCTCCATATCTCAACTCCGTCAATCTTCAGCAGCATGCCTTCAAAGCTTTGCTCCATCACCTTGGCTGTATGGTCGGCAATGCTTCTGCATGAGTAGGTGATCTGTCTGGCTCTTGTATTCTGCATCATTACCATGCCGTTTCTGTCGTCAATGTTGGTGATGGCGTATGCATCCTGGTCAAGTCTGTCAAAAAACAGTTTCTTGCATCTGAGATACTCGGCAAATGTCTTGTGGTAGTCCAGGTGGTCGTGTGTCAGGTTGGAGAAAATGCCGGCCTTGAATTTCAGTCCTGCTATTCTGTCCTGCTCTACTCCGATCGAACTTACCTCCATGAAGCAGTATTCACATCCTGCCTTCACCATCTCGTTCAGGAGCGAGTTGATGGTCAGAGGGTCTGACGTTGTGTTTACAGCCTCTTCGCCTTTGGTACCTACATAGTTTGCGATTGTCGAGAGAAGACCGCAGTTGTATCCCAACGCCATGAACATTCTGTACAACAGTGTCACGGTGGTTGTCTTGCCGTTTGTTCCGGTAATTCCCACCAGAGTCAGCTTGTGCGACGGGTTGTCGTAGAAGTTCGCTGCCATGATGGCAAGTGCATGCCTTGAAGACTCGGCCTTTATAAGGACGATGCCGTCAAGGTTCGGTGGCAGAGTCTGCCTGTCCAGGGCTTCCTGATCTTCATAGACGATCGCCTTTGCACCTTTTCCCAGAGCAAGTGCTATATAGTCATGCCCGTCGATGGCAAACCCCTTGACAGCAACGAAAAGTGAACCCTTGGTCACCTTTCTGGAATCATTGCAGATAGCGTCGATCTCTGTAATCGCGCTTCCTTCCATTATGGTGCAGCTGCAGCCGCGTATGATTCTGTCTAATCTCATGTGTCTTCTTTGTTTAGGTCTTACCCCTTGTCCTTTTTGGCAGTTATTTCCCTTTGCCACTGAGGGTCGTATGTCATTATGTCGTTGACTATGTCTCTGAATACCCTTGCTGGTCTGCCGCCTCCTCCTTCGATCTTGTTCACTCGGTCAGTATAGGCAACCACAATCATCGAATATTTAGGATCTTCTGCAGGGAAGAATCCGGCAAATGACGCCTGATATTTCCTTGAGCCGTCAGCTGCAATATATGGGCTCTGCTTGCCTATGGCATCGTCTCCTTCCAGGTAGATCCATGCGGTTCCGGTCTTTCCCGCTACCTCGCACCCAACTCCTTTCATTGAGTTAGCTGCTGTTCCTTCCTGATATGACGCGCCTTTTTTGTATGCGGTGACTTTCTTCAGCGCCCTTGTCAATGTGTCTGCTGTAGCCTCCGAGCACACTACGCTGAGAAGATTAGGCTTCCTTTCCTCGACCAGTACGCCGTCCCTTTCAAATCGCTCTACGATGTATGGCTTCATCATTTTGCCACCGTTGGCAATTGCGTTGTAGAATGACAGAATCTGCAGCGGTGTCACATGCACTGAGTAGCCGATTGCCATAGAAGGGATTGTCGCTCCGTTCCAGCCTTTCGACTCAGGGTCAGGAAGTCTTGGAGAACTTCCTCCGTTTTCCTTTATCTCAAAACTGAAACTTCCTCCCATATAGTATGAATGCAGTCTGGCTATCAGTTCTTCAGGATTGCTGTGGTAGTGGTCTGTCACCTGACGTCTGAATACGTAGTTTGACGAGATCATGAGTCCGTCAATCACAGGGATGAAGTCTGTCTGGTGCCTGTCCTTGTATCTGAAGACATACTCATCTCTTTCAACGTTCTTGAAGCCTGGGTACCTCATCTTGTTGATGTCAATCGGCATCGGCTCATCCAGAGTTACATATCCGTCTTCCAGAAGTGCGGTAAGCATGACAGTCTTGAAGATGGATCCAGGTTCTGCGGCACGTGCCACAGCCATATTGAATGTCTCGCTCAATCTGCCGTTCTTTTCCCTCTTGAGGTTTACCATTGCGCGTACGCCTCCGGTCTCTACATCCATGATGACGACACATGCGCTGTTGATGTGCTTGACTGTGTCGATATGCTTTCTCAAGGCCCTGTCTGCAATCTCCTGGATATGGATGTCAAGAGTGGTCCTTATGTCAAGTCCGTCTTCCGCTTCGATGCTGGTGCTGTCGATGTCGCTTATCCATTCGAAGTTGTCTGTGCGCTTGGCCCATTTGGTGCCTGCAGTACCTTTTATCTCGCGGTAGTATGTTCCTTCGATGCCGATGAATCCCTCCTCAATATTCTTGTTCACATATCCGATGATTCTCTTTGCCAGACCATCGTATGGATACATGCGGTTTTCCACAGGCTCTACGATGAGACCGCCCTTATGCTGAGGCTCGTTGAATAGCGGAAGAGTCTTAAGCTCTTCAACCGTTCTATGATCTACATTCTTTACAATCGAAACATATCTCTTGCCTGCAGCTCTGCTGCTTCTGATCAGGTTGCTGTAGTCTGTAGAGTCCTTTCCTTTGTTCGGGAACATCTCTGCCAGTCTTGCTGAGAGGTGGTCAGCCTTCGCGATCCATTCTCCGTTCTTCTTCTTTCCGTTCTTTTCGTCCTTGTCGTAATGCTCCTTCTGGACATAGCAGTCCATGTAAATGTCATACAGTGGAGTAGATATCGCGAGGATTCTTCCGTTATGGTCCATGATAGTGCCTTCTTTTGGCCTGATCTGTTCAAGGTGCTTTGACGGAAGGAATTCTTTTACAAACTTCTCGTTCGGCTCCCAACTGTACTGGATACTGTATATCTTGATTGTGACCACGACTGACAACGACAGGAAGAACAGGTAGAAGTACATGAGTACTCTACTTGGTCTTTTGTTCTCTATTCCTGTCTTCTTAGCCATGATGCTCCTTTACTTTATTACAATCTTCTCTGCCGGTTTCTGTGGTGTGGTCACTTCTGACCCTCCTTTTTCCAACATGTCCTTTATGTTGCTTATGTTTCCAGCCTTTACAAACTCGTAGGTCTTGTTGGCGTAATCGTTCTTGTAGTATTCCAGGGTCTTCTTGTTCTTCTCAACCTTGGCCATTGTCTGCTCAATGCTGTAGTTTAAGAATATGTTGACCCATCCGAGTACAAATAGGAAAAGGATGTAGGGGAGCAGTCGGTCCACCCTCATGAGGATGAGGATGTCGCCGCTGAGTATCGACTTTATGACGGTCGCTACTGATACTCTTCCGTTGCCTTTTTCCTTAGCCATAATGCCTATGCCTTTTCTGCTATTCTCAGTTTTGCGCTTCGCGCTCTTGTGTTTGATGATATCTCCTCTTCTGTCGGGAGTATCGGTTTCCTGTTCACTGCCTTCAGTGGGGCGGTTGCGTTTCCGAAGAAGTCCTTCTCCACCTTACCCTCAATGTTTCCTGCCTTGATGAAGTTCTTCACCATTCTGTCCTCGAGGGAGTGGTATGTTATCACGACCAGCTTTCCTCCCGGCTTGAGTGATGCCGCTGCTCCGCTGAGGAACTTCTCCAGTGACTTCATCTCTTGGTTAACCTCGATTCGCAAGGCCTGGTAGACTTTTGCGAGGAACTTGTGTTCCGCGAATTTCGGCAGCGCGCTTTCGATAGCCTTGCCCAGGTCTCCGGTAGTGAGGATCTGAGCGTTTTCGCGAGCTTTGCAGATAAGCTGGGCTATCTTGCGGCTGTTGTCTACCTCTCCATAAAGTCTGAGGATTTTTTCCAGATCTTCGTACTCATAGCCGTTGACGATATCTGCAGCAGTCTTTTCTGCCTCCTGGTTCATTCTCATGTCAAGGGGAGCCTCATATCTGAACGAGAATCCTCTCTCTGCAGTGTCGAACTGATGTGATGATACTCCAAGATCTGCCAGCACACCGTCGATACCGTCCTTGTATCCCTGATGGAGTACATGATTGTGTATCCAGCGGAAATCGCTGCGTATGAGTGTAAGGCGAGAGTCATCAGGCTTGTTTGCAATTGCATCTGAGTCTCGATCGAAAGCGAGCACACGCCCATTGATTGATAAGCGTGAAAGTATTTCGGACGTGTGCCCACCTCCTCCGAATGTAGCGTCAGCGTAGACTCCATCAGTGGAGCCTACAAGTGCGGATACGCTCTCGTCTAATAATACTGAAGTATGATATTCTGACATATTCCGGTCCTCCGTGTCTAGATGATTTCTGACAATGAACCGGCTATAGAAATGAAATCTTCGTTTGATATGATGCTGGACTCATAGTTTTCCTTGGCCCAGATTTCGATCTTATAATCATTACCGGAGAAAACGACTTCCT
>JAZOPY010000143.1:0-18523 GCA_045655825.1 Candidatus Cryptobacteroides sp. | reverse complement strand
AAGGTGACGCATAACGGAGACAAGAGTGACACCTGGCTCGGTTTCCTGACTGAGGTCGTGGCCGGCGATGAGGTGGATCTGATCAATATGGCCGTTGAGGCTTATATGAACGGAGAGTCTGACGAGGGACTGCGCAGGTCCAAGAGCTATGTGACCGTGCTCAAGGAACTCAAGCCCGGCACCTCGTACAAGTACATCGCCTTCGGTCTCTCAGCAGACGGAAAGGTCTACGGAAGCTCTGCATCAGTGGAGTTCGAGACCATCCTTTCTGACGATGGAGGCAACACCGGAGGTGGTGGAAACACAGGCGGTGGTGAGGTTGTCAATGGTATGAAGGTCAACAAGGCATGGACAGTGAATTATGTAGGCGAGGGAGTCGTCAATGGTCAGGAGTATGACAATGTCATCACTGTGAACAGCACAGACCGCAACACATACGCGATTACTGTTGTGTATGCAAGCCTGTGGGATGTGAATGACCTTTACGATATGGCTGTACTCTTTGCAGAGGACATGGTGGCGTACATAGACGAGTACAATGACTATTATGGAACAAATCATACTGTAGCCGAACTTCTTTATTCCGGTTCTGCATCTGATGCCTTCGACCTTGATCCGGGATACTATATGGCGGTAGCCCTTGGTATCACTCCGGAAGGCAAGGTCAGCGGACTCTATGCAACCTCAGAGGTGTTCGAGGTCAAAGAGCAGATTCCGACGGAGGAGTACAAGGCCTGGATAGGTGACTGGACCATAGTCGGTGAGAACGGTGTCGAGATGAATGTCACTCTCTCAAGACATGTGACCAACAAGTCGTTCTGGATGTTCGGATATGAGGGTTTCGCAGACATTCCTGTGGACGTGGAGTACAATAAGGACCGTAATGACCTTACATTCTATGCTCAGCTGGTACAGGAGAACTGTTACCTTGAGGAGTATGATGCCACTGTGAACATGTATTTCCTCGGTGGAGATGTGGATGATAATTTCTATACGGTTACAGACGGCAATTACGGCATCGCCATTGCCGGCGTCCTTGACGACGGTCAGCGTGCCCTCGTGAGATACGGCGTCAACACTCCGAACTATCCGAAGTTCGTTTCGATGTTCTATGCTGCTGAGGTAGACGGACAGTACATGTGCTTCACTGAAACTTCAGCTCTGCCGACATTCCGCGGCATCGCAGCAATCAATCCTGCAGCCTCTACAATGGCTCTTGCAAAGAGAAAGGCATCTTTCCGCAAAGGCATGATTGCCGCAGAAAGTGTGACAGGCAGATTTTAGATATCTTAAGAAATAGTGCTATATTTACATGTTCAACAGCACTATCGAGATATGATGAAAAGGTTTATTATGATGGCAGGGCTGTTGATGCTCTGCCATTTTGCTTCTGCTTATAGGCAAAAAGAAGTTTTTGTCTATAGCGAGTCCATGAACAAGGACATTCCTGCTACAGTGATTACCCCGGACGGATACTGGAAGGGTAGGAACTATCCTGTGGTGTATATTCTCCATGGATACAGTGACAACCACATCGACAGGTGGACTTACGACGGCCATCTGGGACGCCTTGCGGACCGTTATGACGTCATCGTGGTCGTTCCTGACGGAGGCTTCAGCAGCTGGTATTTCGACTCTCCGATCATGCCGGAGTATAAGTATGAGACTTTCGTGTCCAAGGAGCTGGTCTCATTCATGGACAAGCGCTACAAGACTCTGGCAGACAAGTCCGGAAGGGCTATTACAGGTAACTCCATGGGAGGACACGGAGCCCTTTATGTAGCCATCAGGCATCAGGATGTGTTCGGCTCGGCCGGCAGCATGTCGGGCGGTGTGGACATCCGTCCTTTCCCTGAGAACTGGGACATAGCAAAGCGCCTCGGAACCATTCAGGAGCATCCTGAGAACTGGGAGAACAACACCGTGATCAACATGACCCACCTCATCCAGCCGGGCATGAACATCATCTTCGACTGCGGCACGGGCGACTTCTTCTACGAGGTGAACTGCAATCTGCACAAAAAACTCCTCGAGCAGGAAATCCCTCATGATTTCTACCAGAGGCCGGGAGAGCATAATTGGCCATACTGGTACAACGCAGTGAAGTACCAGTTCCAATTCTTCAACGATCGTTTCAAAAAATAGCAGATATGAGAAAGATATGTGTATTCATCATCGGAATCCTTGTTCCGATGCTCGCAGTGGCTCAGAACGACTGGGCCAATTATAATCGTTACGCAGAAGCTAATGCACAGGTTACAGAGGCTCCCAAGGCAGTCCTTATGGGAGACAGCATCACTGACGGATGGCCTTCTGCCGATCCTGAGTTCTTTTCGGATAATAATTTTGTGGGACGCGGCATCAGCGGCCAGGTCACAAGCCAGATGCTTCTGCGTTTCAGGCAGGATGTGATCGATCTGCATCCGAAGTATGTCGTGATCCTCGCCGGAACCAATGACATTGCTGAGAATTCAGGAAAGATCGATATGGAAAAGACTTTCGGAAATATCGTGTCCATGTGCGACCTTGCCAAGGCGAACGGAATAAAGCCGATCATCTGCTCGGTGATCCCGGCAGCGTCTTTCTATTGGCATCCGCATGTGACTGGAGCGGCAGAGAAGATAGCTCAGCTCAACGCCATGCTTGAAGCATACGCCAAGGCAAACAGGATCAAGTATGTGGACTACCACTCAGCCATGAAGGATGAGCGCGGAGGTCTGCCTGAGAGTCTGGCAAAGGATGGAGTGCACCCGACAAGAGAAGGTTATGATATTATGAAGAACCTTCTTCTTAAGGCCCTGTAAGCTAGTTCAGGATGCCGCTATAACTGGTCGGATAGTTTTCCTGTTTCTTTGTATTGAAGAAACCGAGGGAGAACTCGATGGAGTCCCCTGATATCGTGCCGCGTAGGTCATCTACGCGGTACGTTTCGTATGGACCTCCCATTGCCCACGGTGTGAGGCCGTCTGCCTCGAATGTCCATGAACCCTCACCGTCCGAAACGACAGGGACGTCCATGATGGTGACGTCGATCCTGATCGGCATGGCAGGCACGAATTTGACCTTCTGGAGCTTGATGTCTATTGTGGTCTTGCTCTCATCAAATTCTCCCAACACCTTTATGCCGCTCTGCTCGAAGTCTTCGCCTTCATAGGCTACGACCATTGTTCCGGTATACTCCGGAGAATCGTCTGTAATGATTGTAGGCGCCTTTTCGCATGCAGTCAAAGCCCATGCAAAGGCGAGTATGGTAAAGAATCTTTTCATCATAGCGATATGTTTATGCCGATATTCCATCGGAGCGGCTTTCCTCTCTGGAAGAAGTTGTTTCCGACGGACTTGAAGTAAAATACATTATAGTCTTCGTTCAGTATATTGTCCATCCTGAATCTCAGGTCAAACCAGCGGAACGCCACGGAAACGTCTGCTCCTACCTGTGCGACGAAAGGCTCCACGAACTGGTTGGCCTCGTCCCACCAGATGCGTCCGATGCCGCTGCAGTCTGCATTCACTGAGATATTGCGCACAACAGAGTTCGTCAGCATGAACAGATATCCTGCCCTGAAGTTCAGGGTATGTTCCGGCGAATACGGGATGCGGCTGCCGCTGTAGTCGTTGTTGCCGTCGTCATACGATGTGAAACGGGCGTCAGTGTATCCGTAAGCGGCAGTAAGGGACAGACCTTTGTATCCATATGACAGGGTCGCTTCAGCTCCTATGCTTCTCGAGCGGCCTACGTTGGCCATCATTCGGCCTGTGGACATGCCCGGAGGGAAGATGGTGATCTGCTGGTCGCGGCAGAGGATGTAGAAGGCCGATGCAGAACCGGAAATATGTCCGCCACCTATCCATTTGTCGAAATGTCCGCCGGCCTCGAAGTTCCATGACTTCTCGGGACGGTATGCCGTGCTCTCGGCGTCCATCTCGGCAGGTGCATTGTCCAGATACACTCCCAGGTCGCCCATCAGGCCGTTCATCATCTTGTTCTGGAGGATGTCCGAGAATATCTGGGTGTTGTATCCGCCGCTTCTGTAACCCTTCGATATCGTTGCGAATACGTTATTTGCTCCACCTCCGAAATCATACAAGGCAGACACTTTAGGGAGAAGTTCCAGATATTGCACTCCGTTCAACCGACCCTTGTAAAGGATGTCATACTTTCTCCAGTCCTTCATGGTAGGCTGGAACATGTAGTGGACGGTAGCGTCGCTGCAATAATCCATCACCGCGCCCTCGAAATCAAGTCTCAGACCTGCCGTAAAGAGCCATTTACCCACATTGAAGTACGACTCATGATACAATGCCGCTCCGTAGGTATGCGTACCGAACTCGCTGCCGATAGGGAATCCGCTCTCCTTGAAGAGCAGGGGCTTGTCATAACCTCCGGCAACGTCTTCAGGGATATTGCTGTTGGCATTTCCGAGTATTAGGTCATCTATTCCGTCCTGCTTGAAGTTAACCGGAGCCGACATGCGGTTGAACTTCCAGAAGGCGAACACTCCGCTCTGCCAGTTCCACCAGTCCTTCTTCCAGCCTGCCTTCGGCTTGAGGATAATCTCCTGGGTCAGCGCGCCTTCCCTCTGGATCTGCGACATGGTGAACATTGAACGTGTGGTGAAGTCCTGGTCAAGGTCCATCCGGTCCAGCAGCACCTGCAGCGAGGATATGCTGTTGAGGGTATAGTTCTCCGCTTCCAGACGCAGCTTCACCGCCTCGGTGAGGCTGAAGCGCTTGTATCCACATTTGTCGTTGTATGATGTCTCAAGCAGCTCTCCGGTCTGTGGCAGATATTGCCTGTAGGGCCATCCGCCCTGGGTCAGGGCCCCGGCAGATATGATGTTTTCGAAATACAGGTCTGGTTTGAGGCTTTTCTCTATGCGGAATCTCAGTGAGAGACCGTCATACGGGTCGCACTTTTCTCCTGTAAAGGCATTGGTGTAGAATCCGTCCGAATGTCTGAAGCTTACGCCTCCTCCAATGGCCAGACCTTTGGTGGTCTTGCCGTAGTATGATGCCCTGGCAAGGAAAGTGTTTGCCGAACCATATTCGATTCCAGCCCTCAGTCCGTGATATGAGGAAGGGGAAAGGGTGCTGAGGGAGAGGACTCCGCACATGGAGTTTCGGCCGTAGAGCGTGCCCTGGGGGCCGCGGAATACGGTCGCACGGCGGATGTCAAGCATGTCTATGTCGTAAGCGTTCTTGTTCAGGATAGGAATGTCGTCGATATAGAATCCCAGCACCGGATTCTCCATCCTGGATCCGAATCCACGCAGGTAAATCGACGAGGTCATAGCCGATCCGTAATCCGGAATGTGGAGGTTGGGAACGATTGCGGACAGTTTTTTAGGCGAGTCTACTCCTCTTTCCTTCATGTCCAGCATGTATACTTCCGTCACAGGAGAAGACATCCGCTCGACCGGAATGACCGATTTAGCGGATGTCTCTATGATTGAGCTGTCCAACGTGTCGGCAGGCCCTTTTTCTACAAAGGGAACCGCCAGAAGGACTGATATGATGGTTTCAAGAATCATTAGCCCGCAAAGATACTACTTCTTTTGGATAATGACCTGAGCACAGCCGTTGAAAGTTTGTATTTTGATTCTGTCTGCGTCTTTGTCGATGGGCCTTTCGACGTATTGGAAAGCTGGATCTCCATTGCCCCAGCCGAGGATCTTCCACTGAGATGTGCGTGGCCTGAACTCCAGTTCGCAGTTGGCGGTAGGGACGAAGCGGCCCTTGCCATCAAACATTTCCACAGTCGCTATGATTATGTCTCCGACCGTTTCGTATGTCCATACTGGATACTCAGGAGTACCTGTTGTTTCGATGCGCTCCGACATGACTGCCTTGCCGTTTTTGTAGCCGATTGCCTTGACGTATCCCGGCTTGTAGGTCGCCTCCCATTCCAGGTGGCCGTTGACAGGCATCTTCTTCTTTCCGAGTCTCTTGCCGTTTACGATGAGCTGGACCTCGTCGCAGTTGCTGTATACCCAGACAGACACCTTCTCGCCTTCATGCCCCTCAAGGTTCCAGTGAGGAAGGATATGGAGCACCGGCTCGTCGGTCCACCATGACTGGAGGTAGTAGGCCTCGTCCTTAGGGAAGCCGCAGTAGTCCAGGGTGCCGAACTCTGAGCTTGTGGCAGGGAAGGTCATAGGGTTCGGCTCACCTCGGTAGTCAAATCCGGTCCAGTAGAAGAGTCCTGCGAGATAATCTCTTTCCGCATAGAACTTCCAGCCTCTTTCAATGCAGTTGTACAGGCTGTCCGGTCCATGCTTGTAACGGTTGAAGGCCACCATGCGGCCGTTTCCTGCCTCCACTGCGTTACGCTCGCGTCCTGTCGGAGCCTCAAAATAGACTCCGCGTGTGCCGCATCCTGTGGTCTCTTCCGAGCCGAGGGCACAGCGCTCAGGATAGTCCGCGCGGTGCTTCTCCACAGGGTTCTGGAGGATATAGTTGTAACCGGCAACGTCGGCAGGGATGAGGATGTTCGGTCCGCTGCTGGATGCTACCGTCATCAGGCGGGTAGGGTCGAAACGGTGGCAGTATTCGCGCATGGACTCGGCGATGCGTGTCCCGAACTCATTCCACTCCAGGCCCCATTCCTCGTTTCCTACGCTCCAGAGGATGATCGAAGGGTGATTTCTGTCACGACGGATCATGCGCTCCAGAAGATCGACATGCTCTTTGTTTATGCCTGTCAGTCGGTTTTCTTCAATCACGAGGATGCCAAGGCGGTCGCAGATGTCAAGCAGGGCCGGAGTCATAGGGTTGTGACTTGAACGGTAGGCGTTGCAGCCGAACTTCTTGAGCTGGAGAAGCCTCCACTCCTGAAGACCGTCAGGGATGCCTGCTCCCACTCCGGCGTGGTCCTGGTGCATGTTAACGCCCTTAAGCTTGACAACCTTTCCGTTGAGCAGAAATCCCCGGTCATTGTCAAAGGCGATGTGTCTGATGCCGGTTGTGGTCTCGTAAGAGTCAACGAGCGTTTCTCCTGCATATACCTCAGTCACCAGCGTATAAAGATACGGGTCTTCGCAGCTCCACAGGTGCGGGTTTTCCACTGGGATTGCCGCCAGGGTCTTGTGGCTGTCCTTGGCCAGGATGAGCCCGCCGTCGCTTTCGCATGTGCCGGCTGTTGCGCCTGAGGCATCAATCAGTCTGTGCTTGAGGGTGTATGAGGCCGGCGCAGAGCCCATGTTCTGGACTGTGGTTTCGATATGTACTGACGCCATCGAAAGGTCTGGCCCCGCCTCTCCGCGAAGGCTGTATGGAACCGCAAATTCCGAATATACGAATGTTCCGAATGGCGCCACGTGAACCTTGTCGGCCTTGTTGAGCCATACATGTCTGTATATGCCGGCACCTTCATAGAACCATCCCTCCTCAAGGGTGGCGTCAGCGCGTACGCAGATGATGTTTTCGCCGCCGTAATTGAGGTATTCTGATATATCGTAAATCTGTGTAGCATAGCCGCTTGGCTCCTGTCCGAGGTAGAAGCCGTTGACCCATACGCGGGCGTCGCGGAATATGCCGTCGAACTGCAGCCAAAGATGTTTTCCGTAATCTTCAGCGGGTATGTTGATGGTCTTTCTGTACCATCCCACGCTGGTTTCAGGATACTTGTATCCGACAGTCTTGTATCCGTGACTGTGGCTTGCCTCGGCAGCGTATGGAAGGTCCACCACCCAGTCGTGCGGCAGGTCTACGCTCTTCCAGTCCGAGGCGTCGAACTTAGGGGAGTACGGGCCTTCGTTGTGGATGGAAGCAGCCTTTGTCAGGTAGTTGAAGTACTCTGTGCCGCAGCCGAAGTCCCTGGCAGGGGACGATGCGTCGCCGAAAGCGAACTGCCAGCTCTCATCCAGCAGTATACGCTCGCGCATGCTCTGGGCCGAAGCTGTGAGAGCGACGGCGCAGAGCATGCAGATTGAAAATATGCGTTTCATATTTTATGGGATTTTAGAACTCCTCCGCTGGAGAAGCTCCGGTTTTGCTCAGTGCTGGAATCTCGAGGGTGAACATCTCGCCGGCATTCTTGTTCTGGTCAAATGCGATGGCGAAAAGCTTGTAGTCGCAGTCCCATTCGAGCTGGACTGTCACCTGATTCTCTGTGTAGAAATTGTATATGCCAAGGAGGTCGTTGCTCAGGAGAAGTTCTCTTACGTCATCGTCTGTCGCTCCCTCTTCCTCGAGGATGGATACAGGATAGATGGTGTAGAGGGCCTCTTTCGCTGAACCGCCAAGCTGGAAGTTTATGTTCATGACAGCCCATCCGGCGTAGTCTCCGTACATGTCAGGGTCTGCCTTGGCGAGGGCATCTCCGTCGAACCACTTGGTGAATGAAGCGGTGACGCTTGCGTCTGTCGAGCCTTCAGCAGGTGCGTCGAATTCCGCCATGCCTACCGCAGATGCATATTCTCCCTGTGCATCGATACACACCGCGCATGCATAGTGCTTCATTCCCGGAGTCAGGCCGAAGCTTCCTGTCTGCTTGCCTCTTTGGGCATAGTACTGGGCGAACTCAGCTCTGTCCTCACAGTCTCCCACGAGGATGGCCTTCTTGATCTCAGAGTCGATGATTTTCTTTACGGTCTCCTCTGAAGCTCCGCCCTTTCTGTCCAGGGTCGCCTGGTCTACAACGATAGCCAGATAAGAAACGGTGTTGTCGGACGGGATGAATGTCATGCTCACGCTGCGGCTGGTGAGGTCGCTGTATGAGAACTCGAATGTCACGTCAGTGGCGTCATTAGGAGTGAGTGTGCGGAATTTCTTCGTTGCCAGTTCTGTGGTGATGCCTCCGTCGTAGCCGAACGCTATGACCATGTATTCAGTGTCCGGATCGAGCTTCCCGTCGAATGAGTGCATCATTTCTCCGGTTGTCGCATGCAGGCCGAAGAAAGCCTTGTAGTTCTTCAGAAGGAAAGCCTCGAGTTCCTCGTTTGTCATGCCCTTGTATACGAACTCAGGAAGCTCCAGCCATACATACTGGTCGTCGGTGCTTGGAGTAATGAAGAGCATCGCGCTGGTGGCTGTGATCTGGTCGACCTCTATTTCGAAGGTGAGCTCTGCCTTGGTTACAGGCGGAGTGGTCTCCTTGATGAGCTTTATCTCCGATATGACCGCACCTTCTGCGTCCGTGTGGCAGGCGAAGACGATGAAGGTCTGCTCCGGCAGAAGGCCAGTGACCTCACGGGTGTAGTCGCCCTTGTGCATGAGTTCTGCAATCGAGAGCTCAGGATTCATGATGATCTGGGTCTCGATGAAGTTGGTCACGGTCTCCTCAAGGTTTTCCATGGAGCCGAATTCGTTGAAATAAGCCTCTGTGGTCACTCCGAGGAAATATTGGGTGTTCTTGTCATCAGGAGTAACGGATACCTTGCAGTAGCTTGAGTGCAGGTCCTGGATCTTGATGTCGAAAGATTGCTTTGGAGTCTCCTCCTGCTGCTGAGGGTTTTCCTTGCCGCAGGCGAGGGCAAGAGCGGCAGAGAGCACCGCGATGATATATCTGATGTGCTTCATTTTAGTTGTATTGATATGTTACATTGCCTCCGATAGGGCAGATCGTACAGTTTGCTACGTCGAACTTGCCGTCCTTTGATGAGTTTACGAGGATGAATACCTTGCAGTTTTCTGCGTTCCAGTCTTTCTGGAGCTCGATGGTCAGAACTTTTTCGGCAGTCTCTCCTGCCTTGAGCGTTCCGAGTTTTTCGCCGTAGATGCCGAGGTTGAGGGATGTGCCAGAGAATGCGCGGAGCGCGTTCTCATGTGTGTGCATCCACTCCTCGACGGCTCCGTTCGAAGACTGCTGTGCCTTGATGTCGTCCTCAAGGATCCATGCTGCCACACGGTAGCTGTTTTCGGCTCCGGCCTTGATCTGTGTGCTGATGGTAACTGTGCTGCCTGTCAGCTGAGCTGCTGCGCAGATGCCTGCGTCTGCCTTGTCCTTGTGGGTCTGGTCAATGAATCTCTTGATGGTGGCAACGGATGTGTCGTCACCTGTGGTCTCTCCCGAAAGATTGAATGTCAGTTCAGGGTATGCCTTGCAGAATGCATCGGATATCTTCTTTGCGGCTTCTGACCATGCAGGGTCGTCAGTGTTATACGAGTGGGAGGCCACGTGCTGATACTTTGCGGCATATGCCGGATCTGCTGCAATCTCCCTGAGAGATGTCATCAGGCGAGGGCAGTTCGGACATGCTGTACCGGTATGCTGCAGGAGCATGATCTTATGCGTGAAGTCTGTGCTCTGAGGCTGCGGGTCGGCAGGGAGTTCGAGCGTGATATTGCCGTCCGGATTCTGGGTGTCCGGCCCTGTTGTGTCAGGATCATTGCCAGGCTTCTCGCAACCGGCGAGCATCGCCAGAGCAACAAAAGCAGTTGTAAGAATCTTTTTCATGTAAATGTTCGTTATATCATGACAAAGATACCAATTTCTTTCACCAATATCTTTCGCGACGCAAGAAAAAAGCGCGAAAACCTTGCGTCGCGAAAGGGTGATATTACCTGTTTCAAAATATTTCTGTAAATTTGTCCGGATAAGACTGAATAAGATATGAGAAAAACCATCATTTCGATATTTTTGCTTTTCTGGGCTGCCGCTTCGGCCTTCGCTCAGGTTCTTCCGATCACAGGAACATTCGTGAACCTTCCGTATCAGGACGTTCGTAACAAGTACACCAACCCTCCATACATCGACAATACCGACCCTCAGATGTGGGCTGCAAAGATTGCAGAAATGCATGAGATGGGAATGGAGTATCTTGTATTCATGTCGGTGGCAAACGAGTGCAAGGCCTATTATCCTTCGAAGCTCATGGAGTGGCACTATCCCCAGTGGCGTCAGAGTCCTGTGGATGCAATCATGGATGAGGCGGCGAAGTATGGAATGAAGGTGTTCATGAGTACCGGATGGGCGAAGGATCAGGACGACAATCTGCGTGATCCTGCGATCAAGGGACGCCAGATAGAGATGATGGAGGAGCTGGCCGGCATATATGGAGAGCATCCGGCATTCTACGGCTGGTATCTTCCGGTCGAGGACTGCTTCGGTCCGGTGCTTACTGATTATGCTGTTGAGGCTGTCAATGCCCTTACTGCCCGCGCTCGTGAACTGACTCCGGGAGCACAGATAATGATTTCTCCATACGGAATCTTCAACTCCAACTTTGATGATCCACGTTATGAGCAGCAGATCATGCGCCTGAAGGTGGATATCATCGCATACCAGGACGAGATCGGTTGCGTGAGGGAGAGATATCCTCTCACCCGCCTCCGTGAAAACTGGAAGAAGCTTCGTGCAATTCACGACAAGGCCGGCATCCAGATGTGGGCGAACTGCGAGTCCTTTGCCTGGGAAGAAGGAACCAATGACCGTCAGTCGGCTCTGATCCCGGCTCCGTTCCCTCGTCTGCTCTCACAGATGGTTGCTGCGACCGAAGGCGGTGCCGAGAAGATAATATCGTTTGTGATGTGTGGCCTGTTTGAAAAGCCAGGTTCGCAGTATCAGCTCGGACAGCCGTATTGGTCTGTCAAGGGATATGAGGACTATATGGCATGGCTTGGAGGCGACAAATACTGGGCAGGGGCCCAGCAGTACATGAGTTCGGAAACATCCTGCCCTAAGGAGGATCCTTCAGACAAGGGATGGGCGATATGCAAGCCGGGTACTCACGAATTCAAGGTAAAGCTCGATAAGAATTTCAAATGTCTTGATGTGCGGATGCTCAATTGCCACAAGGATCAGATTGTGCCTCCGTCAAAACTCTTCCTTTTCGTTTCCAAGGATGGTAAGAAATGGAATCTTCACCAGATCAAGGACACACCGGTATGGGCCAACACCAACCACGATGCTTTCGTAGATTATGTGTCATTTGAGAATCTTCCGGCAGATACGAAATACCTTAAGCTCGCCTTCACCGCTGAAAAGAAGGTGTACCTCCATCATGTTCAATGTTGTGCAAAATCAAAAGAAATAATATGTTCAGTTCAGAAGTATATGTAAACAGACGCCGCGGTCTGCTCGAGCAGATGGCGTCAAGAGGGGCGCATGGCATCGCCGTGTTCCTTGGCAATGTTGAGGCTGCGACAAACTACCGCGGCAACGACTATAAGTTCCGTCAGGACAGCAGCTTCCTTTATTACTGGGGCATCGACGAGCCTTGGTTTGCCGCTGTGCTTGACCTGGATACAGCTCAGGAATGTCTCTATGGAAACGATGTGGATATTGATGACATCATCTGGATGGGCCCTCAGCCTACAGTGGCTTCGAAGGGTGCCTTGATCGGATGCGCAGCAACAGCTCCGCTCGCTGAGTTTGACAAGGCCGTCGCTGCTGCGGTGGCTGCAGGACGTCCCGTACACTTCCTTCCGCCGGCACGCTACTACAATCAGATGAAGCTCTCGCAGCTGACAGGCATCTCGACTGATGCAGTCCGCAAGGTCGCTCCTGTGGCAGCAGGCGGTGCTTCTGAAGAGCTTGTAAAGTCAGTGGTCGCAATGCGACTTATCAAGGAGCAGTGTGAGATCGAGGAGCTTGACAAGGCTGCCGAGATCGGCTATGAGATGCACACTGAGGCGCGTCGTGCATGTAAGCCTGGCGTTGTAGAACAGGAGATCGCCGGTCGTATGGAAGGTGTGACTCTGTCAAAGGGTTGGGGAGTGTCGTTTGCTTCAATAGTATCTCAGAATGGTGAGACTCTTCATAACCACAGCCACCACCAGATCATCACTCCGGGTCGTCTGCTCGTTGTTGATGCCGGTGCCGAGAGCAACACTCACTATGCCTCTGATTTCACCCGTACCTATCCGTGCAGTGGTAAGTTTACCACCAAGCAGCGTGAAATCTATGATATCGTCCAGCAGGCAAACGACTATGCATACAGTCTGACAAAGCCAGGAACGACATACTGGGACGTGCACTACGCGACAGCCCGCTTCCTTCTCGAAGGCCTTAAGGCCATCGATCTGGTTCGTGGAGACGTTGACGAGATGCTTCCATTGGGCGTTTCCGGTCTCTTCATGCCTCACGGCCTTGGACACAACATGGGAATGGATGTGCACGATATGGAGGACCTCGGCGAGAACTATGTGGGTTATGCAGAAGACCAGAAGCGTCATCCGCTCCTTGGTCTGGGCAACCTCAGAATGGCCCGTCGTCTCGAGCCTGGTCATGTTGTGACTGATGAGCCTGGTCTCTACTTCATTCCGGCTCTCATCGAGCAGTGGAAGCGCGAAGGCACCGACAAGGGCTTCGTGAACTATGAGAAGCTCGAAGGCTACTATGACTTCGGTGGTATCCGTCTGGAAGACGACATCCTTGTTACAGCCGACGGTGCCCGCCGCTTGGGCTCACGTCGCCTCCCGATCCTCTCAACCGATGTCGAAGAAGCAATGGCAAATGAATAAAGACAAAAAGTCCCGGACCATATCGTCAGGGACTTTCATCGTGTAGGGATATGGTATTTCTATAATAATCAATGATTTAATTTAATAGAACTAACTTCACTCTCATGAAAAAAATAGTTGTATTTGTATTGTGTATTGGGTTGCTCAATGCATGTAATAAAACAGATGTAATATCTCATGTACATACTTCTGATGTGTCAAGAGAAACTGATACTGTCACACTCGTTAGCAAGGAGGTCGCCTTGGATATTCTAAATGATTTTATGCAAAGAGTTGAGGGTGGGTTATTACCTACAAAATCAGGTCAAAACAGAGTGATAGAGTCATTTGATACTTATTATAAAGAGGGAGTTACAACAAAGTCTGTTAACGGAACTCTGCCATCCGCATACATTGTAAATTATGCTAATAATGAAGGTTTTGCAGTTATAGGGGCTAATACTGATATGCCTCCTATCGTGGCGGTGACGGAAAAGGGGACATTGAATCCCGTCACCTTAGAGATTATTATATCCAATGAGGGAACTAATGAGATTTCAGGTTCTGATGACATTGATTTTGCTACCTTTGATTTTTATTGTGCGGCGGACGATGATTATTATGTTATGGGTAATGAACAATTTGTTGGAGAAATGATAGGTAATGTTTTGATAGGCCCTGGTGGTTTTTTAGTTCCTAACAACCCAGGTGTATCAGAAAATCCTGTTCAAACAGTGGAACCTTTACTATATATAAATTGGGGTCAAGGTCAGTGGAATGTTGAAGGTATATATAATAAATACTGCATAAAGAATAATGGTAAATATGCCTACTCCGGCTGCTCCACAGTTTCTCTGGCAATGATTATGGCTCACAATGAATTTCCTAAGACATTGAAAGTAAATAATAGCGAACTAGATTGGATAGGCATGAAAAAAGATAAGAATCCTTCTAATCTGGATACTTTGGCTCAAGAGGATGTTTCGTTATTATATGGAGCTATATATAATAATGTGGATCATTTCTCAGCAAGTAGTGGAACATTAATTACTCCACGGCAAATAGAATTGCTTATGAAAAGGTGCCGTTATAGCAATGTAACTAGACATTGTAATTCTGATTTTTCGGAATCAATGTTGCGAATTACAGAAACCCATCTTCGTGATGGCAAACCCCTTTTCGTTTCTGCCATTAAAAACATCAATGTATTTAATGGGCATTCATGGGTAATTGATGGTATGACTCATGATATAAAAGGGAATCGATTATTGCATTTTAATTTTGGATGGGGCGGAGATTGCAATGGGTACTTTTCGCTTGCATGTTTCAATCCTGCCCGTGCAAAATCATATGATACTCCACAAACTTCTGAGGATCTCGATTATTATGGTACTGAGTATAATAACCATTTTAGACTCATTTCATATGATATTCCTGATACGCAAGATGTTGTAAACCTTAGCTTCTAAACGATAAATCCTATGAAAAAAACAGTGTCTCTTTTCTGGGTCGTTCTTCTTTATCTTTTTACTGTGTTTAGTGCCGTAGCACAGGATTCGAACGATATTAAAGAGTATAAAAGACAGAATGCGGGTAAGGTTATGACTATGACTAGTGCCGGACTTGCGTTAGGAGGCGGGGTTATGATACTTGCTGATTTTTGCGATAATCAATATTCCAATGGTGCTCAATATATTTCTGGGGCATTGACAGCCGGTGTCGGTATGGTGATGTCCCTGATAGGAGTGCCTATGTGGGTTGTAGGAAATAATAAATCTGATTATATAGATTGTTCTAGTGAATCTCAAAAGGGAGCTGGTGCCATTATTGGACTAGAACTTATGAACTCCTTGCTTTTGAATGTTGATTTGGTAGGTGGATATCACTTGAATAGAAATCTTTTTATTGGAGGCGGAACTTCAGCTCAGAAGCTATTGATTGATAAAGGGTTTTGTCTGCCGATATATGCTGATGCAAGATATACTTTTTCAGATGCTAAGTATGCGCCGTATATCAATGCGGATCTTGGATATGAGCCTATCAGAAAGGGACTATATGCAGAGATAAATTTAGGGACACGAATCCGAGTTGATAATGGGACAAATTCGAATTCCTGGTGGTTCGGAGCGAATGTAACTTACTTGGGTTCGGATATGTTGGTCGCATCGGGATTAAGTCTTTCGTATTCGTTTTAAGAAGGAAGTTATAGTCTCTATGCTATGATCCTCTCAACCGATGTCGAAGAGGCAATGGCAAACGAATAAAAATGTGCACGGTGGTCAAAATTGTTGACTACCGTGCACATCGATATAACCTAGAAGTATTTTAAAACTCAATCTTGGTGCACGGTGGTAAGCGAAAATGACCACCGTGCACTTTTTAGATATTCTTGATGATCTCGCACATTGCGTCGTACTGGCGCTCCATGCTCTGGAGGAGCTTGTACTGGGCGTGTGTACGTACTAGGTTGTGCTCTGGATAAGCTGTCTTGTAGTACTTGTCGCCGTCGATGTAGTCCATCAGGAAGCGGAGCACCTGCTCGAAGGTGATGTATCTTGCAGAGAATGCAAGCCAGTCGAGCTCGCTCTGTGCCATTGAAGCCTTCTGCTCGTGGAGGTAACCCTCAGCGTATGCCTTGAACATCTCGAGGCTCATTTCAACGTTGTCGAGGTTCTTGTCATCCTCAGCACCTGTATTGGTGTATGAGCGGATGGCATCGCCGAAGTCGTTGAGTGATGTAGAAGACATCACAGTGTCGAGGTCGATCATGCAGAGCATGCTGCCGTCGGAAGCGTTGAAGAGGATGTTGGAGATCTTGGTGTCGTTGTGGGTTACGTGCATTGGAATAGTGCCGTCCTCTACGAGTGACCAGAAGTCGAGCATCTCCTTTCTGCGTGACTCGATCCATGAGATCTCTTCCTTGAGCTCAGCTACGCGTCCTACAGGGTCAGCAGCGATTGTCTCATCCCACTGCTGGAATCTCCAACGGATGTTGTGGAAGCCCTTGATGGTCTCGTTGAGCGGCTGGGTGAAGTCTGCGAGCAGAGCCTGGAAACGGCCTGTTCCGAGACCGCCCTGATATGCGAGCTCTGGAGTGTCAGCGCGAACCGGTGATGTCGTGTCAGGAATGAAGAGACATACAGCCCAGTAGTTCTCGCCGTCCATGACGTAGAGCTTTCCGTCCTTTGCTGGGATCACTGTAAGCGTCTCGCGGAGAGGATCAGCAACCTTAGCCTTGATGTGCTCTGTAACTGCCTTGATGTTTTCCATCATGCCAGGTACGTCAGGGAAGATGACGTGGTTCTTGCGCTGGAGGATGTAGTTCGGTGCCTCACCCTCGGTCTTGATTACGAATGTATCGTTGATGAAACCCTCGCCAAGCGGCTTGATCTCGGCGATTGTGCCTTCCAGCTCGAACTGGAGGGCGATGTTCATGAGTTTTTCTTGCATAGCGAAAAATAGTGCGACGCACTTTCTGTCTAAAGGTTTGTAAATAAGCGTGTTATGAAAATCGTGGTTAAAATGAAATAGTGCCAAAAAATTCAGGACAGTGGAAGTTTGGCTGAGGCAGGTCGATAGGAGACCAGCTCAGGAAGTGCATCGGCTCGCAGCAGTCTCCGCACTTGTAGAAGTTGCCCTTGAGCATAGCAGGCTTCTCGGTAAGTCCAAGAAGTGAGAACGGAATGATCTTCAGCATGCTCCACTCCTGGCCTTCTCCCTTGCGGTCGATGACCTCATGCGGAAGCGATGCTACTGTTCCGATCTGCTCCATCTGCTCCGGACCGAACATGTCGGCATCTGTCTTCGAACGTCTGTAAGCGGCGAGTGAGGTTCCGATGCAGTTTGTCTCGAAGTTGTAATAGCCTTCGCGACCTGGTACTGCGAGGAAGATCTCCACGCAGCTGTCCTCCCATACCGGGCCGTTTGCCTCAAGGCTCACGGCGCGCACATGGTCCTCCTTTACGTCAAAGAGCACTACCAGCGCCTTGTCTGTATGGGCTACATGAAATGAGACCTGCGGAGCGTATGGATACTCCTTCCAGTTTACGCATGACAATGGAAATTCCTGACTGCTTTCGATGGCAGTCAGGATTTCCTCAAATGTCATGTTCTCTGTGTTAGAGAGATAAGTTGACTGTATATTCATTACTTAAGGTGAAGCTTAAGACCGTCGAGCTTGTTCCAATCGCCGCGTGTGAAGTCAGGCATTACGACAGGAATGTTGCCGTTCTCGATAGAAACTCTTGTGAGCTCGCCGAGGCATGACCACTCAGCTGCGTCATAAACGTCCTGGTCGAGTGGAAGACCGTTGTTGAGACAGTAGATGAGACGGTAGTCCATGATGAAGTCCATTCCGCCGTGTCCGCCTACCTTCTTCGCCATCTCCTCGATGTCGCGTGCGATAGGGTGCTTGTACTGCTCCATGAGAGCGTCGCGAACCTCGTTGCTGAGGTAAGCCTCACCGTCGCTTGCAGAACCAGTAAGATCGTCTACAGCTTTCTGCTCGTCGAAGTTACGGCCCTCAGTGCGGATTGAGTAACCCTCGTTAGGATACTTGTTTGCAAATCCGTCAGTACCCTCTACCTGGTACATACGGTTGTAAGGACGTGGAGTCACAACGTTGTGCTGGATCTCGATGATCTTGCCCTTCTCAGTCTGGATGAGGGTGATTGTGTGGTCACCGTTTGCATACTCGGTCTCGCCGAACTGCTCGGCAACGTTGAGGCCGTTGAATGCCTTTGTGTCCATTGAAATGAGGGTGTTCATCTTGTCACCTCTGTGGATATTGAGAACCTGACAAGCTGGGCCGAGGCCGTGAGTAGGGTAAACGTCACCACGGTTCTTCTTGTTGAACTCGTATCTCCAGCCTCTGTAGTAGTTCTTCCAATATGGATCGAGGTTGTGGATGTATGCGCCCTCAGCGTGGATTACCTCGCCGAAGAGGCCGTGCTGTGCCATGTTGAGTGTAGTGAGCTCGAAGAAGTCATAAACGCAGTTCTCGAGCATCATGCAGTGGCGCTGAGTCTTCTCGGCTGTGTTGACGAGCTGCCAGCACTCGTCGATGCTTGTAGCGGCTGGAACCTCGATAGCAACGTGCTTGCCCTGCTCCATAGCGTAAACCGCCATCGGAGTGTGCATA
>JAZOPY010000142.1:0-77223 GCA_045655825.1 Candidatus Cryptobacteroides sp. | reverse complement strand
ATCTCTTGATAAAGCCTCATTCGACAAAGTATTCAGCCTGGCAAAGAAAATGATTAAAACCCCATCCTCAGATAAGGCACTCTGGTATTATACAGCAGCATTCCTGGCCGACCTGGATGCAAAGTCACAGGAAGCATGGGGGTACATACAGCAGGCATCAAAGTATCCGGCTTCTGAATATCTTGAAGGATCGATCCGAGTGATGAAGATGTATCTTGATGCAAAAGTAAGCACATACAATTCCGCATATGAGGCCAGACTTTACAAGGATCTTCAGTGGCTTGACAACAAGATCAAGAGCAATATAGATGATTCGATAAGAGAAAAGCTAAGACTTTGGGGCGGGTATGACATGCGAAATAACGTCAGTCAGTATTATTGGAATGACATGCTTCGCCGAATACTGCTCGCCGAGGTCTGCCCGCGAATGATAGACAGAGGCATGACTAC
The DNA here is from genome assembly GCA_045655825.1 of Candidatus Cryptobacteroides sp. GTDB lineage: Bacteria > Bacteroidota > Bacteroidia > Bacteroidales > UBA932 > Cryptobacteroides. The sequence continues at coordinate 76,773 of JAZOPY010000142.1, read as the reverse complement.
CAGAGCCCTGCAGCTTGCAAACATCGCTGATAACCGACTTATAACGCTATGCGATGTTGCTAACGGGGCGAGCCTGAAAGAGCATCGTTCAGGAAACCGATACAATGACTTCGACTTCGAGGGTGACTTCCACAATATGACACTTGAAGTCGAGCCTGATGAATTGGCTGCATATATAAAACAGACACAGTCAAACACATCCGCATTTGACAGGTTCCTCAATGAAAGAGGCTATACCAATGCCGACTATCTGAATGACGTTCTTGGCACAAGTTACCTGGCGGCACGCAACTACAGCAAGGCGCTAAAGTCTCTGTCCAAGGTATCGGCAGGCTATCAGAAGAAACTCAACACTGACGAGTATATGGGCCGTGACCCGTTCAGCTTGAAGAAAAAACATATTGATATACATCCACAGTATAAGCTCGAGTTTGCAAAGGAGATGGTGCGCCTTGAGCAGGCCATAAAGTCAGCCACCGATCCTAATATGAAAGGCATGGACATGATACGATATGCGACAGGCATAAAGAATTCATACACTCTGTGCTGGCCACTTACCAGATATGAAGACTCAAGGTGGAGCAAAAGTGAAAAAGTCATTGACGAGAATGCCAGGGAGACTGTCATTAAACTGTATGAAGAGGGATTGGCGATGATTGAAAATGAAGAACTTGCAGCCATTGCGCATGTTCAGCTCTACCAATGGAAGGAAGCCGTAGAGAAGTATCCGGAGACGTACGCCAGCCTTTACACCCAGGTCAGCTGCGACAATCTTTGCAATTATACTCTGGACTACGTCGTAAGAAGGGTTTACTGATAAAAATAAAATAACTACCTTTGAAGTCTTGATCAAGCTTGCAGTGGCATATATAAACATATCGAAAGGCACTGAATTCCTGCGGGTCCCGCAGGATAAGCTTGTTTATATATCTTCTGAAGGAAACTACTCCAATGTAGTCACCGTCGACAACAGGCAGCGTCTGGTAACATTCCAGCTCGGACAGCTCGAAGGCATGATCGGCGAGCAGCTTGGCGAAAAGGGAAGCCACTTCCTCAGAATCGGACGCAGCCTCATCATTAACATAGATTACATATACCTTATCGACATCTCAAAGCAACAGCTTGTACTGTCAGACTGCTCGGGATGCTATCATGAACTCTCTGCATCCCGCGAGGTGCTTATCAAATTGAAGGCATATATGGAATCTTTAAATAAAACTAAAAATGGGTAAGAACGAATACGATATAAAGGATACCGAGTTCAGGATCATCGGACAGAGTTCTCTGCCGGCTGAACCACAGCAGAAGCCACGCAAGACATGTCTGTGGATTCTGCTGGGCGCACTTGCACTGGTGGCTATGGGTGTGCTGGTATTCGGCGGCAGATCAGCTGATAATGAAACCCATGCCGAAGAGGAGATCATCGAAGATGTTGTATTCGAACCTATGAATGAAATCAAGGTTCCGGAAGAGTTCCAGGAGCCGCTCAAGCCGCTTGGAGACTACTCGGACACTACTTTAGTAAAGCCTTACACAGAACATCTCCGTGACACGATAAACGACATTCCGATAGACATTTGCATCCCGCATAACGCAAAGCCGGAACTCATGCTCGGAGTACCGTCCCTGCACGATAAAAGCATTATCCTGACAACCCAGGCAGCAGACATCCGAGCAGACAACGGCAAGATCGTAGGTGCTTTTGTAATGAAGGGCGAGCCTCTCTCATGGGGACTGTCTAAAAAAGGCTTCTGCGGCATCATAGACGGAAAAGTAACAGTCGGTGTATCCGAAAACTCCCCTCTCTTCGAGGAAGCTACCGAAAAAGGAGGACACTTCTTCCGCCAGTACCCTCTTGTAGACAACGGAGTGCTGGTAGAGAATGAGCCGAAAGGCAAATCAGTCCGCAAGGCCCTCTGCGACCGCAATGGCGAGATTATGGTGATAATGACCCAGACACCTGAGTCCTTCCACGACTTCGCCCAGGCCTTGGTTGACATGAAGGTCGACAACGCGATCTACCTCGTCGGCGCCGCATCCTTCGGCTACTTCCGCGACCGCTACGACCACCTCGCCATCATCAACAACAAATACGGCCGCGGCTACCGCTACGAAAACTTCATCGTCTGGAGATAATAGTAAACTTAAATTACCTCCACTCAAGAGCATCTTCCCAGTCGGAAGGATAAATTGTGAACGAGTAAATGTATTCGTATTCACAGTCACTGTATCGATACTGTACCTTATACCTGTTTTCTATCAGAGAATCAATCCAGTCCTTCGTATCCTTATTGGAATCATATTCGGCCACCTGCTTATTGATGATCTCCTGCTTGTCATTAGCTATAACCCAGTCAATCGTATCCTGATCCCCATCCGATGCATAAAGATCAGAATAAATATAATCATAAATGACAACATCATTTTCACAAGTTACATCTGTCCAGATAATACCTGTGTCAAATTCCATCGGCAGCATCGGTTTGAGTTGAGCGACAATTTCCAGCACACTCTGCTTTTTTACAATAATTAGATCCGAATCTGCTGAGTCATTCTCCGCAGACTTGTAACTGATCCAAAATGATACTGCAAATGCTACAACAGCTGCAAGCAGCGCATAGACTAATTGTTTAATGCTTGATTTCTTCATATCAGTTATTTTTAATTAAAATATACTCGTGAGCAAGGCTCCTGTATCCAAGAGATTTCATCTGCTCATTGGAAAATCAGTACAATATAGTGAAAAATTATGTGAGTATGTCTTCAATTTCTAAATGTGGAACGATTTCGGTAACACCACATTGTCCATATCCCGGCAATCCTTGAAGAGAGGGGCAATCTCCTCGTCACGGAAACCGGCAATCCCACATCCGATACGCGTCACATAAAATGTAAGCTCCGGGTGCTCTGCAGCGTAGGCAATGAACTGATCCACATAAGGCTTGATGGTTTCCACCCCGCCCTGCATTGTCGGGATGGCGTATGTCTTCCCAAAATGTCCTACTCCTTCGCCCCATACTGCTCCAAAATTCTCATATGCGGTTCTTGCTGCACCACCTCCGTGCATGCCGCCAAGATTTGACCCAAACACGAACACCTCATTTTCATTAAGGTGCGTAATCCTACCAGGAGTATATCTGATTTCATTCATATACGTTAAGTTTAAGATGATTCAAATTTACGAAATTATTATTGACTGGATGTAAATATTTCTGGGATGTTCCCCCATCACATCATGAGTTACATTACAGATCCATATCTGCGGAACACCCAATTCCAGTCCCGAGACACTATACTGTGCACCATACTGATTATGATTGAGCATAGTGAGTTCACAGATATCATTCTGGGTCTGAATGTCTGACAATTCAATGATTACCTGGCTGTTACCGTGACTGCAGGCATCCAGGAAATCATCTGATCCCGCTACCATCTCATTCTCTGCCAATGTGTGTCCTGGGACATCGGCATACCATCTGTTTGACAGCTTAAAGAATCTTAATTTTGTTTGCATAATAGTTTTGTGTTAATTTTACGCAATATTATTTTGGTGAAAAATTAACTGGCTACATTGCACCAGTTAAAGATCATATCTAGAACTCAAGTCTGAAACCTTTGCTTTTCAACTCGGAATATTTGTCTGAATTGAAAGAATACTTTACAGGTATTCTCGGACCGGCATTCACAGCACGCTCCCCAACCTCATTGAGTATTCCTAACTTAAGCATCTTGTTTGCAAAATTACGTCTGTCAAATTTTACCTCAAGTATCGCTTCATATAAACTCTGCAACTGTGGCATAGTAAAGACTTCCGGCAGAAGCTCAAAACCGATAGGCATGAAATGAATCTTCTCTTTTAAAGTCTTCAGGGCAACCCTTAGTATTCTGTCGTGATCAAAAGCCAATGAGGGCACATTGTCAATCGGAAACCAATGCGCCTCAGCAGCATCGTCTGCACCCTTTACATCGCTTTTCTTGACCAAAGCATAATACGCAATAGTAATCACCCTCTCGCGTGGATCTCGATTCACATCAGAGAAGCAGCCGAACTGCTCTACATAGGAAGTCTCAAACCCTGTCTCTTCCTTCAGCTCTCTACGTGCACCGGTCTCAGCATCTTCGTCCATTTTTATGAATCCGCCAGGAAAAGCCCAATGATCCTTGAACGGCTCAATTCCTCTCTTCACCAACAAGACAGACAGTCCATCTCGGTGATCATACCCGAAGATAACGCAGTCTGTCGTAACTGCCGGATGTGGATATTTATATACGTAATTCCCCTCCATATCGTGTAATTTTAACGCAAAGGTAGTAATATTTTTCAAACCTGCAAATATTTTGCGTAATATTTACGCTTTTGATCTCTATATATTTCTATAGATAAAGCCTGAGGCAGCGGAATCTCGTACAGGAGAATTCAAAATAAAGAAAAAATCCGTAAGTTTGTTTCAGCTAAACTAAAAACTGATAAACATGTTCAAGATAGGCATCATCGGAGCTGGATGGATTGCAGAGAAAATGTCCAGGGCAGTAGCTCCATTGAAAGACATCGAAATATATGCAATAGCCTCCAGATCCATCGACAAGGCAGAGGCATTTGCCCAAAGGTTCAGCATATCAAAAGCATACGGAAGCTACGAGGAAATGGTTTCAGACCCGGAAGTCGACCTCGTATACATAGCCACTCCCCACTCACATCATTTCGAACACTCCCTGCTTGCTCTAGAGCATGGTAAACATGTGCTGGTTGAAAAAGCATTCACAGCCAATGCAGCTCAGGCAGAAAAGCTTATCCAGACAGCTCACGAAAAAGGGTTGTTCATAACAGAAGCCATCTGGACGCGTTACATGCCGCTCTCTCACAAAGTAACAGAAATCATGGAAAGCGGCATCATCGGAGAGCCACGCGTCCTGACAGCGACTCTCTGCTACATGATGGAGCACAAGGAACGCATAGTAAGAGCAGACCTCTGCGGAGGCGCTCTGCTGGACCTTGGAGTCTACGCACTCAACTTCGCCAGAATGTATTTCGGAACAGACATCGTCAAGACAGTCAGCAACTGCCACCTCGGCCCGACAGGCATGGATATGCACGAATCGATATCACTCAGCTACGCCGACGGCAAGATGGCCAACCTCCAGTCCGGAGCCCTCTGTCTGAACGACCGTCAGGGCATCATCAGCGGCACGGAAGGCTACATCCGCATCGACAACATCAACTGTCCGGAAACCATCGAAGTCTGGAGAAATTACGAACTGGTAGAGAAGCACACAAAGCCGGTAGACATGATCAACGGCTATGAATATCAGGTGATTGAATGCAAGAGATGCATCGAAGCAGGCCTCATCGAATCCCCAATGATGCCTCATGATGAGACCCTAAGCATAATGAAACAGATGGATACTCTACGAAAAGAATGGGGCGTAGCCTACCCTATGGATTAATATGATGAAAAAGTTTATCAAGAAATATATAGTCGACGCCATGAGCCACATGGCCATGGGACTGTTCTGCTCACTGATCCTCGGACTTATCATAGGCCAGATCGCAAAGATACCCGGACTGGACTTCCTGGATTTCATCGCCCAAGCCTTATCCAGCACCTCCCCTCTCATAGGAGCCTGCATCGGACTGGCTATAGCTCACGGAATGTCGTGCGCACTGCTTGTAATCATCTCGTCTGCAATTTCCGGCGCTCTCGGCTACCAGTTCGGTGGTCCTGTCGGATCATATCTGAGCGTCATCATTGGAGCCGAAGTCGGAATGTTCATATCCAAGAAGACCCCGGTTGACATCATTCTGACACCGATGGTCACTATCGTAATCGGAGGTCTCTTCGCCAGGTATTGCTGCTCGCCTATCAACGGCTTCATGCAATATCTCGGAGAAGTCATCAACAATGCAACCCAGCTGAATCCATTCCTCATGGGAGTGACCGTGGCAGTGCTTGTCGGCTGTGCCCTGACCCTGCCTATCAGCTCAGTAGCCATATGCGTGATGCTCGGCATCGACGGCCTTGCAGCCGGCGCCGCAACTGCAGGATGCTGTGCTCAGATGATAGGATTTGCCGTCATCAGCTACAAAGACAACGGAGTCGGCGGTCTCCTTTCACAAGGTCTCGGAACCTCAATGCTGCAGATCGGCAACATAGCACGCAATCCCGCAATCTGGATTGCTCCGACCCTTACAGCAGCCATCCTCGGTCCCGTATCCACAATGCTCCTGGGCATGACGAACAACGCCCTTGGAGCAGGAATGGGAACAGCAGGCCTGGTCGGCCCGCTTGCGACCTATGCCACCATGGCCGAAACGGCTGAATCCACAACCATCCTCATAGCCAAGATCATTGGCCTCTACTTCGTCGCCCCAGCCCTCCTGAGCCTGAGCATCAACATGCTCATCACAAAACTCGGCTGGATAAAGCCCGGCGACATGAAACTTAATCAATAACATCCTTTGCATCACGGAACGACTGCCAGATGTAGCAAAGATAGGTGGTAATGGGTTTAATACTCTGTTTTTCCGACCTTTGTGACACGTAATTTTGGTGCTGATACTATACCACGCTCTGGCCTGCCGACCTTTGTGACATTGGATTGGGAGATGATGTTACAAAGGGAAAATGTGCATGATGGGAAGGGCAACATGACTAAAGGACAGAATATTGCGCCCTTCAGCCACCTTACCCAAATAAGCCACACATTAGCAACATTAGCTCAGCATTGCTGAACCGAACCAAACAGCCATTTCATCCGGTTCAGCTACTGAAAATGTTGGAAAACACCGCATATCAGCCATATTAACACATTGAACCGGACAGAACATCAAATCTATCCGGTTCAGCTCAAACTAAACTCAAAGTCTATCCCAACTGAATTCAAAGTTTATCCCAAACTGAGTTCTAAGTCTATAACCCAAAACCAACAGTTTTATTTTTGCTGGCATGGCCACCCTCGGCCTTGGGCGTACACACCATATAGATACCCGGAAACGGGTCTGGTTGAAAAGCGTGCTACCCAAAGGCGGCAGACTTTCTTTTTGCTGGCATGGCCACCCTCGGCCTTGTTAGAGGGAGGGGCCCGCGACGAGGTCGTGGGAGGGACGAAGTCGGAACTTGTTCCGACGAAGCCAAGCAAAAGAAAGTCTGCCGCCTTAGGTCTACTATCACTATTTCCTGAACAGCAGCTGAGCCATTTCGTACAACGACCTTCTCCATGCCTGGAATTCGTGTGCCGTTCCTTCCGACACATATCCAACTGCATTGTAGCCTGCTGCCTTAAGACCTTCAACCGACTTAAGTATCATATCAGGATACTCCTTCGAGCCGCAGCTCAGGAAGATAAGCTTCACCTGATCCGGTGACTTCAGCTCAGAAGGAGCATACATTCCACCGCTGAAAATACCCCAATAACCGAACACCTCGGGACGGGCAAGAGTTATATGCTTGGTCTCCATACCACCCATCGAAAGGCCGGCCAACGCTCGTTTTTCCTTCTTGGCGATGGTCTTGAAATGCGAATCCACATAAGGAATCAGCTCGTCAACAAGAACCCTCTCAAATCTGGTGAAGTCAAAATCAGCAAGTCCACCCCATCTGACCTCATTTGTCAAGCCATAAGCCATCACGATAATGAAAGGCTCACACTTTCCTTCTGCAATCAGGTTGTCCATGATAAGGTTTGCATGTCCCTGATTGCTCCATGCAGTCTCATCCTCTCCCCAACCGTGCTGAAGATAAAGCACCGGGAACTTCTTCTTTCCGTCGTACTGCGGAGGAAGATACACGAAAGCCCTTTCAGTCTTTCCTGTCACCTCTGAAGGATAAAGAATCTGGGAAACCTGTCCATGAGGAACATCCTTCACAGCATAGAAGTCCTGATCGTGAGCCGGAATATCGATGCCGCTCTCCCACCTTACGGAACCATAATAGTTCTTTGCACCCGGATCATTCACCACACCGCCGTCTATAGTAAGATGATAATAGTGGAAGCCTTCATCCATCGGTCCGTCAGTAGTTCCGACCCAGACACCCTCCTCATTCTTTCTAAGTACAGTACCGCCCTGACCGCCTAAACCAAGACTTACGATCACCGACTTTGCATCAGGAGCCACAACACGGAAACGCGCGTATCCCTGAGAGTTGACCATAGGATACTCCTGACCAGGCTGATTCATCACAGACGGCACGAAGTCTTCCTTAACCACAGCATTGTCCAGAGCCGGATCAAAGTTCTTGATGATGCTGTAGACTCTCTTAGGCTTATAATCCACATCGAACGGAAGCGGATAGTTGTTGGCTCCGAGCCATGAATCCCTGTCGCTGAGGTTCCAGAAAGTGACATTGGTAACCACATCCTTGTACTTACGGAAAATCCTGAAAAGATCTGCATACTGATCTTCCTGAACCACCTTCAGATGTTCTGGAACAGGCTTTGCCTCACCACGGCTGAAACGCAGGAAGCCTCCCATCTCCTCGTTGATGCAGACATCAAGCTCAGTGAAATGAATCTGATCCACGATAGTGGAATATTTCTGAATCGCAGCCTCTACATCAGCCATCGAAGGACCATAGATATTATAATGTCCCTGCATTCCGATACCATCGATAGGAACTCCCGCCTCCTTCATCTTCTTGACCATATCATAAATACGGTCGCGCTTTGCAGGATCTGCAGCATTATAATCATTATAGAAAAGGAGAGCATCAGGATCGGCCTCACGTGCAAACTCGAAAGCCTTTGCAATGAACTCGTCGCCACAAAGCTTGAAATGCCTTGACTGACGGTATGGGCTCGGAACCTCCTTGGTCCATGGATTCATACGGCCGTCACCGTCCGCAATGGCCTCGTTCACGACATCCCATGCGTAAACCACATCCTTATAACGGTTTACAACTGCATGGATATGTGTGCGGAGTCTTTCATAAAAGACCTCCTTGGACACCTCGTTGCCATTCTCATCCACAAACATCCAGTCTGCAAACTGGCTGTGCCAGCACAGGCAGTGTCCACGGAGCGGAATACCGTTTTCGCGGCAGAAATCCGCAATCCTGTCGGCATTCTCCCAATTCCACTCACCCTCACGAGGCTGAAGTGAAACAGGCTTCATGTCATTCTCAGCAGTGATGCTGTTGAAGTTCTTCTTGATCAGAGCCATTTGCTCAGGATCAGTCACATTTCTCATGTTTACTGCAACACCTACAGTAAAATAATCCTTATAAGTGTCTTTGTAACCGGTCGGATCCTCCACAGGAGGCTGTCCCCAGAATCCTTGACCAAAAGACAGCACCGCTGAATATAGCAATGCTGTCATAACAAATAATCTCTTCATATTAATGTCCATGAATTTCGTCACGCGAATTTGATGTTGTAACAGGCACACCATTTATCTCGCCTGTAAGGCTCTTGAGGAAGGCCACTATCGAAGCGACCTCGCCCGAAGTCAGGTCAACATCGCTCTGATACTTACCCATATCGAGAACAGCCTCTTCGAGAGTCTCGCGGGTACCGTCATGGAAGTATGGCCATGTATGCTCTACATTGCGGAGTCCCGGAACCTTGAAGCGGTGACGGTCACGCTCCAGACCTGTCTCCTTGAATCGTCCGTTGTCCTCATGAGTAAGCTCAAGACCACGGTCTGCGAAATAATCACGACGGTGTCCCATCAGTTCGTATGAAAGTCCGCCGAGGATAGGGCCGGCATGACATGTTGCGCAGTCATACTTCTTGAAAAGTTCATATCCCTCGAGCTGCTCTGCTGTAAGAGCCGAATCATCACCATACAGCCACTTGTCGAAAGCAGAACCAGGAGTTATGAGAGTGCGCTCGAACTGTTCGATGGCATCAGTAATGTTCTTCTCTGTCAAACCATCAGGATATACTGCTGTGAAAGCATCCGCAAACTCCTTGTCAGCCTGAAGCTTCTCAATGATCTGGTCGAAAGACTCTGAAGCCATCTCCACAGGATTGAGCGGCGGACCTGCTGCCTGGTCGGCAAGAGTCTTCGCACGACCGTCCCAGAACTGAACGAAGTTATATACTGCATTGTATACTGTTGGAGCATTCACTCCACCAAGCTGATCGTTCACACCATGCGAGTACTGATGGTTGTCAACACCTGCATTCTCAAGCTCATGGCAAGTTGCGCATGAAACAGTATTGTCAATGGAAAGACGTGGATCATGATAAAGTGCATATCCAAGTGCGACCTTAGGGTTGTTGAGCACTTCATCTTCGTAATCCAGAAAATCCTCGATCGGCGCCACCGGCTCATTTACTCGTGCCACAGGACATGAACCCTCAAACAGTCTGGCCCTCATCTGTGCAGCCCAGTCAAGAACGATCTCACGCTCCTGAGCATTAATTGAACTTCCCCAATGTACCAGATAATACTTGGCCATAGGCATGCGGTCGTCGAGGACTACCTTCTCAACCTTGGTCAAATCCACAAGATTGACATCAGCATCAGCCTTGACAGCCTCCATGAAACCGGTCATGTCAAATGCACGATAGCCGTCAGCAGCATCCTGCTTGACCATGTCACCCATGACAGGGAATGAAGAATAGAACGGGAGCTCAGGATCTGCGCTGTGACAATCCAGACAGCCTCCTGAAGCAAAAATCTCATAGACCCTCTCATTTGCAGGAAGATCTGCAGAAGGGACCTGATTGGCAACAATCCTGTAGATGGTCGCACCTACAAGCAGAGCCAGCAGCAAAGCGAATGCTGAAATCTTGAAAAACTTTTTCATAAGCATGAATTAATATACATGTATACTATCCTGTGCAGACGGAAGGAAGTTTATACCCCACCAGCACATCTGCAGACAGGCAAAAGCAAATATAAGCAAAAAACAGAGAACTCTATCAGTTCCTTTCCTATATAGTCTCAGATGAATATACAAAAGATAAGAAAGCCAGGTTATCAACGCCCAAGTTTCCTTAGGATCCCAACTCCAGAAGTGTCCCCAGGCCGACTTTGCCCAGATAGCTCCCGAGAGCATTCCGAAAGTAAGGAATGCAGTTCCTATATATACTAATGTATCAGCAGACTTCAGCAGACTCTCCCCATCCTTGAACAGACGCACGACCGCTATGAGAAATGCGCACCCCAGGAGTGAATATGAAAACATATAGACAGTCACATGCGGAATGAACCACGGACTCTGGAGAGCAGGCATTAGTGTCTGGTCATGGATCTCAGGCTTAAGCAGATTAAGCATTATAAACACAGTCGACAATACTGTAGAGAACGACAGGATCCATTTGTATTTCCAACGGATATATGTAAACAGGCCCGCTAAAGAAGCAAAGAATGAATACCAGAGTCTGGTCTCGCCCATAGTGCGAAGAGGCGGTCTGTCTAAAGAAGCCCATAAAAGGCCGATAAAACATGCCAGAGCTGCAGCAGATGCAGCAGCAAATGTTACAGCCCCCTTTCGACGAGAGATGAATGCAAGGACAGAAGCAGCGACTGCACAAGCCACTGAAGCTACAGCAAAATATATGAATTCACTCCACCCTGTCATCGCCTTGGACCTTTAATAAACAACATGAATGCACCTGCAATCAGCATCAGGATACCTGCCAATGCAAAATACCGCCATGGCTCACGCACAATCTGCAGTATGCAGAACTCCTCCGATACGCTTGCAAGATAAATATCCTCGCCCAAACCAACACTGAGGGGATGATTGACAGACAGGACTGCAGGTTCTTCCTCATCAACCGAGACCGTTGCCTCGTAGTATGACGGCATTCCTTCGTCGGAATATTCAACCTTATAGTCTGTAAGTCTGACACTATACCCCAAACCGGTAAGGCTTCCATTCATTTTATATGCGGTTTCCGCTTCTTCCCCACGACTTAGAGCCAATCTCAGCTCGGCAGAATCAGGGGCACCCCAAAAACCTGAGCCGACCGCCAGAAGGAGACCGGCATGCAGAAGCAGAAAACGCCATCTGATCACTCCATCAGGCCTTTTCCATCCGCGTAGAGTTACAAGCAACAGCACGACCTGGATATACAGCAGCACTATTACAAATACAACAGACTCGACAAAGGTACGGTCACCGCTGAAACCGATCCAAAGGCAGGCCTCCAGCAGCAGAATGATGGCTGATATCGTTGCTGCAGGAGAAAGCAGGAACTTGATCAAGGCAGATTCCGGACGATTCTTACGCAGCCATCCCAGGCAGACAATAAGAAAGACTGCCAGCAGCAGGTTAAGCGGAAACGCAAAGAATGTCCAGAAACCAGTCATAACTACTCAGCCTCACAATATAATCTTCCCTGCTCTGCTGAAAGGACCTTAAGACGGGTTCCCTTAGCAGCAAAGCCGCCGAACTTCAATGTTGCTTCATGTATCTTACCATCTTCGGACTGCACCTTTCCTCCTGGACGCATATCAGAAAAGACTACCACACTTGTTCCAACAAGACCTTCAAGTCCTGAAACGACTCCTGTAAAGCCTTCCTCAGACTTCATTTCCTGACGTAACGCGATATGATCAAAAGATCTTGTAGCATAGAGTTTTGAGACCAGCCACATAGAACCTCCGACAGCGGCCGCAAAAGATGTCACCACTATCGCCAATGGCTTTATAAGCGGCTGCAGATTCAGGCTGCCGTCAATCTCGCGGAAAACACCGTTATCCACCATCGCCAATGCAAGTGAACCAACGATAAGAATGATTCCGGATATTCCACACACTCCGAACCCCGGGATGACGAATATCTCCAGCGCAACCAGTACAAGACCGATTACAAACATAAGGATCTCCCAATGTTCCGCCAGATGGCCCATATAGGCAGGTGCGAAGTACAGGACAGCACCCATGATGGCTGTGAGAAGCGGTAGACCTATACCTGGAGTACGTATCTCCACAAAGATACCGCCGATGATCATCATCATGAATATGCTCTGGAGAAGTGGATTCAACAGAAACTGGATCATATTGTCGACCCATGACATGTCATCCTCCATATTCTTGATGACATACCCTTCTCCGCCTGAAACAAGCTGAGCCACTTCTTCTGCACTCTCACAGATGCCTTCGCAATACCCTACTGAGATGGCTTCGTGCGGAGTCAGGCTGAGTACGCTGTCGGCAGAAACCATTGACTCGGCGATCTTGGGATCACGGCCATTTGCCGTTGCTGTCGAACGCATCATTCCACGCATGAATGACTGATACTTATCCGGCATCACAGCTCCATTCTGGTCAACTACCGTCGCCGCACCGATCGAACTGCCGGTCTTCATATATATTGAGTCACAGGCGATGCTGATCAGTGCACCTGCAGATGCAGCCTGCATGTTGACAAACGCAATAACAGGTCTGTCATAACGCAGGATAGCCGACCTGATGCTGTCGGCGGCGTCAACTGCACCACCATAAGTATCCAGATCGAGCAGTACGTAATCGGCATCGGCCTTTGCCGCCTTTTCCAGTCCCAGAACAACAAGTCTCTGGGCCGCCTGATCTATATCCTGATCAAGGCGAATCCTATAGAAAACAGTCAAGGAATCATTTGCATGTGCCAGAATGCCTGTCATCAAGACAGTCAATATAAGAAGTATACGTTTCATATCGACTAACATGGTTAGGAACACAAATATAAAAATTTTAAGAGTTTTTTACTAAATTCGCACCCTGTTTTAACATTATAATAATGGCACTTCAATTTATTTATCTGGCAGCCGGACTCGTGCTCATCCTTATGGGAGCCAACTGGCTTGTAGACGGTGCATCAAGCATCGCAAAGAAGACAGGAATGAGCGAATTCATCATCGGTCTCACCATTGTAGGTATCGGAACGTCTACCCCGGAAATCGTAGTAAGTTTGATTTCATCGATTCAGGGAAAGGCAGATATGGCGATCGGAAATGTTGTCGGTTCCAATATCTTTAACACGATGTTGATTCTTGGAGTTACAGCATTGATTTTTCCTTTAGCTATTACTAAAGAAAGTCTTAAAAGGGACCTGCCACTTAACATTATTGTTACTGGGCTACTCATTCTCCTGGGCTTGAAGCACACAATCTTTGGCGTAGGAACTGACACATTGACCAGACTCGACGGTATCATAATGCTGTTCATCCTGGCATTATATTTCCGTAAGCTTTTGAAGAAACCATCAGGAACTGCCTTAGAGGAGACTCCTGAAGATGAAAGTGAGATAAAGGTTCTGAGTACTGGCAAATCTATACTCCTGATTATCCTTGGTCTGGGAGGTCTGGTCTTTGGAGGACGACTCTTCGTTAATGCTGCAACTGAAATTGCAAGTAGCCTGGGTATGTCCGCCAAGCTGATCGGATTGACAATAATGGCTATTGGAACATCTCTCCCAGAACTTGCAACAAGCATCGTTGCCGCACTTAAAGGACGTGGAGACATGGCGATGGGTAATGTGCTCGGATCAAACATCTTCAATATTCTTCTGATCCTTGGAGGATGCGCCGTGATCCAACCTATGTCATTTGCATCAATGACTCCTATTGACCTTGGAGCTGTAATGATAGCAGCAATCTTTATGTTTACCAGCGCGTATACATTCAAGAGCTACAAACTGGATCGTTTCGAAGCAGCCATACTTCTATGCCTCTTTGCCAGCTATATGACATACACTATAATGAATGCATAACGTACAAACAAAAAATCCTGCTCTCTGTGAGCAGGATTTCTTGTATTATGCTAACTCCTCTTTAGCAAGAACCGGGTTGGCGTAGATTCCTAAGAACACTTCCCTGAGTTCGTCTCTATTGACCTCCGGCTCCACTGTACCGAGCTGATGCTCCATGTAACCGATGAACTTGGCCTTGTCTTCTTCGTTATAATTAGAAGCATATTTATCTGTTGAATACAGCATGTCGTACGCCACGAAGTTGTTTGGCCAAAGTTTGTATCCTTCAATCACTCTCTTGTCAACTGCTGTGCGTATGTACTGATAGCGGTCGTTCTTATCACAGAGGGATGCCTGTGCAATCTCTTCCGATGTAAGAGGCTTTCCTATGTTGAGGTGGATGTTACCTTTAGGCTGCATGATACCCACCATGATGCTGTTCCAGTCCTCTCCCTCTGCCTTGACATACTTCTGACTACGCGAAATCACTGTCTCACGCGCCTTAAGGATGTCGCACGGTTCGATTTCATAAGAGATGCTCATCGGAATGATGTTGAGTTCATCGAAGTCTTTCTGGAAATCACCTGTTCCGCTCATATCGAGCATCTTGAGCAGACCTTGCTCTGTCATGTCATAACCATTCTTTGTACGACCCTGGCGCTGAGCAAGCCATATAGAACGTCTGTTATTGGTGATATTCAGACGGATATATCTAGAAAGAAGCTGAGACGACAGATAGAGCTCACGGGCAGACACACCGCGGATCACCTTGATCATTCTGTTTGAACGGATCATATACTCGACCTCCTTGCTTGTGATGAGATTATCACCCACTGCAATCTCCGTCATCGGAATGCCGTTCATATATAGAACAAGCTGTGTGATCGCAGGGTCCAGAATGATATCACGGTGATTTGACAAAGCGAGGAATCTCTTATCGGGATCGATATTGGCTATTCCGTCATAGGAGAAATTGTGAGCAGTGGTATCAATTGCCCAGCGGACAAACTTAGCCATCACAATCTCCTGGAACTGATCTACAGTCTTGATCTGCTTCAATATATTCTTAAGAAAATCAGGAGCTTCGTTCGGGAAGAGCTTCTGCGACACCATAGCCACAGCCGGATGCTCAGCCAACTTGCTCAGCGCCTCCGATGCTTCTTCGTCATTATACGGACTTATGCCCTCGAATTCTGTTAAATCTATCATAGGTTATTACGGTTTGGTTTAGTATAATATGCAAATATATGAAAACAAATGCAATAAATCAAACACCTCTCTACCTTCGGAACAATACAGAGCTGTCGCCATAACTGAGGAAACGGAAGTCATTGGCTAAAGCAAAGTCATATATGCGGTGCCAATCCCCTTTCACAAAAGCAGAAATAAGCAGCAGGAGAGTGCTCTGAGGCTGGTGGAAGTTGGTCACAAGGACATTCACCACCTTGAACTCATATCCCGGAACGATGATGATTCTGGTGCCGATCTGCAGGCTCTTCATCTGACGTGAATCCATATAATCAATCAGCGCCTGAAGGGCTTCAGAAACGGTATATTCGTATGAGCGGGAATATGGATCCCACTGATCGACATCCTTCGGCTCACCTGTCTCAATACAACTGATACCTATATAATATAGCGACTCCAAAGTTCTTACCGAGGTAGTTCCGACTGCTATGACACGTCCAAGTCTTTCACGTAGCTTCCTTAGGAAATCTACGGTTACCACAAAAGGCTCGCGGTGCATGGTATGTTCAGACACCAGAGAACTCTTTACTGGTAGGAAGGTGCCGGCGCCGACATGAAGACATACGGTCTGAATCTCTATATTCTTGGCCTTTATCGCCTCCATCACCGCTTCAGTAAAGTGAAGGCCGGCAGTAGGCGCAGCGACAGAGCCGCGGTATTTTGCGTAAAGGGTCTGATATCGCTCCAGATCAATGCTTTCCGTGTCCCTGTTTAGATATGGAGGAATAGGTATGTTGCCGCACACCTCCAGAACCCTTGAGAAAGGAGATCCGTCAGTCCAGGTGAATTCCACGATGGATGTTTCGCCCTGGCGTTCTATCAAGGCAGCCTTCAATCCCATTTCCTCTACCTCATGATCCTGATCTGGATTATAAAGATGCAGAAGATCATCCTTCCATCTTTTCACATTGCCCACGATACACTTCCAGCGGCATCTTTCAGTCACCGCAAACATGCTCACATATTCCTCAGGAAGTATAGGCTCAAGACAGAATATCTCGATATGGGCACCTGTGGGACGCTGAAAATGCAATCGGGCAGGTACAACTTTAGTGTCATTGAACACCATAAGATGGTCTGAGGGCAGTAACGCAGGAAGATCTGCAAATCTGTTTTCAGTTACTTCTCCTTCCTTGTAGCAAAGAAGTTTAGATGAATCCCTCTGAGAAAGCGGATACTTGGCAATCCTCTCATCAGGAAGAGGGTAGTTATAGTCTTCTATATGTATTTCAGGTATCATTCTGAGAATCTTGTTTTTCCTAACTGTGTATATTTTCTACAAAAATATACATTTCTCACGGTATCTGAAAATTTACTCTGACTCATTGCTGGTTGTGATACAAGATTGTCCTGTTTACAAATGTTGTTTACAAAATTTGATTACATTTATTTGTTTACATCTATACATTTGTAAATTTTTAAGCCGTTATTACATCTTTGTATGTAAATTTTTGTAATCTTAATTATTGTAACATAAATAAAACTTATTACGTATTTTCACTTATTATAACTTATTAATAATCAGTATAATTACATACTATTATTGCAAGTAGGGCATAATATTATTTAGGTAACCGTGGCTAAAATCGGCTATTTTTGCCTTTTTACGGCATAAATATAGATGATTTCATTATATAATATACGATTAATCAGTTATTTACATATAATCATATAAAGTATTACATAGTATTGAAACTCTTGCTGACTCCCCTCCCCGTTACAAAATTTAACAGCAGACTAACTTGCATGTGTAAAAAATTATCGTTACTTTTGTAACATCAAACATTACATTTATGAACACTAGACTTAAGCAGTTCCTGGCAGCTGAAAATATCTCTCAGTCGCAATTCGCAGACACAATAAAGGTTGTACGTGCGAGCGTATCTCACGTTCTATCGGGACGCAATAACCCAAGCTACGAATTCATGCGCGCTATAATGCTTTCCTACCCTCACCTGAATATGGAATGGCTGATGCTCGGCAAGGGCAGAATGTATAAGGATGCCTCGGCTCCTGTCATGTCCCCTGCTCCTGAACCGGATCATATTCCTTCAGACCTGCTCTTTAATGATTACGATCTGGAGGAGTCATTTGAACCTGCTCCAGAATCCAATATTGCCACACAAATGCCTGCAATTGACTCCCCTGCGCAAACGTCGACTGAAATCAACACTTTAAAACAAGTTACTCAAACTATTGTAAAACAGAGAAATGTATCTAAAATTATAATAATGTTTGACGATGGTACATTTCAGGAAATGTAATCAAATTCCACACATTAATACGAATGCGCTGCAATGCAGTGCATTTTTTTATTATCTTTGTATGTTTAGCATCTAAAATTTTTGACAACTATGTATAAGCATATTCTTAAGCCGATATTGTTCTGCTTCAATCCGGAGACTGCCCATAACATGATCTTCTCTACCCTGAAATTCATGCGCTATGTACCTTTCGCACGTTCAATAATGAGAGCATTATACAAGCGTAAGTCTCCGTCTCTTGAAAAGGAAGTCTTCGGTATCAAGTTCCCGAACCCGGTCGGACTGGCTGGAGGCCTGGACAAGAACGGTGAATTCTACAACGATATGGCGAATTTCGGCTTTGGATTTGTCGAGATCGGCTCATTAACTCCTCAGCCACAGGACGGAAATCCTAAGCCTAGATGCTTCAGAGTGCCTGCGGACAAGGCAATCATCAACCGCTTCGGTATCAACAACAAGGGTGTCAAGAATGCAGTAGAACACCTCAAGAAGGAGCGTCCTAACGTCATCGTAGCAGCAAACATCTCTAAAAACACAAGCAGCATCAATGACGACGCAGCAAAAGACTACGAACAGGCATTCGGCCTTCTTTACGACTTCGTCGATATGTTTGTGGTCAACGTTTCTTGTCCTAATGTGGTGGGACTCACATCATTACAGGATATATCATTCCTTTCAGATATCGTAGACAGACTCCTGGATTTGAGAAGATATTTCGACACATACAGACCGATCCTGCTCAAGGTCTCTCCTGATCTTTCAAGGGAGCAGCTTGACGACATCATAGACTATTGCCTTCGCTCAGGAATCGACGGTATTGTAGCCGGCAACACCACAAGAAGCCGTGAAGGCCTTACCATTGATCAGGCAAAAATAGATAAAATCGGCAACGGAGGCATGTCTGGAGCCCCTGTTCATCATAAGAACGTGGAGCTTGTA
Source organism: Candidatus Cryptobacteroides sp. (assembly GCA_045655825.1). Taxonomy (GTDB): domain Bacteria; phylum Bacteroidota; class Bacteroidia; order Bacteroidales; family UBA932; genus Cryptobacteroides. Next base: position 57,698 of record JAZOPY010000142.1, on the reverse strand, counting down.
AGATATATTCACACAAAGTCAGAGGGCAAGCTGCCGATAATCGGAGTCGGCGGAATCATGTCAGGAGCTGACGCACAGGACATGATTGATGCTGGCGCATCTCTTGTAGAGATTTACTCTGGATTCGTTTATGAAGGTCCGGCACTTGTCAAGAAGATCATCAAGCATTTCGAGAAAGAGCAGACAAACAAGACACAGCAGGAATAAAATGACAACAGCTTCAATATGTACAATTGGCGATGAAATCCTCATCGGACAAATCACCGACACCAACTCAGCACATATCTCAAGAGCCCTTAACTCATTGGGTATCAAGGTGACAAGCATGCTGTCCATAGGAGATGAACACGAGGCTATCATCGGCGGTCTTGAAGGTGAGTTACGTAAAAACAATATTGTCGTCGTTACAGGCGGCCTTGGCCCGACAAAAGACGATATTACCAAGGCATCGCTTGCCGAACTTTCCGGCTCCAAGGGCTACAGGACTGATGAAGCGCAGCTGGAGATCATACGCAGGATCCTCAGTTCACGCGGGCTTGACCTTTTGAATATCAATATCGCACAAGCCTCTGTTCCAGACACTTGCAAGGTTATTCCAAACAAATTGGGCACAGCACCAATAATGGTATTCGACTTCCCTGAGGAGCGTTTTGGTCATAAAGCGACATTATATGCCCTTCCCGGCGTACCATTCGAGGCTATCGGCGCACTGAATGACATACTTGAAGATATCAGGTCAAGCTATTCAATATCAGACATTTACCACAGGACTGTCATGACATTCGGCATTGCAGAGTCTGCTCTCTCCAAACTCATTGAGCCATGGGAGGACAGTCTGCCCGAAGACATGCACCTGGCCTATCTTCCCAATGCCCTCACAGGGGTCCGTTTAAGACTTTCCATATATGGAGGCATACGCGAGGAGGAAGAGGCCCGTATTGAGGCCGAATTAGCCCGTTTAAGGCCCCTTTTAGGCGATAATCTATACTCTGAGCAGGATGACACACTTCAGGAGTGCATCGGACGTCTGCTGGCCGCAAACGGAAAGACTGTCAGCGCAGCAGAATCATGTACAGGAGGTACCATTGCTGCTTTGTTTACCTCAGTTCCGGGCTCATCCGAGTATTTCCTCGGTTCTGTAACCTCGTATGCGAATAGTGTCAAGAACGGAGTACTTGGAGTACCGGCTGAAATTATTGAGAAACACGGTGCTGTAAGCAGCGAATGTGTGGCTGCAATGGCAGAAGGAGTCCGCAGAATCACAGGCAGCGACTTCTCTGTCGCGACATCAGGAATAGCCGGCCCAGGAGGAGGAAGTGAAGCTAAACCGGTGGGCACTGTATGGATCGGAGTCAGTTCGGTCGTGGGTACAAAGACCTATCGGATGCAGTTCAAAGGTGACAGATCACGCAACATTGAGCGATTTGCGGCCAATGCACTCAATTTACTGAGGGCAACTATTGTTAACGAGTTAAATAACTAAATATCAATAAGTAAAACATTTTTGTTTATAGTAGAAACATTTTTGTTACTTGCATCTTGTAAACAATAAGAAACATTTATAAATTAGCTAAGTTATTGATTATTAGGTTTTTGTAAAATTTCGAGAATTATGAATCCACATGATGTAAAATACATGAAAAAGAAGAAACGAATCAGGTTGAATGGTATATTTTATGCCATTCTATCTTCTGCATCATTCGGATTCTCCCCCCTTTTCAGCCTTGGATTAATAGCAGTAGGGCTTACTAATTTTGACATACTTTCCTATCGTTGGGGCATCGCAGGAATAGTCCTGATGATATATGCTTTTTGCAAAAAGAAGACTCTTCTCCCCAACTCTTGGGACGAGACATGGAAGATAATTCTCCTTAGTGCCCTGCGAGCTATAACCTCCGTAACGCTTCTCATCGGATATGCAAACATATCAAGCGGTATTGCTTCTACGATAAATTTCATGTATCCGGTGATAGTTGCCCTCTGCATGATGTTCTTCTTCGGAGAACACAAATCACTTATTGATATTGGAGCTATCGTTGTATCAATTTTTGGAGTCTATCTGCTGGCTTCAGGCGACAGCCTTGTTGTCCCTGGCGGAGACACCACCCTGGGACTGATCTGTTCACTCATCTCTGCCGTAAGCTTTGCAGCCTACTACATATTGATGAAAAGACTGCGAGCTGATAAGATAGAAGTCGTGAAGTTCACTACATGGGTCATGCTCCTTAGCGCTGTATACTTCATTATATGCGCCCTTGTCTTCGAAGGCAGTCTGAGCATGATTCCTGACGGCAAGAGCTGGCTATATGTTCTTGGCCTGGCGTTATGGTCAACAATGGTCTCAAACTTCACAGGCGTTAAAGCAGTTCGAAGGATAGGCCCGACTCTAACTTCAATCCTAGGAGCCCTTCAACCAGTTACGGCAGTGATTCTCGGAGTAGCATTCCTGAACGAACACCTGTACTTAAGGTCATTGATCGGCATCACCCTCATCCTGATCGCCGTCACAGTAGTCGTAATGCACCAGAACACCCGCAAGCACCACTGATCCTCCCCCTCTTACTCGGCTGAAAACTTTTCCAACGCAGTAATTATGGTTAAATGGCCTCTTTATATAGAACTTTAGCCCAGAATGCGGAAGAAGTTTTCAGAGGCGATTTTGGAGAGGTCTGACTCAGAGTAGCCGCGGGAGCGTAATTCCTCAAACAGAAGAGGCATCTTGGAAATGTCCTCCATACCAAACGGGGTTACTTCGATGCCGTCGTAGTCGGATCCTATGCCGACATGATCAATACCGACTAGTTCTACCACACGATCGATATGATCTGCAATCAGTCTGAACGACGGACGCGCAAGGGCCGTCAACTGATCCTGGACCCTGTTCCACGCCGCTCTCTTCTTTGAGCTCGCAGGGTCCGCAATGAATTCAGCCTCAATGCGTTCCCCTTCTTCCATTATTCCGGACGCCTCCAATACAGACTTAAAGCCACCGTCAAGAAACAACGGATAGAAATTGATCTGAATGACTCCCCCTGCAGCAGCAAGCTCGCGGATCATGTCATCCGTCATGTTGCGAGGATGATCACACAAAGCCCTGCAGCAGGAATGCGTGGCTACTACCGGACGTGAAGAAGTCGCCAACACGTCATAGAACGAATTATCGGAAATATGAGACACATCCACCAGCATCCCCATGCGGTTCATGTGCCTTACCAGCTCCTTTCCAAAAGGGCTCAGACCTTTCCATGTGCCGCCCTGAGCGCAGGAATCGCAGATCTGATTGTCACGGGAATGACACAAGGTCACATATCGCACTCCAGCATCATAGAATTCATACAGACGGTCAAGACTTTCACCTATAGCAGCTCCATTCTCCAATCCAAGGAATATTGAAAACAAACCGTCAGACTGATTCTTGTATGCCTCTGAACGGCATGTAGCCAACCTGGCCTTGTCTTTATGAAACTTCAACACACTGCGGACACCGCTCAAAAGCTTCGAAGCATATACATAAGACTCAGTCTCAGATAGTGAAGCCGGTGTGTAGAGGGCGAAAAAAGCACCGTCGACTCCCCCTCTGCGGAGCTTGGGGAAGTCGACGTGTGCATATTCATTATCTACCGCCAGATCCCTCAGACGAAGGATCTGCGACGGTGTATCACAATGAGAATCAAGCAGAAACATTACTTTCTCTTTGGATCGTCAGCCTTGATGAGAGTAGAATTCACGATTCTCTCAACCTCAATCGACGGAGCCCGCTTGAATGTAAGCATACAGCCACCTGTGAGGTTCACCTTCATCTTTTCAGTGACATTGACATGGCATTTAGAAGAACCTGTCTGGGTCATCTGACCTTCCTTAACCTCAAGAAGTTCAGCATCTGTCCTTGAAAGTCCTGATGCATTCACAGTCAGCACAGACGCTGTACCGGAAATATGAGATTCCGCTCCAGAAGAAGCCAGAACTTCAATAGCCTGTACAGACGACTTCATGTCGACATAAGCAGATCCGTCAAGTTCCATGAATGTATTTCCTCCGTTCTGGGTAAGGGACACCTTGCTCGAATTCTTCGCCTCAAGATAGAGCTTGCTCGCAACTGTCATCTCTGCATTAAGCTCGACATTCCTGGAAACATTAAGTTCTGCAGTAGAGCATGATATCCTGAGCTGCTGAATCTTTGCATCATCAGAAGCAGTCAAGGTAAAGTTGTCAGATCTGATTTCGTCGCAATGTCTAACAAAAACATCATCACTGAATATTAACGACTTAACCTCTGGCATATAAACTTCAACTTCAAGAACAGGCTGTGCTGCACCCTTCTGCTTCAACTGCTTCTTAAGCTCCTTTGTATAACCCTTTTCATCCAGGATCAGATACAAAGTTCCGTTCTTTTCATAAGCCTGTACATGAGCGGCTATCCTTTCGTCAACATTGATGCGCACTGAATATCGATCAGAACTCAAGAGCTTTACATCGAAGTTATCCTCGACCTTTACTGTATTGAACTTTTCGAAGTCCTTCTCTATCAATTTCTGCGGCTGCGCATAAGCTACCGAGCCTAACAACAGGCATGTAATGATGAAAACCAATGACTTTTTCATAGCATTATTATTTAATGGGTTATTTTCCAATACGTTGTCTTACAGCCTCATACATAAGAATCGCAGAGGCGACAGAAACATTCAGTGATGTTATCTCGCCGGCCATTGGGATAGCAGCTTTGGCGTCAGCCAGATCAAGCATTGCCTGAGAGATTCCCTTTCCTTCCGAGCCCATGATGATCGCACAAGGACCGGTCATGTCCACATCGTATATAAGATTATCTGTCTTCTCAGTTGCAGCTATGAGTTTGAACCCGCTCTGCTGCAGGTAATAAGCAGCAACGCGCAGGTTAGGAACCTTGCAGGTGTCCATCCTCATCAATGCTCCGGCAGAGGCCTTGACGGCATCAGCATTGATCGCTGCACCACCTTTGGCTGGCACAATGATTCCCTGACCGCCTGCACATTCAAGACTTCTGGCAATCGCTCCAAGATTACGGACATCACTCACTCCATCAAGAATCACAAGAAGAGGATTCTCACTGCTGCCAAGAGCATTATTCACAAGCTGCTCTATATCAACGTAATCTATCTGGGAGATATACGCAAGCACACCCTGATGGGCGCCACGCACTGCCCTATTAAGTCTCTCTGCAGGAACAAACTGGAACTGGATATCATTTTCCTTGAGAAGTTCCATCAACTCTCTGAACTGAGGACCTTCAAGGCCTTGCTTCAGGAGGACCTTGTCAAACTTCCTTCCAGCCTTGACTGCCTCCAGCACAGGATGCATTCCAAACAAGTATTGCATTTTCTGTTCTTCCATTGCGTTTATATTTTAGTCAATGACAAATTCGTGTAAATTATTTAGTTGTATGCCTGATGTGTGGAAGAGGCATTTTCGCACCCCCGCGTAGGGGGAGGGGCCCACGAAGTGGGAGGGGGCCTCTGGAACACACAGGCATCAACAAATTATAGTGTTTCGAGTTTTTCATTGAGCTCCGACCACTCTTCCATCTTGTAGTCCAGCTCCCTCTTATTCTCCAGATAAGCCCTCGTCAAGTCCATCACATCATCACTCGGGCCTGGATTCACCAACTTCGCCTCAATCTCAGCCATCTTTCCTTCATACTCCTCTATCTTCTTCTCTAAGAATGAGATACGGTTCTTTATCTTCTTTTCCTCTTTAGATAGGAATTTCTTAGCCTGGTACTCCTGCTTGGCCTCTTCCTTCTTCTGAACAACCTCCACAGGCTTCTCGACAACAGCCGCCTTGTTGTGTCTTTCAAGTTCAGAAAGATTCTCCAATTTCCTGCGCTCAAGGAATTCCTGAACTCCTCCAAGATGTTCCTTCACCTTTCCGTCGCGGAACTCATACAGCTTGTCCACGAGGCCATCAAGGAAATCACGGTCATGGGACACGATGATCAAGGTACCGTCATAAGACTTAAGTGCCTGCTTGAGAATATCTTTCGAACGGATATCCATGTGGTTTGTAGGCTCGTCGAGCGCCAGAAGGTTGTATGGCTTGAGGATGAGCTTTGCCATGGCAAGGCGAGCACGCTCTCCACCGCTAAGCACGGCCACCTTCTTGTCAACATCCTCACCCTTGAAGAGGAACGCTCCAAGAATGTCACGAAGCTTCAGACGGATATCACCGACAGCAACGCGGTCTAAAGTGCCGAACACCGTATCCTCCTTATCAAGGATATCTTCCTGATTCTGAGCGTAGTATCCTATATTGACGTTATATCCGACCTTAGACTCCCCTTCCATCGGATCCAACTCATTCATTATCACACGCATAAGAGTGGTCTTACCCTCTCCATTTCGTCCTACGAGGGCAACCTTCTCACCTCTGCGAACCTCGATCTGAGCATCCTGGAAAACAACCTTCTCTCCATATCCGACCTTCATGTCCACCGACTTGTATGCGATGTCTCCAGAACGCGGTGCTGGAGGAAATTTCACAGCCAAAGTCGACCTGTCTTCAATATCGACTTCAATCCTCTCGAGTTTCTCCAGCTGCTTTACTCGCGACTGCACCTGATTGGACTTGGTCGGCTTATATCTGAACTTCTCGATGAACTCCTCGGTCTTCTCAATCATTCTCTGCTGGTTTTCGTATGCAGCCTGCTGCTGGGCGAGACGTTCACGCCTGAGTTCCAAGTATTTACTATATGGCACCTTGTAATCATGGATGCGTCCTACCATGATCTCAACGGTTCTATTGGTCACATTGTCAAGGAACTTCCTGTCATGCGAGATGAGCACCAGCGAACCTCTGTAATCTTTCAGATACCCTTCCAACCATTCAATTGATTCTATATCAAGGTGGTTTGTCGGCTCGTCAAGCAAAAGGACGTCAGGCTTTGAAAGGAGGATCTTTGCAAGCTCGATACGCATGTTCCAGCCCTGACTGAATGTCTCTGTAGGCCTCTGGAGCTCCTCATACTTGAATCCCAATCCCATAAGAGTCCTTTCTGCAAGCATCTGAGGATTGTCAGACCTGTTATATGCCAGGCGGTCGTTGATCTCATTCATCCTGACGATCAGGTCATGATATGCATCAGACTCATAATCCTGACGCTCAGCAAGTTCCAGCGTTATCTTCTCGAGTTCGTGTTCCAATGCGAACATATCGGCAAACGCTGTCATAGCCTCATCAATGACGCTGCGGCCACGATGATGCTCCATAATCTGAGGCAGATATCCGATCTTCACCCCTCCCGGCACGGCCACCTTTCCACTTGTAGGACTCTGCAGGCCACAGATAAGCTTCAGAATGGTGGACTTTCCGGCACCATTCTTACCGACAAGACCTATCTTGTCGCTCTCGCTGATATGAAAGTTGATTTCATTCAGCAGAGTAAAGCCTCCGTAAGCAACTGTCAGATTATTAATAGATATCATAAAATGTTAATTTTCAATTGTTTTGACCTCCTCCGGCTTACATATGAATACGCTGAATTCATAGAGAAGGTATAAAGGCAAAGCAACTACTGCCAACGAAAACGGGTCTCCGGATGGCGTGATGACTGCTGCCAGAATAACCACGATACAAATGGCATGTCTTCTGTACTTCTTCATCCATTCCCTCTTGAGTATCCCAAGGGCTGAAAGCAGAGCCACCAATGTGGGAAACTCGAAGACAATGCCGAATGTAAGCACCATAGATGTCAGCAAAGAGATATATGATGAGAGTGAGAAGGTGTTCGGAACTGCCGCGCTGACCTGATAATCAGCAAAAAAGTTCAGCATCAAGGGAAAGATCAGCACATATCCGATTGTCACGCCGACATAAAACAACACTGATGCAAACAGGAAGGCCTTACCGACCTTCTTCTTCTCATTTTCATATAGTGCTGGTGCTATGAATCTCCAGACCATGAATATCATATATGGAAAGGTCAGGACTATAGCGCATAAGAATGCCATCTTCATGTGAATCATGAACTGGGCCGTCACTTCAATATTGACAAGCGACAAAGAAAAATCAGCTCCCATCCATTTATAGAGAAAGAAATCCCCTCTGGAAGGAGCCAGGATCAAACCATCAAACAGAAAGTCCTTGAAAGCAAACAGACCTATTGCTGCCGCCAATATCACTACGACAATACGGAATACGCTCTTTCTAAGGACATCCAGGTGATCCCAGAACGTCATTTCACCAGAATCCGACACTGTTTCTGATTATTTTTCAGACTCTACATCTTTCTTGATATCCTTCACTTCTTCCTCGACGCCATTCATACCGTCCTTGAAGGCTTTAACGCCCTTTCCCATACCTTTCATAAGTTCTGGAATCTTCTTTCCACCGAATAAAAGAAGAACGACTAGAGCGATAATCACCCACTCCCACATTCCGATAGCAAGTGGCAATAAATACAATGTAGTCATAATGTCAATTATTTATATGTTTTGCGAATATGTCAAGCAATATTTGAGGACATCTGATAGGCCTGCGAGTCGCCACGTCAATGAATCCCATAGTCACCGATCCGGTACAAAGCAACTGGCCATCCTGGTTGAAGACCTCGCTGTTTACAGTCAGTCGTGCTCTTGGCATCTCGTTCATTACCGTAACGATCTTCAGGGTATCCCCCAGTTTTGCAGGTATCTTATACTTGCATTCAACCGCCGTAATCGGCATCATGAAACCTGCCTCTTCTATCTTCTGCATCGGCAGACCGACCTCCCTGAGCATAGCCGTTCTACCGGACTCAAAATATCTGATGTAGTTTGAGTGGTGGACTATGCCCATCTGGTCAGTTTCATAGTACTGTACGTCTAAAAAATGCTCAAATTTTGACATAATAAAAATGTTAACACCCTTAACAACTATGTTTTATCAGTTGTTTCTCAATGCATTAAGCGCAGCAGTGATACTTTCTATCTTCGAGAGCGAGTCAGCCTCTTTTTTACGCTCAACAGCAACAACAGCCTCTGGCGCATTGGCAACAAAGCGCTCGTTGGAGAGCTTTCCGCGTACGCTGTTAAGGAATTTCTGCTGGTATGCGAGCTCGGCCTCAAGCTTTGCGATCTCCTCATCGACATTGATAAGACCGGTGAGAGGTACAAACATCTCGACAGTCCTTACCATGAATCTCTGAGCTGTCGACATGTCGCCCTCAGCCTCGCCTACTGTTACATTAGCAAGCTTCACAACCACAGGAAGAACCTCAGCCGGGAAAGCACCCTTGATCTTGAGATCGAGAGCCTCACGTGGTGAAAGGTTCTTGCTCTGGCGGATGTTACGTACACCGGCAACAGCCTCACAAGCCATCTCAAATGCTGCAATGAAGTCAGCATCGTATGCCTTGGCCTGTGGATAACGCTGATTCATGATGGTCTCCCCTTCCTTGCGCTCAGCCATGTTCTGCCAGAGTTCCTCAGTGATGAACGGCATGATTGGATGAATCATCTTGAGAAGAGCGTCGAAGAATCCGATAGTAGCATCGTATGTAGTCTTGTCGATACCCGCACCGTATGCTGGCTTGACAGCCTCAAGGTACCATGCGCAGAAGTCATCCCAGAAGAACTTGTAGATGGCCATGAGTGCATCAGAGATACGGAACTTAGAGAAATGATCCTCTACAGTCTCAACCACCTGGCTGAGCTTGTTGTCGAACCACTTCACAGCAACTGCAGAAGCCTCCGGCTGCTGTGCTGCTGCATCTACAGTCCAACCTGTTACGAGACGGAATGCATTCCATACCTTATTATTGAAGTTACGTCCCTGCTCGATCTGTGACTCATCGTAAAGGATGTCGTTTCCTGCTGAGCTGCAGAGGAGCATACCAAGACGAACTGCGTCAGCACCATATTTCTCGATAAGGTCCAGCGGGTCTGGAGAGTTTCCGAGAGTCTTCGACATCTTGCGGCCGAGCTTGTCACGAACGATACCAGTAAGATATACGTTACGGAACGGAACATCATTCATGAACTCGTTTCCTGCCATGATCATACGTGCAACCCAGAAGAAAAGGATATCCGGTCCGGTCACAAGGTCATTTGTAGGATAGTAGTATGCAAGATCCTTGTTTGGCTCTGCCTCAGGATGGCCTGCCTTGTATGTATCGAACACTGAGATAGACCAGAGCCATGATGAGAACCATGTGACAAGAACATCCTCACCCTGACGAAGGTCAGCAGCTGTAAGGTTTACGTCAATAGCCCGTGCAGCCTCAAGAGCCTTCTCTGCTGTTTCTGCAACAACTACCTGTCCATCAGGGAGATAGTATGCAGGGATGCGCTGTCCCCACCAGAGCTGGCGAGAGATACACCAGTCGCGTACGTTCTCCATCCAGTGACGGTATGTATTGCGGTATTTGTCTGGGATAAGCTTTACGGCGCCGCTTTCAACTGACTCGAGAGCATCCTTTGCAAGGGCCTCCATCTTGAGGAACCACTGCATCGAGAGTCTTGGCTCGATGACAGCGTTTGTTCTCTCTGAGTAACCTACAGGAGATGTATAATCCTCCATCTTCTCGAGGTTTCCTGCCTCCTCAAGCATCTTGACGATCTTCTTACGTGCATCGAAACGATCCTCACCTACGAGAATCTGAGCCTTCTCATTGAGACGGCCATGATCGTCGATGATGTCGAGTACAGGGAGATTGTGACGCATACCGATCTCGTAGTCGTTTACGTCGTGAGCTGGAGTCACCTTAAGACATCCTGTACCGAAGTCCATAGCAACATAGCTGTCCTCGATGACAGGAATCTCCTTGTTGATCAATGGGATAAGCACCTTCTTGCCCTTGAGCCAGTGATATCTCTCATCTGCAGGGTTCACGCAGACAGCAGCATCCGCCATAATGGTCTCAGGGCGTGTTGTCGCAATGATGATGTATTTGTCAGTAGGGTTTCCGTTGCCGTCTGAGATGAAATATCTCATGTGGTAGAACTTGCTGACAGTGTCCTTGTGGATCACCTCCTCGTCTGACACTGCTGTAAGGCCAACAGGATCCCAGTTTACCATACGTACACCTCTGTAGATGTATCCCTTGTTGTAGAAATATACGAATGTGCTGATTACCGCATCACTCAGATCCGGATCCATAGTGAACTTTGTTCTGTCCCAGTCGCATGATGCACCGAGCTTACGGAGCTGGCTGAGGATGATGCCACCGTGCTTCTCCTTCCACTCCCAAGCATGCTCAAGGAACTGCTCACGGGTAAGATCCTCTTTCTTAATTCCCTCAGCAGCAAGCTTCTGCACCACCTTATTTTCAGTAGCAATTGAGGCATGATCAGTACCAGGCACCCAGCAAGCGTTCTTGCCGTCCATTCTCGCCTTGCGCACGAGTACGTCATTAAGAGTGTTGTTGAGCACATGACCCATGTGCAGGATACCTGTCACATTAGGTGGCGGAATCACGATTGTATAAGGCTCTCTCTCGTCTGGTTCTGAGTGGAAAAACTTGTTTTTTAGCCAATAGGCATACCATTTATCCTCCGTCAAGGCAGGATCATACTTTGCTGGAAGTTCCATACTTATTATATATATTTCAAAATCTACAATACAACATTGCACAATAAGCACAATTATGCAAAGATACTAAAAAAATCACTAACTTTGCATTGAAGAATGATACAATAAAAACAAAATATTATGGCAAACGAAAAAGACTTCAGCATCGAGCTGAAAAGCGATGTAGCTAAGGGATCATACTCAAATCTCGCAATCATCACACACTCACGCAGCGAGTTCATCATCGACTTCGCATCAATGCTTCCGGGACTCCCTAAACCAGAAGTCCACAACAGAATAATCATGAATCCGGAGCACGCAAAAAGACTCTATCTTGCCCTCCAGGACAACATCAACAAATACGAAAGTCAGCACGGACAGATCGTTCTCGGCGGTGAGAACAAACCTCAGGCCCCAATGGGCGGCTTCGGAGGAGGAGCAATATCGTAATGACTGAAAAACTGAACAAGATCAAGGCGTTTGTCTTTGATGTAGACGGCGTCCTTACTGATGGCGGAATCCTGGCGACTCCGGAAGGCGATCTTCTCAGGGTGTTTGACTCCAAGGATTCATTTGCTCTCAGAATGGCTTACATGAAGGGATATCATGTAGGAATCATCACTGGAGGCGTGTCAGAGAGCATAAAACTACGTTTCCGCACCTGCGGAGTACCGATGGAGAACATCTACCTCGGTTCGAGAGCTAAGATCGAAGATCTCCAGGACTTCTGCAACCGCCATGGCATCAGTGCCGAAGAGATAATGTATTTCGGAGACGACCTGCCAGACATACCTGTGATGCTGGAATGCGGCTGCGGTGTAAGTCCATGTGACGCAGTTCCTGAAGCCCTTGCGGCAGCAGACTACGTGACGACCCGTCCAGGAGGCAAGGGATGCGCCCGCGAAATGATCGAGATGGTATTGAAACTACATGGCAAGTGGGAACTTGACGTGCAGGATTATAAAAAGAAGTTTTAGCGATATCGCTAAAACTTCTTTTGGTTAAGACTTTCGTCCGGTGAAGTTATCCATAGCATGGTAAATTCCAAAGACCTTTCCAAAGAAAAAGTCAAATATCCTGGTCGGCAGCAGAAACTGCCAGAATCGGATAAAATGGAATCCGAACGGGATTCCCTTGAACATCTTATTCTTCTCTATTGCACGGATTACTTTTTTAGCTACATATTCTGGTTTAAGAATCGGGAAAATGCTTGACTTCACTCCTTCAAACATTCCTGTATTGATATAATAAGGGGCGATCGTCGTCATGCGCACCTTGCTTTTCATCTCCTGCAGCTCGATTCGTACCGAATCAGACCAACCGATCACTCCCCACTTGCTGGCTGCATAGACGGACATCTTCGGATTTGACAGCATTCCACCAGCAGATGCAATGGTGCAAAGGTGTCCCTTGTTTCTGCGAAGCATATCTGGAAGCGCTGCACGAGCGACAAACATTGGAGCTATGGTATTGATATTCATCGTACGCACAATCTCATCAGGGGTCTGCTGATCAAACGTCTTGTTGCTGGTGATGATACCGGCACAGTTGATCAGGATGTCTATATCTCCACACTCCTCTACAGTCTTGGCATACATCATCTGCACAACATCGTTCTTGGAAACGTCAACGACAAAACCCTTCACATTTCCATACTGACTCAACTCCTTACAGGTCTCGTCAATACCTTTCATATTAATATCCCATATTATAAAGCATTTAGCTCCCTTCTCAAGAGCCATGCGCCCCATTATCTTTCCTATTCCGGAAGCACCTCCGGTAATCAGCACGTTTGCATTTTCAAATTTCATATCCACTAATTTTACCGACGCAAAGGTATATCAAGAAAAATACCGGCCGAAATAATCGACCGGCAATGCCGTAGAATCCACTTTGTCGCCGTAAAATACGTTTTTATGTGGTGAAAATTTTGGAGTGTGTGGCGAAAATCAGACTCTTTCGCCAAATATCATAGACCCGATGCGGACCATAGTGGAGCCATATTCCATAGCGACAGGATAATCATCTGACATTCCGATAGACAACTCGTTGAATTCTGAAGAAAATTCAGGAAAAAGCAGGCGACAGTTGTCAAATATCGAACGAAGGGCAGCGAAATCCGAACGTACAACGTCCATATCATCCGTAAACGTAGCCATACCCATTATGCCGCAGAAGCGGACATGCTTATACTCCCCCTTTACAGCCGACTGGAGGATCGAATATATTTCATCTTCGGCAAAACCCTGCTTTGTCTGTTCGGCAGCAACATGCGGCTCCAGCAACACATTGATCACGCGATCATTGGCCCCTGCCCATGACTCAATGGCATCGAGCAGGCGCACAGAATCTACCGACTGAACCAGGGCTACGTATGGAAGCACCATTTTCAGCTTATTCGTCTGCAGGTGGCCGATGAAATGCCACTCCACGTCAGCCATATCCGGCCGCTGCTCCTGCAGCTGACGTACTTTAGCCTGCAGTTCCTGAGGACGACTCTCAGCAAAGATTCGCTGACCAGCTTCATACGCCTCCTCAATGGACTCGAAAGGGTGGAATTTAGAAACTGCCACCAGCTTTACAGCTGCTGGCAGTTCCGAATGTAACTTATTGATAATTTTTGGAATCATTAGCGACGGTTCTTTCTTTCCTTCTGCATCTGCTCCTGCATTCTCTGCGCCTCTTCGAGACGGAGCTGCCACTTAGACTTCTGTCGTGGCTTGGCAGCTGCTGCAGCCATCTGCGCCCTTACCTTCTCCTCGGTCACAATATACTTGCGGATATACCATGTCATACCCATTGTGATAAGGTTAGAAAGGAGATAGTAGTAGCTGAGCGCACTTGAAAGGCTGTTACAGATGAAGAACATCATGATAGGCATAAGGTAGAGGCTCATGAACTTCATACCAGGCATACCGCCGTCTGACATCTGTGCTGAACTGATCTTCGAGTAGAAGAACATCGAGAGTGCCATAAGAAGTGCGAACAGAGAGATATGGTCTCCAAGAAGCGGAATATGACCGAACTCAATGATTGAATCGTATGCACTGAGGTCATCTGCCCAGAGGAAGCTCTGCTGACGAAGCTCGATCGACGCGGGGAAGAATCGGAACATCGCAAAGAGGATAGGCATCTGGAGCAACATAGGAAGACATCCGCCCATCGGGCTTACACCAGCCTTCTGGTAGAGATTCATCATTGCCTGCTGCTTCTTCATTGCATCCTCAGGCTTCGGATACTTCTCGTTAAGCTTATCCATCTCAGGCTTGAGCACCTGCATCTTAGCTGTTGACTTGTATGACTTCAGCGTAAGTGGAGTAAGAAGAAGCTTGATCAGGATGGTCATCAAAAGGATGATGATTCCATAGTTGCTGATGAACTTGCCGAGGAAGTCGAATACAGGGATGATCACCCATTTGCTGAACCATGAAACAATCCAGCTTCCAAGAGGGATGATTTCCTCATAATGACGGTCATAGCTCTTGAGAGTCTTGTAGTCGTTTGGTCCGATATAGAAATCGCATGCTGCAACCACATTCTCCGATTTTGTAGGGAAAGACGAATACATCCTGGCCTTGCATACCATGAGGTTTCCATACTCCTCGTACTCCTTGTCAGAATAGTAGTTTACTGTGAAGTCTGCGCCATCAAACTCCTTTTCCGGAGTTACGATTGCAGAGAAGAACTGCTGCTGGAAAGCAAACCACTTCAGACGTGATGAAACTCTTTCATGCTCATCCTTTCCTCTTGCAATCTCTTCCACATCATCCTCTCCTGAGTAATAGTAATCAAGTTTCGAGTACTGCTTCTCGTTCTTGTAACCCTTCTCGAGTCTTGGGATGTACAGCTTCCAATCAGTTGTATATGTGTCAGTTATATCATCCACGATCTGATTCATGCCGATAAACGAAAGCTCATTCTTAAGCATGTAGCTGTCGTTGTCTATCCAATATTTCTGCTGGATGTATCCACCCTCGTAAGGGAGTTTCATCACTACAACATTATCAGTAGACTGTTCCTGATCGAGCTGGAAACAAAAATCTCTGGTATCGAGGGTATTCTTGGTTCCGCTTACTCGCTCTGCAAGCTCAAGGTTGATATTGTAATCACTTGAACCTGGTCTCACAAAGAACAGTTCCTTTGGAGAATCAGGGTTCTCTGGATTGTATGCATTGTATTTCTTGAGTCTTACAGAATAAGGCTGAGCTCCCTTTGTAGTCAAGACAATCTCTACCAGGTCAGTAGAGAGTGTATCAAACTGTGGGACAGAAGCATAATATGCATTATTGAGAAGTTCAGATTTGTATGGCATCTGCACAGCCTGAACATTGACTGCAACAGTCTCTTCCTGCTGCGGAGCAGCTTCTGTAAGATTCGCCTCTGCTACTTTATTCAACGAATCCGCAATAGAAGCCTGTTCAGAGGCTATAAGAGCCTCCTGCGTCATTTCAATCTGCTGCTTTGTCTTTGCCTCCTGCTCTGCCTGAACGCGATCCTTCATCTGCGATGACTGATACCACGAGAAACCAAACATTATGGCACCAATGGCTAGAAAGCCTAAAATAGTATTCTTATTCATCAATTCTTATCTGTTATATTCTTATTATTCCTGTGACTCAGCGTCAGAGATATTTCTAATCTGTTCTGCAAGTTTGGCAAGCTCTGCCTTAGACTGTGCGATGCGCTCCTGCATCTGCTTGATGAGAGGCTCCGAAGTCTTTGACATCGAGAAGAAACCGATATTGTTCTCATATGTCACGATATCCTGCTCGAGAGCATTATACTTCTGTACAAGGATCTCCTTCTCAGAGAGCTGTCTTCCACCACGTGAACGACGCTGAGGACGAGATGAGGCGAACTTTGAGATAGCCTCCTTGTATGCCTTTGCGACATTGTCCTTCTCCTTGAACGGCACGAAACCTATTTCCTGCCATCTGTTCTGGAAATCATGCATTGCCTGAATGTCCGATTCGTCACCCTTAAGCTCGTAAGCCTTGATCTCCTCGATGAGTCTGTTCTTTGCCTTCAGGTTTCCGTAGTAGTCATTCTCCGGCTTGGCCTGCCTATCTCTTTCAGCGAAGAACTCGTCACATGCCGCACGGAATCTCTTCCAAAGCTGCTCTGACTTCTTGCGTGGAACTGCTCCGATCTCCTTCCACTGCTTCTGGAGAGAGATGAACTGATCTGTAGCCTTCTTCCACTCTGTGCTGCTCTTGAGAGCCTCAGCAGCTTCGCAGATAGCGATCTTCTTATCAAGGTTTGAATTTATGCTGTCCTTATAATCTGTATAGAAATCACGCTTACGTGAATAGAACTGATCGCAGGCAGCGCGGAAACGGTCATAAATCTTCTGGTTGTCCTTCTTTGATGCGAAGCCGATGGTCTTCCATTCTTTCTGGATATCTTCAATCTCCTTTGAGAACTCATTCCACTGATTTGAGCCAGTAACCTCTCTTGCAGCAATTTCCTCTACCTTCTCACACAGAACTGTCTTCTTTGCAAGATTCTCTGTCTGCTGCTCCTTAAGTCCCTCGAAATGAGCCTGATATTTCTTGTTGATTACTGCTGTAGCAGCTTTGAAGCGCTCCCATATAGCCTCTCTGTATTCCTTTGCTACAGGACCATACTCCTTCCACTCATCGTGAAGTTTCTGGAGCTCGCGGAATGCCTCGACAACATTCTCACTCTCAGCAAGGGCCTCTGCAGCCTGGCAGAACTGCTCCTTAGCCTCAAGGTTCTTCTTGAAGTCAAGGTCACGAAGCTCGCGATTGATCTTCACCATATCATAGAACTGCTCGACATAGAGCTGATAGGTCTCATTGATGTTTCTGAAATTCTGAGCAGGAACCGCTCCTACAGCCTTCCAACGGTTCTGAATCTCACGGAACTCAGGGAATGTAGCATTTACATCCTCCTGCTTCTCGAGCAGGGCCTTAAGATCTGCGATCACAGCCTCCTTAAGAGCAAGATTCTGCTCGCGCTCCTTCTCAAGCTGCATATTGAACTCAGAACGCTCTTTTCTATATTTATTATATAAGTCCTTAAAACCTGCTTCAATCGCAGCAAAAGGATTTTCTGCGCCCTCTTCTGTCTCGTCAGCAACTACTTCAGACTTTTCTTTAAGAAGTCTCTTGTAAAACGCTGCCTTGATGGCCTCAGCATCCTTGGACATCTTCATTCTTTCCTCATTCTGCATGAGCTCCTCAAACAATGCAACAAGCTCTGCAAGATTCTTTGCAAGTACATCTGATGTCAATTCTACATCAGGGATCATCTCTTCACTCATAATAATGGAGTTATAGGTTTAATTATTTTATATACAAACTGCAAATATACCATATTTTTTAGTAAAACTCATATCAAAATGCTATTTTTGCAGACATTAAACACTTTTTGAATATATAATTATGCGCATAGACATTCTCACAGTTGTCCCTGAACTTCTGGACAGTCCTTTAAGTCATTCGATCGTCGGCCGAGCAGTCAAGAAAGGCCTTGTAGAGATTCATATCCACAACTTGAGAAAATATGGCAAAGGCCCTCGCCAGCAGGTGGATGACTACAGTTACGGCGGAGATGCAGGCATGGTACTTATGCTCGAGCCAGTATTCAACATGATCCAGGAGCTCAAGGCTGAAAGAGAATATGACGAGGTCATCTACATGTCTCCAGACGGCGAGATCTTGAACCAGAACATCGCCAACGAGCTCTCCCTCAAGGGTAACATAATCATCCTTTGCGGACATTACAAGGGAATTGACCACAGAATCCGCGAACACCTGATCACACGTGAGATCTCATGCGGAGACTATGTACTAAGCGGAGGAGAACTCCCTGCTGCCATACTTGCCGACTCGATCATACGTCTCCTCCCAGGAGCTCTAAGCGACGAAACATCGGCCTTGAGCGACAGCTTCCAGGACGGTCTTGTCTCCCCTCCTGTATACACAAGACCTGCCGAGTTCAATGGTTGGAAGGTTCCGGATGTCCTTCTGAGCGGAAACCCGAAACTCATCCGCGCATGGCAGGACGAGCAAGCAATCGAAAGGACCAGACTTCTGCGTCCAGGACTTTTGGAAGAGTAGTTATTAAAAAATTAATGCTTTTTGTTGGCAAATAATAAAAAATTACTACATTTGCATTCGACATAATAAAAATATGTCAATCAGACGTTTCTAACCACTAATAATTAATCATCCCCAAAAGGGAAATACACTACACTACTAACTAACCAAAAAAGCTCGCAGTGATGCGAGCTTTTTTAAATATATTCGTTAAAAAGTCTATCTTTGCAGCGGTAAACCTTGAAATTATGGAAGAGAATATTCAGTACTACGATACTTACGAGGAGAACCTCCAGAGGGAAATCCTCAGAATGTGCACAAGCCTAGGCATGCTTGACGGCGAACTTCTTGCTTCTGAAGATATTGACGGCAAATGGAAGGAATGGGCACCTGAGTATATTGCAGAGGCCCTGCCTGAGGTGAACAGCTACCCGGACTTCGCTATTGCATGTGCAGGCTACGCAGGAATGGCCGCAGCAAACTGGTGGGACACAGACTGGGGACGCAACCACGGAAACGCTTATAACACGCTCCACGGCCCACGCGGCTTCGACGATATGGACGAGCACATCGTGCAGAACATTTTAGGTCTCACCCTTGACTCTATTGAAGCAAAGCAGATCATGAACATCCTCCTCTGCTGCGCACAGAAGGCTGCGACATTCATCCAGCATGAGCAGATCGAACACCAGACCGTCAAGGCTTTCCATATCTTCGCCCGCACAGTCCGCGTGATGTTCAAGACCGGCGCAGCCCTTGAGCTCAAACGACTTGGATACAAGTTCCACAAAGTGGATCTAAACAAAAAAGGCATGTTCTCGTAAACATGCCTTTTCTGTTATTTCTTCTCAACAACCTTCACTTCGTAAAGCTTAGGCCAGTTCTTTCCGGTAAGATAAAGCTTTCCTGTCTGAGGATTGTAGGCTATACCGTTCAGCACATCTGTATCGTAAGTATGCAGTTCCTTAGGAAGCAGACCGCGGCAATCAATCACACCTTCAACATAACCGCTGGAAGGGTTGATTATGGCTATTTCATCTGAAGTATATACATTGGCCCAGATTCTGCCGGATATATATTCCAGCTCATTAAGCCACGGAACCGCACGGGATCCCGCCTTTACCTGAAGCTTTTTCTTTACATTAAGGCCCTCGTCCATGAAGTAAAGGAACGATGTTCCGTCCGAGGCGATAAGCTGCTTGCCGTCAGTGGTAATGCCCCATCCCTCCCTAGGATAGTTCTTTGACGATTTATATTCAAGAGTCTTGGCGTCATAGACGAAGACCACATGTTCCTGCCAAGTCAGGATATAGATATTATCACCAAACACTACAGATCCTTCAAGGAAATAATCAGAATCAAAATCCTGTCTGCCAAGCGCCTTGCCTGACTGAAGATCAACTCTCCTTAATGTTGAACTGCCATACTGACCGGTAGACTCGTACAATTCGCCTTCATGAAAGAAAAGGCCTTGCGTGTATGATGTGACATCATGTGGATATTCGGCCACAACCTCCAGTCTATACTCTCTGATCTTTTCCGGCTTGGATGTCCTGGCCGCAGGAGCCGACTTTCCTGCGTTGGAATTACCGCAGGAAAAGAGCAAAAGGGCACCTAAAATATATGGCAAAATTCGTCTCATTGTCGCTTTACTTATCTATATCAGGCACAAAAGTAGCTAAAAAAAACTATTTGAAAAAAATATACCTATCTTTGTTTGGATAGACCAAGGGTAAGTAATGAGTACATACTATACAATAATGCTGTGCATGGCTGTAATGGCCGTCATCGTGTTCATTGCCTTATTTTTCTTCAAGGCTGGATATGGCTACCTGTCATCGTCCAACTGGGGGCCGAAGATCAGCAACAAGACCGCCTGGGTGCTGATGGAGGCTCCCTCATTCGGTTTCATGCTGTACTATACCCTTAGGTTCGCTGCCGACGGCGGTGCGACAAACGGATGTGCCGACCACGTACTTTACATCCTCGGCGGCCTCTTTCTCCTGCACTACTTCCAAAGGTCATTCATCTTTCCTCTGATGATGAGAGGGAAAAGCAAGATGCCGATAGCCGTAATGCTGATGGGAATGACATTCAACACATTCAACGCATACATCATCGGCGAATGGCTTTATGCACCTGGACTCAACGGCGGCATGTACACGGCAGAATGGCTCTGGAGTCCGCAATTCATCATAGGAACAATCATCTTCATTGCCGGTATGGCAATCAATCTGCACTCAGACCACGTGATAAGAAACCTGCGCCAGCCCGGCGACACAAAGCATTACATTCCGCGCAAGGGCTTCTATAAATATGTAACATCGGCCAACTACTTCGGAGAGCTGACGGAATGGATCGGCTATGCAATCCTTACATGGTCACCTGCCGGTGCACTCTTCGCTATCTGGACTTTCGCCAACCTTGGTCCAAGAGCAAAATCCCTGACAGAAAAATACGAAGCCGAATTTGGCGACGAGTATAAGAAACTGAATAAAAAGCATATAATTCCATATATCTGGTAATGAGCGATTTATTTACTCCATACAAGATCGGTCCTCTAGAATTGAAGAACAGGACAATCAGATCTGCTGCATTCGAGGCGATGTGCCCGGGCCAGCGTCCTTCAAAAGAGCTGTTCGACTACCACACAGCTGTCGCTCGTGGCGGAATCGGAATGACGACCGTAGCATACGCTGCAGTATGCCGCAGCGGACTATCATTCGAGAACCAGCTCTGGATGCGCGAAGAAATTGTTCCGGAATTAAAGCAGTTGACTGACGCCATACATGAAGAAGGCGCAAAAGTCAGCATCCAGCTAGGTCACTGCGGAAACATGTCTCACAGACGCATCTGCGGATGCATTCCATATGGAGCCAGCAGAGGATTCAACCTGTACTCCCCTACGTTTGTCCAGAAGATGAACCTCAAGCAGATCAACGAAGTAGCTGATGCATACGGTCACGCTGTCGAGCTAGCTATCGAAGCTGGGTTTGACGCAATTGAGATTCACGCAGGCCATGGCTACCTGATATCACAGTTCCTTTCACCTTATACAAACCACAGAAAAGACGAGTTCGGAGGCAGTCTGGAGAACAGAATGCGCTTCATGAAGATGTGTGTAAGCAAGGCTGTTGATGCAGGTAAAGGAAAAGTTGCTATCTTTGCAAAACTTAATACCCGAGACGGATTCAAGGGAGGTCAGGAAACTGACGAACTTATTGAAGTCGCAAAGGAACTGCGCGACCTTGGAGTCGAGGCCATAGTACTCTCAGGAGGGTTTGTAAGTCGTCATCCACAATACGTGATGCGCGGACAATTCCCGGTGAAGCCTATAGTACACTACTTCCCATGGAGGCAATGGTGGCTGAAGCTGGGAGTAGGACTGGCAGGAAAGCTGGTTGCGCCGACAGTTCCATTCAAGCCGCTGTTCTTCATGGAAGACGCGTTGAAGTTCCGCGCGGCAATGCCTGATTTTCCGTTTGTGTATGTCGGAGGAGTGATATCACGCGAAACCGCCGATGAAGCTATAGACAAAGGCTTCCCGATGGTTCAGATGGGACGAGCTGTACTTGAGGACACGGACTTCGTGAACAAGATGAAGGCAGATGAGAAACACTGCAGCGGCTGTGAACACAGTAATTTCTGCATCGGCCGAATGTACTCTAAGTCAATGCAGTGCCACAAACATTGCGAAGACATAACACCGGGACTTAAGAAGGCTGTCGCAAAGATAAATGCGCAGAATGACAAGATGGAGCGCAAGCTCGGCTACAAGAAATAGTTCATTGACATATAGGTAGAACGCTTCTGTCGCTGAGTCGACGACTCAGAGGAAAGTCCGGACTGGAAAGGGCGACCTGCTGTGGAAAGCACAGATGGGAGTAATTTTATGCATGCCGTAACAGAAAACAAACCGCCTGCAAGGGTAAGGGTGAAACCGCGAGGTAAGAGCTCACGACGTCGTATGGCGACATACAGCGGTGACGGCACCAGGACCAGAAAGATCATGTATACCGGAATGCTCTTTGAGCAAAAGGGCTGCCCGCTCTTTTCCGGGGGGTAGATCGAGAAGATAAATGACAGATTAAAACAGAAACCGGCTTACGGTTCTGCCTATAACAACAAGAGGTTGACCTGCATAGGCCAACCTCTTTTCATTATGTCCGAATCATTATTCTGCTGGCTGAGGCTCACACTCTTTCTTTCCGCAGCAGCATCCTGCAATAGCAATATATGAGAAGATTGCAGCAAGAGCAGCAAAAGCAAGATAAAGGATTGCTCCAAGACGATGATTCAGAATATTGACATCGCCAACCTCTTTCTGGAGTTCTCTATCCGCACCCGAGACATCGAGAATATCGTAAACAAATTTCTGGTCTACAAGATCAACAACAATAGACACCATCTCAACAATCTGTCCAGGAACCTTTATGTCAGCTACATCATCATACATATTTATGGCCTGAAGGATATTTTCTTCATCGCTTGAGTAATAGTCATAATCATCGTAATAATCATCGTAATACTCTCGGTTATGACGGCTTTCCTCGCGAAGCTGAGCCTCAAACTTGTCAGCTACATTTACAGACAAGCGTGAAGATGGATAATCTGACAAAGCGAAGAAGCTGATAAGAAGCGCCAGAACAGAAGAACAAAGAGTCAACGAATAATGCTTATAAAGCACACCTACTGCAGCGACCAAAGCTACTACACCAGCTACAAGTCCATACCATGTCTGGAATCCGAAGGCACGCAACTTTACAGAACCGACGCTCTCCACATCAACGCCAAGGCAGAACCATGGGATGAATACAACTGCGAGCATTCCCACACAAAGCAGCAACAGCAAGATACTCTTCTTATTGTTCTTTTCAAATGATGGATTCTTCCAATCTGTTTTCTTCAACGAATCTGAATTAGGGATAAATTTTGTTTCCATAACTAAATTAGTTTGTTGGTTTATAATTAGTTTTATTGAATTTACTATTCATCAGTATATATAAAGCACACGAAGATACAACTCCTATGACTGACCCAAGCAGGATATCTTCCAGAAAGTGCTGGGAAAGATAAATGCGCGAATACGCCACAGCCCATGCTGCTGCTATCCATAACGGGGCCCACTTTCGCGGAGTAATCAATGCCATGCATATAAACAATGCAAAAGCGGCAGAAGTATGGCCGGAAGGAAAGGAGTTCATTGCCGTTCGAAGGTGTACACCTTCAACAACATCAGGAAGATCAACTCCCATTTCCTTAAAATAAGTTGCCGGTCTTGGGTGCGCGAAAGTAAACTTAAGTAACTGAGTTATTATACATGTCAGACCTTGCGAGAGGAGTATGAAAAGACCGTTACGTCTGTTCCAGACTGAATTCCAATTCCATACGAGGAACGCAACACCGACATACACAGGAAATTCCTCCCCCAACCATGTCACATATCTGAAGATAGTATCCAGCACAGGTGTATGGAAACCATTCAACATCATGTGTGTCTGGATCTTTGGATAAATACAGTCAAAGACAAAAAGACACAACCATACAAGCATGAAGCTATAAAGCATCACGCGATTGCCACGCCAAAACTCCTGCAGTCTCTGTTTCATTCTACAATGATTCAAGAACAATCTGCTCCATTATCTTATAGCAGCTTAGATTAGGATGTACTCCATCTTCTGCATGCTGTTTTGGTAGGGCTCCTGTCTCGTCAGCCAATACTGAATAGTAATCAATATATTGAATCTTCTTACTATCAGCATATTCTTTGAGCATCTCATTGAGTCTGACAATATCCTCAGCAGGTTTAACACCAGGACGCCAGTAAAAGTGATCTGCCGGCAGAATAGAGCAAATTATCGGTATGATCTTATTTGCCTTGGCGATTTCGCACATCGAGATAATGTTACCGAGAGTATTTTCAAGGGTTATGTCACCATTATTCTTGGCAATGTCATTAGTACCGGCAAGAATGAGCACATACTTAGGAGCATGGTCAACTACATCTCTTCTGAATCTCACGAGCATATGTGAGGTTGTCTGTCCTGAGATACCTCTGCCTACAAAATTGTTCTCTGCGAAGAAATCAGGGTCTGCACTAGCCCAACCGTCTGTAATCGAATCACCCATGAACACAGCCACAGGCCTGGCAGTCACTTCAGCATTCGCTGACTCATATCTGCCGAAATTTGCCCAATCCTGGGCACATACAGTAAGTGCGCCACACAAGAGGACAGCGAAAGAAATAATGAATCTACGCATAAAGATAATCACGTTAACGTTTTTCACAAATATACTCAATTTCAGATAAAACAACATAAAAAAGGCCGGCAAATATGCCAGCCTCGATTATTTGATATCTGATGAATGCTATTTTGTAGCTTTAAGGAATGCACCAGCACCTGCAACAAGAGAAGCAACAAAATAAAGAATCGCTCCGACATGAGATACTTTAACACCTAACATTTTAGCCATCTCAAGTTCTTCTGCGGAAGTATCCGGAACTACAATCATTCCGATGATACCGAAAAGAACTCCAAGGACAGCTGCCCAGAAAGTGAAGGAATACTGTTTGTAAAGCGATCCGGCAACTGCAACAAGCGCCATGATGAAACCAAGGATACCATACCATGTAGTGATACCAAGATAAACATCACCGGTCTGTCCTAACCATGTAGCCTTGCACCAAGGAAGGAAAACAAAGATAAGCATCAGTGCTGCGCCTCCGATAGCAGCAAGTCCAGGTACATCTTTAGTGTCAAACTTAACTTCTGGCTTAGACCAGTCAGTTTTACCAATTGCGTTGAAGTCTGGAAGTAATGCGTTAAGGTCCATAAGTAATATAATTTAAAAGGTTAGTTTCAATACACTTGAATTGATAAGCAAATATAAAAATATATTTCTATAAAATCACAATTTAATTCGTTTCTTACAAACTGCTGCCTCCGATAAAGCTTCTCAGCAGCGAGGTTGCTGGAACATCCTTATCTGAAACAGGTGTGAAATAGCTGAGGAACTTCATCAGACGATGCACTTCCGAATACTCCGGACAGTTTTTCGGAACTGTCATGAGGATTCTCTCGGCATGAGCTCTGATCACAGGGAACTCTACAATATAGGTAGAATTGAAGAGTACATCTGCACATTCCTGATATGGATATATCCATTTGACCTCACTGCGGCGTACATTCGGCCAGTTCATGATCGAATCACGGGCTGAAAAGGCTCCCTTGGTGAAGTCACGGACAATACGGCGGATCAGACGATTGTCGCTGGTAGGGATGCAGTTGTGGTCATCAAGGGAAATACTTGTGATTGTATTGATGAAAATGCGGTATTTCGACGCCTCCGGAACCTGATCGGTGAGACGAGGATTCAGGGCATGGATTCCTTCAATAAGAAGAACCATTCCCGGCTCCAGCTTGAGTCTCTTGCCGTTGAATTCACGCAGACCTGTCACGAAATTGAACTCCGGCACCTCTACAGTCTCCCCTGCCAGGAGCTTCAGCACGTCGCTCTGAAGGTATGCATGGTCAACTGTATCAAAGTTGTCGAAATCAAACGAACCATCCGGAAGTCTCGGAGTATCAAGGCGATTAACAAAATAGTCATCGGTTGAAAACGATATCGGATGAAGTCCGCAGGCCTTCAGCTGAATGCTCAGACGCTTGCAGAATGTAGACTTTCCACTGCTTGACGGGCCTGTTATGAGAACGATCTTCACAGGATCTTCGAGAGATACTCTGCGCTCGATCTCTTCAGCGATCTGAACGATCTTCTTTTCCTGAAGCGCCTCGGCAATCTTAATCAGATCTCCGGCTTCGCCTCGCTGACATGCCATGTTTACATCACCTACATTGTCAAGCTTCATGATCTTGTTCCACTTGAGGTTTTCACTGAATACCTCAAATGTCTTGCTCTGCTCAGTAAAAGGCGCAAGATCCTCTGGCTTATGCCTGTCCGGAACGCGCAGCAGCAGACCGTCACGATACTGGGTCAATCCCCAAAGCTTCAGATATCCTGTGCTTGGGAGAAGTGCTTCATAATAATAGTCCGGAGTTCCATCCAATGTGTAATAATTGACATACACATCACCTGCAGTCTGCAGCAGACGCACCTTGTCGTGATAGCCTTTGGCGGCAAACATCTCGATTGCTTCCTCTGTTCTGACCTCATGACGGCGGAACGGCATATCCTGACGTACAATCTCCTCCATGCGTGCATTGATCTTCTCCACATCGGCCTGCACAAGGGCTGTTCCGTCATTTTTGTCAATCGCACAGAAATAACCTTTGGAGATTGGACGTCTCAAGACAATCTTACAATCAGGAAATACATCGAGTGCAGCCTTGCACAGAAGAAAGCACAAAGAACTGCAATATACGCTTCTTCCGACATACGATGTGTAGTCAATAAACTCAACCTGACGACTGTTGAAAGCCCTGTATTTGAGTCCCTGACAGACGTTATTGACTTTAGCAGCAATTATCGGATGCTTTGCAGACATCTCGGGAAGGAATTCCGGCAGCATATCAAGCAAAGTCGTTCCTTCTGGAAAGGTCCTGCTCGTCTGGGTGTTGACACAAAAGATGTTTACCATATTATTGAACTTGAATTTCGATGAAAATTATTTGCGAGCGTCTATTCTCTTACGCAGCGAGTCAGACATATTAGGAAGCTTGTTGTCAGCATCACTCCTGTCAAGCCACTGCTCGGCAAGAGCGTAATCACCGAGCATATAGCAGGCAACGGCAATATTGTATTCAGCACACGCACGCTTCATCAGGTCGTATGAATCAAGAAGCTTGAACCACTGGTCCATTGCCCCCTTCCAGTCATAGGCTTCCGCCTTGTCTAAAGCAAGATACCATTTCTCATTGTCATAGTATGCAAGCGAATATGGCTCTGTCTTCCACTGTGTCTTAAATGACTGAGCCACTGTTATACCAGCATCAGAACCGTCCAGGTAGGCTCTGCTGCTGCCTGTAAAGTACTTGACCTCTTCTGACTTATCCATGCCGTCAAAGCAATACAGATTCATCGTAAAAGGAACCAGCACCGCCGTTGCAGAAGCCTCATAATCTCCTAGTTTTGTCTCGTCAAACAGGAAAACAACGTCAGCATCCGTATCAATCAAAAGATCAAGAAGCGTAGACTTGTCTGTACAGTCAATATCCTGCGACTGAGGCATCCTGTACACGCCGACACTACCCTCTTCCATACCAAGGTCCCTCTCAAGAGATGCTGCAAAGGATGCCGCCATACCTGCAGTGAAGGTTGTGACAATTGCATCCGAGGTCTCAATGTAGACCACAGAAGGGATCTTTCCACCAAGATCGATTCCAGCCTTCGAAGGATATCTCATATCCACATGCATGACATGCTTGCTCGGGCCACATGACGCAAGAAGCATCATCAGCACAGAGAAAAGGATAAGTGTCTTTTTCATCATATTAAATCTCTATAGGTTCTGCAATAAGGTCATATTCATCTGCTCCGATCACGCGGACCTTGATGAATTCACCGACAAGTGAGTACGGATCGACATCACCCATCACTGCCGAATCATGTCTTACAAGTATTTCACCATCAACCTCAGGGCTTTCAAACTCGCTTCGACATACATACACTCCATCAACGAAGTCATCCACGATAACATCTATCTCGGAACCGACTCTCGACTGATTGAATGAAAGCGAAATCTCGCTCTGAAGAGTCATCAGCTCATCCAGACGTTCCTGCTTCACACGATTCGAGATGCTGTCCTTGAAGTTTTCAGCACCGTATGTACCTTCCTCTTCTGAATACTTGAACGCACCGAGACGCTCGAAACGAGCTTCCTTCGCAAACTCAAGCAGTTCGTTGAAATCACGCTTACCCTCTCCCGGATGGCCTACAATCATGGTCGTTCTCAACACAACTCCCGGAACCTTCTCGCGCATTTTATTGATCAGTTCTCGTGTCCAGGCTCCGGTAACATGACGATGCATGTTGTCCAGGACCTTATCAGAGATATGCTGAAGCGGGATGTCCATGTAGCGGCACACCTTCGGATTGTTCGCCATCTGGTCGAGCACATCCTCAGGGAAAGCAGCAGGATATGAGTAATGAATCCTCATCCATTCGATTCCTTCAACCTCGGAAAGTTTCTGAAGAAGTTCGGCCAGTGCACGGCGCTTGTATAGATCAAGGCCATAGTACGTCGTATCCTGTGCAATGATTATCAGTTCACGAACTCCCTGGGCAGCCAGGCTCCTGGCCTCAGCAACAAGATCTTCCATCGGCACAGACTTATGTGCGCCTCGGATGAATGGGATGGCACAGTACGAGCATCGACGGTCACAGCCTTCTGAAATCTTCAGATAGGCATAATGAGACGGCGTGGTCAAGTAGCGTTCAGCCCTTTTCTCATCAGAAGGCTCAGCACCCAGCTCACGGATCACAGGATCAAACTCACGGGCACCGAACCAAGCATCCACCTCAGGGATAAGCTCAGGCATCTCAGAAGCATAACGCTGTGAAAGACAACCGAATACAATAACCTTTCCGACTTCACCGCGCATTTTTCTATCAACACCTTCGAGGACAGCCTGGATTGATTCCTCCTTGGCATCACCGATAAAACCGCATGTGTTTATGAGGAGTACATCAACGGGAATATCCTCTCCCTCGGGAATGATCTCATAAAGATCATCTACCTGGGAAAGGATATGCTCTGTGTCAACCTTGTTCTTGGAACAGCCCAAGGTGACGGTCTGTAATTTCTTTAACATGAATTACTCCTGCTCAGCCTCTGCAGCCTCGTCCTCTGGATTGACGAAGTCGAGAGAAGCGTAATTCTTAAGAGCGTTGTACCACTCGACAACCTTCTTCATGTGAGATACATAGAAACGGTCGCGGTCGTAGTCAGGAAGAGCCTTCTCGAAAAGCGCCTTGAGCTCCTCTGGCTTTGACTTAGCAGACGGTGCATCTGCATCTCCGAGAACCTCCTTCATATTGAGGAACACCTGCTGGAGCTTAACCTCCTCATCATCAGTATAGATTGAGATATCAGCAAGAGAAGTAATCTTGCTTGTAGCGCTTACCGCACTTCTCTTCTTGTCTGCAAGAGCCTCGACTACAGCGCCTGTGCGGGTCGATAAGATATAAAGGTACAAGCCGCTCTGGCCTGAAACTGCCAATACTTTAGTAAGATCTGTCTTCATTTCTTATGATATTAAACTGTTAATTGCAATTTTGGTTCGGCATACCAGTTCTTCCATCGAACAGTCGTTGACGATGCGGCAATCTATGCGTGGATCCTCTCCGCCAGCCGACAATTCGTTCATAAGCTTCTGGTTCTGCATGCGGGCAAGCACTTTTTCAGGATCTGCTCCGTCACGTCTGCATGCCCTTTCGAGCCTTGTCTCAAACGGGGCATCGACAAGAACTATCTTATCACCGAAGCCCTCAAACTGAGGTTTTTCCAACACAGTGGCCGACTCGAAGACCACTACTCTCTCCCCACATTCTCCAGCAAAGGATGCAAAATCATCCATCATCACAGGAAACAGATGAGCCTCGACCAGTTCCAGAGAATTCGGTTCATTGAATATCCTGGCTGCAAGTCTAGCCGGAACAAACCGACCGTCCTCATCTCTTAAACTACATCCCAGCGCACTTTCAATATCTGCGAGCAAAGAAGGATGTTCTTCGTACAGCGCCTTTGCCCGCGCATCTGCATTATATTGGGCGCAGAAACCCATATTCTTCAATATCCGGCAGACCTCAGACTTCCCGCTGCCTATGCCTCCTGTAATGACAATGACCATCACTCGACGATCTCCCTTATACGTACCGCTACAGGATTAATCTCATATCGTACGACCCCAAGGGGCATGCTGGACGGCTTGAGTGAGACTTTACCTGACAGAGACGTCTTCAGTTCATTATAGTCGGCTGTAACCACCATATCCTTCTTCGGGTCGTCCTTAAGGGGAAACTCCACATCCAGCAGAACATCTACTGATGCTGGCTCAGCTGCACATTCTACTCCAGAAGGGGTATTCACGACAAGTACAGGAACATTCTTTCTGATAACTTCAAGATAGCGTACAACGTCCATTTCATAGTGCACTTCATCTACAGAGAATCTCATTCCATTGATCGGAGTCAGAGAAACCATACCACTGAAGTCCTTGTTGATCGAAGAATGGGATATTGTAGCTGTAGTCACATACTCAAGGGCATCAAGATGCAGTTTGTCTCCATAAACAGTAACAGTATCTGGAGTTATCACCAACTGAGAGGAAGCAATGAACTGGTCCTCAAATGCCAGAGAGGTCACCGGCTTTACCGGCACTCTCTTGAAAATCTCCTGAGGGAACTTGAAATATATTTTATCAGTAACGAAATACTCCAGTGACACACTGCTGCCGAATATCTGGTCTACATATTCGTGAAGCTTTTCAGATGTGACGAAGTATCTCTCATCATCTTCATGCTGAAACACCGTTGCTGGGAATTTTATATTTACAATCTCCCCACGCTTCATCTGAGCATACAGAATGCGCCATCCTGTCGTACGGCATCTGGCCATGATTTCAGTTGCTCCTGACGACCTGTTGGAACGTCCTTCGATGTTGCTTTCAGCAACGACTTCAACAGTCAGAAACACGCTATATTCCAATGAGAGCTTATGTATAACCCAAGTGCTGAATGCCAGCAGAAGAGCGAGTACAAACACCACCCAGTCTCTTCCACTGAGATTCAGCAACTTATAGATTCTGTTTATAAAATCTCTCATTTTCGAGGATCAGATCCTACTGCTGAGGATCAGTGAAATCCTTAACGAGAGCCTGCTTGCTGAAGCGTACCTTTACGCCATTGTCAACTTCAACGAGGACAGTAGCATCCTTAACTTCAACTACAGTTCCGTAGATACCGCCGATTGTAACGACCTTGTCACCCTTCTGAAGTGAGTCACGGAACTTCTGAAGTTCCTTCTGCTGCTTCTTCTGAGGACGGATCATGAAGAAATACATAACTCCGAAGATGAGAGCAAGCATAATCCACATTGTCCATGGGCTGCCCTGCTGCTGAACCTGCTCAGTCTCTGTTGCGCTTGCAGGATCCTGCTGAGTTGTTGTAGTCTCTGCTGCTACCTCTGATGTTGTTACCGGTGCATTCTCCACAACCTCACCGGTAGTCTGCATAAGTGTAAATGTTTTCATTTTCTGTATTTTTTAATTCGTTTATAATAATCCTTTTCCTTCCTTGACGATCTGACCGTCATTGACAAGCTTCTGTATGAGTCTGTCAAGAAGACCGTTTACGAATGCACGGCTCTTTGGCGTGCCATAGAACTTTGAAAGCTCCACATACTCGTTGATGGTTACCTTTACCGGAATTGTAGGGAAATTGACTGCTTCTGCAAGACCCATTGCTATAAGGATCACATCTGTTGAGAAGAGGCGTTCCTTCTCCCAGCCTTCAACAGACTCAGCCACCATATTCGAATATTTCTCATAACCGGCAAAAGAATGCTGGAGAAGTCTTGTCACGAAAAGCTTGTCACTTTCGACTTCGCTACCCTTCATCATCTCGCTCTGATAAAGTGCCGGCATCTTCCATGCCTCACCGTCAGCAAATGACTTCAATGTACGGCAGCACCATGTCAAGGCATAAGCAAGGTCATCATTCCAATGGAGGGACTTCTCCTCAAGAATCATCTCAAGTTCCTCGCTGTCAACGAACTCCTCTTCAAAAATCTTTGTAAAGAGTTTGCAGTCTTCCTTGAGAGAGCACTTTGGAGACGCCATATACTCAGCATAATACTCCTTTGAAGCAACTGAGGTCATTACCTTCTTCAAAAGGAGATCATACTGCGCCCATGAAAACTTCTTCTTTGCAAGAAGCTTCTGGAAATCCACATCTGCGTCAATGAGCTTGGCGAGAGCGTTTTCCGCAAACTTCATGTTCGGATTCTTCTCCTCCTCAGTCTGATTGTACTTCTTCTGAGCGGCCTCGATCCTCTCACGAGCGATGTTGGTCAACGGAGAAATGATGGAAAGCATATAGATGTAAAGGTCCCTTGCAGCTTCGCATGACTGTTCCAGCTGCGACTGTGCCTGTGCAAGCGACTTTTCATCTGAAAGAACACTGCCATAAAGCACCTTGAAGGCCTTGATTCTCAAAATTCTTCTGTTAAGCATAGTATATCCTATAAAATTTATGCAAATATACACCGATTTTCAGAAAAATCCCTAACTTTGTAGAGATTTACTAAAAAAGATAAGCTATGTATAGTGAGGAATTTGATGGAGCAAATGCTCAGGAGCGCTCAGGTGAAGATGTTTTCTCAAAACCGGTAAGGGCAGGAAAGCGTACATACTTCTTTGACGTCAAGGCCACAAAGGGCAAGGATTATTATCTGACGATCACAGAAAGCAAGCGCAGGATGGACAGCAACGGTCATTTCGCTTATGACAAACACAAGATTTTCCTTTACAAGGAAGATTTCGAAAAGTTCACCGAAGGACTTGAGGAAGTGATCAACTACATCAAGACAAATTGTCTTAAGGACGGCGACAAGTTCACCGACGTAAATTTTGAAGAACTTTAATCATCAAACATGAATAATTACGGTTTCATCCGTGTTGCAGCGGCCGTTCCTACTGTGAAGGTCGCCGACACAAGATTCAATACGGAGGAAATCTGCAGACTCGCAAGCGAAGCCTTTGACAAGGAGGTTTCGCTTGTTGTGTTTCCAGAACTCTCCTTGACAGGTTCAACATGCGGAGACCTCTTCCGTCAGTCTCTCCTTTTGAAAGGCGCAGAGGATGGCGTAAAGGCAATCGTAGAACACACAAAAGGCAAATCGACTACAATTGTAGTGGGAGCCCCTGTCGGATATAACGGGCAGGTAACTGCATGTAACATAGTTATCGCCGACGGCGAGATCAAAGGCATAGTCCCACAAGAGGCAATGTCTATCGGCACGTTGAAGTATGCCGGACAGGAATGTCTCATGGGTTCTGATCTGGCATTCGCCATCGAAGAAGCAGTCTTCGCCTTCTGTGCGGAAGCAGGAGCACATATCGTATTGTGCCCTTCTGCGGAAAACGAGCTTATCATGACCAACAGACGCCGCAGACTCATCCTTGAGAGCGAAACCCTCAGGAACATTTGTGCCTATATACATGTCGGTGCGGGATTTGGCGAGTCGACGACAGATTTCGTACACGCCGGTGCCGCAAGTATCTGGGAAACAGGAGAATGTCTGGCCGAAAACGAGCGCTTCATGACGAACTCGTCAATGATAATCGCTGATGTGGACATCGAGAAGATCGAAAATCTCAGAAGAGCTGATGCACACAGCAGCAACATGTCTGGAGACTTCTCCATAATTGAGGCTGGCGCAGGCTATCCTACCGACTTCAATGCAAAGCTACACAGACCCATCGAGCCGCATCCGTTTGCACCAGAAGCAGAGATGGACGAGAGGTGTAAGGAAATTCTTGAAATCCAGGTCGCAGGACTTGCGACAAGACTGAACCACCTTCAGTGCAAGACAGCTGTGATCGGCATCTCAGGCGGTCTGGACAGCACGCTCGCCCTTCTGGTTACGGCATTGGCATTTGACAAATTGGGCTGGAGCAGAGACAGAATCATCGGAGTGACCATGCCAGGCTTCGGCACAACAAGCCGCACCAAGAACAACGCCACAGACCTCATGGACGCCCTTGGCATCACATCAAGAGAAGTGAGCGTGAAAGCCGCATGCGAGCAGCATTTCAAGGACATCGGACACGACCCTGCAAACCACGACGTCGTTTACGAGAACTCCCAGGCACGCGAAAGGACTCAGATCCTCATGGACATATCAAACCAGACATGGGGACTTGTGATCGGCACAGGAGACCTCTCGGAACTGGCACTTGGATGGGCAACATACAACGGAGACCACATGTCAATGTACGGCGTAAATGCTGGAATCCCTAAGACCTTGGTGCGCAGTCTTGTAAAATGGGCAGCAGAAAACAGGTTTGAAAAAGAGAAGAGCATACTCATGGACATCGTGGATACTCCTATCAGCCCAGAGCTTCTGCCTGCAAACGACAAAGGCGAGATCCAGCAGGTAACAGAAGACCTCGTAGGACCTTACGAACTCCACGACTTCTTTATCTACAACTTTGTGAGGAACGGATTTGCACCTGAGAAGATATTCTTCCTTGCCCGGAAGGCGTTTGAAGGCACATACTCGGACGAAACCATCAAGAAGTGGCTCAAGACATTCATGCGCCGTTTCTTCAACCAGCAGTTCAAGCGTTCATGCCTCCCTGACGGTCCTGCAGTCGGTTCAGTATCACTCTCCCCTCGCGGAGCCTGGAACATGCCGTCCGACGCCTGCAGCGTCCTCTTCCAGGACAACGTATAATACGACCTATTATAAACCCAGCAACGGGCTGACGTTGAAAAGCGTGCTACCCCCCTGGCCGCAGGGGGAATGAAGTCCCGAAGGGACGTAAAGGGGTTCTTTTCAACTCAGCCCGTTGCTGGGCTTATACTACAGATTACGCTTGTCGTACTCCAGAAACTTATCGAAACTGTACGCTCCGGCCCCTTCTGACTGACGGATGATTCTTTCGTAGATTATCTGACGCGAAGGGGCATTGAATTCACCATTGTTGTTATACATGATGCCACCCTGCGAAGCACACCAATAGTTGTTTCTCCAGAAATAAGTCACATCCTCATAACCGGATCTTCCGATGAAACTGTCCCAGTTCCAGGAATTCTTGTTGGTGGTGATGTTTCTATAGAAGCCTTTCGAATGCCAGTCCTCAAGGTCGCTTCCGTACGACTTTGACTCATACTCATCGCCAAGGCGTCCGAACGCATGTCCACCAAGTTCATGTCTTACCAACCCGCGTGTTCCCATTGAATTGTTGGCCGGCAGCACGGCAATCGCAAATGACGCATAAGGCTCGCCCAAAGTGCTTGTATTTGAATAGCGTTCCCTGTATGGATATCCGC
Organism: Candidatus Cryptobacteroides sp.; assembly: GCA_045655825.1. Taxonomy (GTDB): domain Bacteria; phylum Bacteroidota; class Bacteroidia; order Bacteroidales; family UBA932; genus Cryptobacteroides. The sequence goes on along the minus strand of JAZOPY010000142.1, from coordinate 22,101 downwards.
ATGAACCTGCGACGACGTCGGTATTTACAAGCACAAGCACAACGGTCCTGTAGTATTTGGAATCCGACGAGAGTCCCAGCCTGTTTTTCACAACATCAATAACCTTGTCGCGTCCGGAATCATACACCCACATAGCTGTGGAATTTCCATTCCAGTAAGTATCAAAATACGTATTCACCCTAAGCCCCTGGCTCTCGATATCAACTCCCTCATCCTGAGACTTATACGCGACCATATACACATCAAATCTGTCCTTGAAGCTCTTGAGAGGCTCGACACTGAAGAACGCATCCATGGCTGATCTTGCCGACCTTTCGAACTTTCCGCCATGACGAAGATCCTTCTCCTGATAACCGTCGCCGAGAATCACAAGATTGAGCGGAGTATAGCCGGAAGCGGCTGTATTGAGCTTTAAGATTTCTCCGTCCTCAAAATATGAAGCCAATCCCTGACGTTGGAATGCAGCGCTCGAATAGTTGGAAGTCATGCTGTTCTTGTCAGAGGAAAGCTTGAAGGTATATGAACGGGATGATATTTCCATAGCTCCTGATGACTGATTATACTCAGCCGCCATCGCAGCACCTTCCAGGCCGGTCACCTTATACCCTCTGCTTCTGGTATAATCCAGGCGAACCTCAATGATCTTATCGGAACCGTTTAACTTCCAGAGGCCTGCATACTCCTCATAGCAAGGGAAAGAACCGGTTCCAAGCTGCACGATATAGACTGTCTTGGTAAAGTTCGCCTGGGCCATGGCAGATGTGCGTGGTTCAAACTTTACTGCGCCTACACGAGCCTTTGACCCTGCATTTGCACTTGCAGTATATACATTTCCCTGCTGAGACAGCCAGTCTCCTCCTTGAACAATTTCAGAATACACGTATGGATATCCGCTGTTGCTGAGATTCAATGAAATCTCGCCACCGACAGCAGGAACTGCCGCAACAGGATCTATATCAAAGTATCCATGTTCCGAAAACTCCAGTGTCCTCACAAGCGTTCCCTCGCCATAATCCAGATATACATAAACCTTCTGCAAAGCCACGTCAGTGTCTGGACTGATGTCAACATAGATATAACCGTCCGAGTACTGAGGTCTATGGTTAACCGACACGTTGCCAACATTCTTATTAGCGAATGCAGTTACATTGGCGACACCAGTGGAGCTGGAGAATTTGTAATATATGCTGACTGTCGCGCCGGAAACCACCTTACTATTATATGAAATATCCAAAGTGGCAGTCTGAGATTTTGGAACACATAGAACAGTGCCGTCAGTCAGCACAAAAGTCACTTCATCCTTACCATCTATAACAGACTGCACGCCTGTACCAATGCCATCCTGACCTGTGACGACAGAAACCTCCTGCCATGTCTTTCCACAATCCAGAGAGATATACCAACGACCTTCATCCACCATAAGTTCAGGAGTAGTGCCCTCTAGTCCTACCGGCACCTTATTTCCCTGTGAATCAAGAATATAATCACCGTTGACGAGCCACCACACCCCATCTTCTTCCTCAACGACCGATATGACAGGAACTTCTGCTGGAGCATCAGTAATGACCGGCAGATAAAAGGTTATCGTCTCGGCATTCTTGAAAGTGACAGTATAACCGATGACCTGACCATAAACATCCTTGATCTCCGTTACCCCTGTTATGCTTTCCCTTGCCTGGATCTGCTGCACAAGCTGCTGCAGAGATTCAATACGGGAGTTTATCGCCTCGCACTCTTGAGTCAGCTGCTCTATCTCCTGGCGAACATCTGTCACTTCTGATTCCAGGCGCGACAGATCCGTACATGAGCAAAGCACACATGCAAGAAGCACGGATATAACTTTGAAAAAGTATTTCATCATTACTTGATATCAGAGAGTATCGCCTTTCCGGCAGAGTCAAAACTAAGTAACCTCCAGTCCTGCTGAGGATAGCCCTCAATGCTGAAGATCAAGAATGCACGCTGCTTTATCAGGGCCTCATCAGGGCGGGTCTGAATACGGATCTCGCCATTCTTATCATCTGAAACAATGATCTCGGAATGCTGCACATCTGCATCATCGACAATCACCGAAACTTTCTTCAATGCGGAATAGCTGACCGATACTACATCACCGCTTACGTGAGACGCATTCGAGTCTGTGCTTATCGACAGCAGGCCATCAACCGCCACCGGCAGAGTTATCTTCTGGCCGTCAGCAAGAGTCAGAGTCACCTTGGAAGGATCTGACATATCGACCGCACTGAAAACATATCCGTCAGTGCCCTGTACCGGTACTTCCGCCAGGTATTCCCAAGTCGCTCCCTGGTCATACGAAACATACCACTTGCCTCCTTCGATCTTCAGCTGAGGAGTCATTCCGTCTGTTCCTACAGGTACGCGGTTGCCATCCTGATCGAGCACATACTCTCCGTCTGATGCCCAGTAATAGACGCCGTCTTCACCCATCTTTACAGAAATGACAGGAGCCTTGGCATGAGTTCCGTTATTGTCAGTCTGATTTTGCACAGGTATCCTGATTGTGATCGTAGGGCTATGGACAAAAGTTATCACATATCCCTGCTCCTTATCATTTGAGATATCCTGCACGCTCGTAACAAAGTCACTCTGCGCCAGAGCATCCACAACCACAGAAAGGGCGTCAAGGGATTCGTTCATCGACTCACATTGGCCGCGTAGCTGCGCCAGCTGATCCTTGAGGTCAGCTATATCATCCTCAAGAGGCTTGAGGTCTGTACATGAAATGGTTGCAGCACATAATACTGCAACCATGATATTTCTAAATATTCTCATTACAGCGATCTAATGATTTCTGAGAAAAGGAGTGTCATCTTGTCTGCCGCGGCATCAGCTGCCTGAACGACATCGTCTCCGTCGTTTACATAGTCCTCTGCGTAGTCGTCATGCGCTTCGTTTGTGATGACAGACATACCGAAGACAGGGATATCCGAGTGACGTGCCACGATTACCTCCGGAATAGTAGACATTCCGACAGCGTCTGCACCGATAAGGCGGAAATACTTGTATTCTGCCGGTGTCTCGTAAGACGGACCTGTACCTGCGAAATATACGCCGCTCTTGAGTTCGATGCAGTGTCTTGCTGCAAGTTCAAATGCCCTTCTGCGGAGATCTTTATCGTATGGACGTGTCATATCTGGGAAACGAGGGCCAAACTCCTCCATATTAGGGCCTACGAGCGGATTCGGAAGATGGTTGATGTGGTCTGTGATGACCATCAGGTCGCCCACCTTGAAGTCGAAGTTAACGCCACCTGCAGCATTTGAAACGAAGAGGTACTGTATTCCAAGAACCTTCATAACCCTGATAGGAAGGGTCACGAGCTCCATCGGGTAGCCCTCATAGTAGTGGAAGCGTCCCTGCATGGCTACAACGAACTTTCCGCCGAGCTCACCTGCAATGAAGTTTCCCTTGTGTCCCACTGCTGTCGAAACAGGAAATCCAGGGATCTCCTTATATGGGATAACTATCTTATTCTCGATCTTCTCTGCAAGCTTTCCAAGGCCACTGCCCAGAACGATACCTGCAAAAGGCTTCTTACCATCAAGTTTCGCTGCAATATAATCTGCAGCAGTCATGATCTTTTCTACTCTTGGATCCATACTCTGTACATTTGTTTTCTGGCGTTAGCGATAATCTCCTTTTCTCCTTCGACAACTCTGCCGCGCATGATGAACTTTCCGTCACAGATGACAGAGTCAACGCAGTCTGAGTGAGCCGAATAAACCAGGTTCGCCAGGAATCCTGCCGGAGAAAGGAACTGGTAATTGTCAATATCTATAATCAGAATGTCTGCAAGCATTCCTTCCTTGATCTGTCCTGCATTGATGCCCAATGCCTTGGCAGCATTTGTCGACACCATTGCAGCCAGTTCGTCGAGCGGCATTGCAGACGGGTCATCACGCCATGCCTTCTGAACGATCGCTGATGTCTTCATGGCTTCAAGCAGATCGAGATTGTTCGACGATCCGCAGCCGTCCGTGCCCAGACACACATTCGCTCCGGCAGCTTTAAGTTCATTGTAACGGAAACGGTATCCGGAAGCGAGCTTGAGGTTTGAATTGATGTTATGAACGCATGTCACTCCCCTCTCACCAAGGATCCTTACATCGTTATCTGAGAGCCACAATGTATGGGCGGCAATGACATCCGGTCCAAGAACTCCGAGGCTGTCAAGATATTCCACAGGAGACATTCCGTGCTCCTTCATGCAGTCTTCTACCTCCTTCCTTGTCTCGGAAATATGGATATGTATCTTCAGGCCGCGCTCTCTTGCGAAATCCACTGCCCAGAGTATCATGGACTCCCTTACAGAATATATGGCATGTATCGAAATCAGGAACTGCGCCTTGGAATCCCATTCCCTGGACATCTCGTACATCTGGAGACACTGGGCCTTCTGACGCTCAGACTCCTCCGAATCATTCTTATCCAGAACGACGTATGACAAGGCTGGTCTGAGTCCAAGTTCCATCGCTGCCTTGTAAGCCATCGGCATATTCCAATACTGGTCATTGAAAGACGTCGTGCCGGTCTTGATCATCTCAAGACAGGCAGCCTTTGTTGCATGGTAGACATATTCTTCATCCAGATGCTCTTCCGCCTGCCAGATCTTGTCCAGCCATTCATGGAAAGCGATGTCCTCACCTATTCCCTTCATCAGGGCCATACCCGCGTGAGTATGCATGTTGATAAAGCCGGGGAACGCAGCCTTACCTGTACAATCCACGACCTCAGCGCCCTGCGGCACCTCTATTTCGACATCAGCAGGAACGACCTTGGCGATATGGTTGCCATCGATCAGGATATTAGAGACGACTTCCTCTACTGCAATGTTTTTCAATAAAACCGTTCCCATATCAATTGTGTTTAATCTTCAAATATAACAAAATTTACAATAGCTTCTTCACCAAAGAGAACATCTTGTAAGGCATATAGCGGAAAGGAAGATCAAGCCATGTGCCAGTTGCTACGATAGAACGCGTGTGACTAAAGGCTTCGAAACTGTCTCGATCGTGATAGCGTCCCATACCAGAGTTTCCTACTCCGCCGAACGGAACGTTCTCGTTGGCGATATGCATGATCACATCATTGATGCATCCTCCTCCTGAAGAAGTACGGCGAACCATCTCCCATCCGTCTGATTCCTTGCCGAAATAATAGAAAGCAAGAGGCTTTTCACGCTCAGTGACAAAGTCTATTACCTTTTCGCGGAATCCCTTACCGGTATCATCCATCTCAATGATCGGAAAGACAGGTCCGAATATTTCTTCGGTCATGAGCGGCGAATCAAGCGGCACATCTTCAATGAGAGTAGGCTCTATGTATCTTGTTGCTGCGTCCGAGCCTCCTCCATAGATGATCTTTCCATCCTTGAAATAACCTGTCACTCGCTCGAATGCGCGGTCATTCACCATTCTCACATAATGCTTGTCCTTCGAAACATCCTCACCATGGAGATTCTTCACCTCGGCGGCAAATGCCTTCACGAATGCATCCTTCACATCCTTGTGGATGAGGATATAGTCAGGCGCAATGCATGTCTGACCGCTGTTCAGGGTCTTTCCCCATGCGATTCTCTTTGCCGTACGCTTGATATCGGCGGTCTTATCAATGATACATGGGCTCTTGCCACCAAGCTCCAGCACAACCGGAGTCAGATGTTTCGCTGCCGAAGCCATCACAGTCTTTGCCAATACAGGGCTACCTGTGAAGAATATCACATCCCAACGCTGCTCGAACAGAATGGCATTTACTTCCCTGTTTCCCTGAACCACAGCGATGTACTTCTCCTCAAACGTATCCTGAATCATCTCTTCGATGACCTTTGAAACTGTCGGTACGTATGGAGACGGCTTCAGAACCGCAGTACATCCCGATGATATCGCTCCAACAAGCGGATTCAGCAGAAGTTGTACAGGATAGTTCCATGGAGATACGATGAGAGCCGTACCAAGCGGTTCCTTCACAACATAGCTCCTCGAAGGAAAAAGCTTCAGAGGAGAGCTCTTCTTTCTGCGGCGGGCCCACTTGCACACATGCTTCTTATGGTTTGCTATCTCACCCTTTACAATGCTGATTTCTGTCAGATATGCCTCCTCGTAGGATTTGTGAAGGTCTGTCCAAAGTGCATCAGCAAGCTTCTGTTCCCACTTTTCCATAGCCTGGAGAAATTTTCCAAGCATCTTTTTTCTGAAGGAAACCTCCAATGTTTCCCCTGTCCTGAAGTACTCTTTCTGAGCCTTCAGAATGTCAAGAATCTTTTGTTCGTTTGTGTTTGTCATAGTTATGTCTGGTTAATATCTAAGTAATCTGAACAGATATGAAATCATCGGGATCTCATCCTGCCCCTCGCTAGCAAATGTCTCTCCTTTCTCGTTCAGGTATTCCAGCGATTCCTTCTTATCCCTGAGTCTCATCAAAACAGTCATGTAGCTGTTTGAGTTCTGAAGGAGCGTGAAATATGATGTATACTTTTCATAGTCATAAGTATTGATGGCATCCCAAAGGCCACGAAGCTCTGGAATATCTTCCATCTCGGAGCGTGAAAGTGTCGCGTTACCTTCCAGATAGACCATCGCCGGGTGATCTGCATCAAGCGGGCGAATGATATCCTCGCACTCTTCTGCGGCCGGCTTATTTCCCGGCTCTGCCACATACAGTTTGTAATATCCAAAGACTGCCATACCGACTGCCATCAATGCAGACAATACGGCAGCTGCCCTCCAGGCCTTGAGTCCCTTGGATGACACCACTTTTACTGGTGCAGCAGGAACCGGCTCCGGAACTGTCTCTGCAATTGGTCCAAAGGAATGTTCTTCGGTCGGCTCTACGATAGGTTCCACGACCGGTTCCTGAACAGGTTCCTGAACCGGGACAGAAGCCTTTGCCTTCTCCTCGGCCTTTTTCTCCTTGATATATGCATAGAGTTCCTTACCGTTAAGGAAGCGGTCCTGAGGCTTTTTCTCAAGACACTTCATGATCACCTCCTCGAGCCACTGAGGATAGTCAGGAGCGTCATAGGTCTGGCCTGGGTTTGCCTTTTCGAATGCTGCTTTTCTCAGCTCATATATCGAATCAGGAATCTGGGACTTGTGTGATTCTCCAAGAAGATAAAGAGCCCTTACCGACCCGGCCTCATCAGAAGAAAGCGGGAACGGAACACGTCCGGCAAGGCATTCATATAGAACCACGCCCAAGCCATAGATATCCGACTGTGTTGTAAGTTCAGTGTCACCATCCCATTTTTCAGGAGCCTTGAACTCCGGCGCACCATCAGAGCGCCTGCTGCTTCGCACGACATTCTCGCCCTGAATAGCGAGACCGAAATCCAGCAGGATATAGTTTCCGTCTTCCCTTCTGATGATGTTGTCGGAGTGTATGTCGTTATGGATTACACGATATTTCTGGATCAGGCGTTCGCGGGTCTGATCGTCTATCAGAACCTTAGAGCCATCCTCCGGATCGTCCTGAAGGTCATCCTCCACACGGTCCATGCAGAAGCGGTAAATATCCTCATGACAATATGCCAAGGCGCTGCTCATCTGCTCCAAAAGTGTCATCACTTCGTCAACAGGAACGAACCCTCCGCACCTTGAGACATATTTAGACAACGGATATCCATCTACAAAATCCATCTCCACAGCCGCCCTCTGCTCCTTCAGCAGGGTTCTGCAGATGTGGATGATGTTCGGGTGGTTTCCGTTACCGATGCGCATAAGAAGACGGCACTCATCGATGAAGCGCTTATAGGTCTTGTCCTCGGTGCCGCGCGCAATGACTGCATTCATCACACGAAGGGCTCTGATGTAGCCCAATTCATTGTGACGCACCTTATAGACAGTAGCAAATCCGCCCTGTCCGATCTCATCCAGCAATGTATATTCTTCCAAAAACGCCATATCGTTATCCACTGTAGGGCTTTGCCCTATATATCCAAGCAAATTTAAGATTATTTTCGCGCCTATGCAAAATTATGTGTACCTTAGCATCCGAAAATTTTGCTATAAATGGATATACGCGGTAAAAAGATAATTCTTGGCAGCAACTCCCCTCGTCGCAAGGAGCTGCTTGCTGGCCTGGACATAGAATTTGAAGTCGACACACGCAACAGCTTCGAAGAGACGTACGATCCTTCGACTCCTATCGAAAAGATACCTGAAGTACTGTCTGAAGGCAAGTCATACGGCTTCCATCGCCCCCTGTCTGACGACGAGATCCTCATCACATCCGACACATTGGTCATGTGCGGCGACAGAGTCATGGGCAAGCCGCATTCAGGCGAGGAGGCTTTTGACATGCTTCGCTGCTTGTCCGGCCGCGAGCACAAGGTTATTACAGCCGTAACACTGCGCGACTGCTCCGGCTGCCAGACTTTAAGCGATACTGCAATTGTCTATTTCAAAGAACTGACAGACAACGAGATAGAATATTACATAGACAACTACAAGCCATTTGACAAGGCCGGCGCGTACGGTATCCAGGAATGGATCGGTTATGCAGGCATAGGAAAGATTGAGGGATCATACTTCACGATCATGGGTCTTCCGGTACATCTTGTATATGAAGAATTACTTAAGATGATTTAGCAATGAAGATTGATTATCATAGCCATGTACTGCCATGTCTTGACGACGGAGCGACCTCTCTGCAGAACGCTGTGGAGCTTGTTTCAGCCATGAAGTCGTGGGGATTTGAGAAGATCACATGCACCCCGCATATCAATGCCGCATACAGGAACACTCCCGACACGATAAGGCGCGCCTTTGATCAGTTGCAGGAGGCGGTGGATGGAGACATATCCCTGGCTATGTCCGCCGAGTACAGGCTTGTGCCCGAGACCTGGCCGGAGGTTCTGGAAAAGAACTGGATCATGCCTATAGAAGACAGGTTTATCCTGACGGAACTGCCGATCTCGCACCGCGAAGAGATGCAGGACATAAAGCCGCTTGAGGAATTCAGGAGGATTCTTGCGATGGGTCTGACCCCCATTCTGCCACATCCGGAGCGTTATTTTTACCTTTCGCACAAGGAGCTTCTTGAGTTTGTCGATGCAGGAGTCGTGATACAGTGCAACTACGGTTCGCTGGCCGGCCTTTACGGCATTGCCGCACGCGACAGGGCACGTGCATTGGTTGACGAGGGCATTGTGACCATGTACGGCACAGACATGCACAACCACAAGTATGTGGATATCATCGGGCAATGGTTCGCACAAGGAAACAGGATTGAGGAACTTTAATGGAAAACCGCACTTTCATACAGGTGATCATCCCTCTCAAGCTTGAGTGGGAGCCCTTCTACATTGCTTCCGAGGAAGTCAATGTCGGAGACAGGGTAAGGGTGGTGTTTTCAAACAAGGAGTATGTTGCAGTCGTGAGCGCTGTCGACGTACAGTCTGAGGTGGTCCCTGACAAGGTGAAGCCCATTCTGGGCGTCGAGAGGGATCTGGAGAGGATTCTTACAGAGGAGATTCTGTTATGGAGACAGGTTGCTGAGTACTACCTCTGCTCTATAGGAGAGGTCTACAAGGCGGCTTATCCTGCCATGAAGATTTCTTTGGAAGAGGCCCGTGCATCTGCTCTGGCAAGGGCGCGCGAAAGACGCGAGCGTCTGCTCACAAGCATTAAGGCCAAGGCAGACAAGCTGACGGAGAGGCTTGAACGCAGAAAGGAGCAGCTTGAAAAGAGCCGTCCCGGCACGAAGGCGCACGCCGGACACCTCGATGGAGTCTCAAAAATCAGCAAGGAGCTGGAAACAGCTCTAAAGGCCATCGAAGAATTCGCCAAAAGCGAAGTAAAGACATCGTCAGACAATGACGATGCAAATACCCTATCAGATGCTTCAGGCGTAGAACTTTCACAGGCCCAGAACAAGGCATACGAGGAGATACGTGCCGGATTTGCTGCCGGCAAGCCTGTGCTTCTGCATGGAATAACCGGCTCAGGCAAGACTCAGATATACATTAAATTGGCTCTGGAAGCACTGGCATGCGGACGTGGGGTGCTCTATCTTGTGCCGGAGATTGCCCTCAGCCGCCAGCTGCAGGACAGACTTCTTGAACATTTCGGCGACAGGCTTCTTGTCTTCCACTCCGGAGAAAGCGCAGCAAGCCGTCGAAACACAGCGGAGGCCATCCGTACGGCAGCCCACGGATATATAGTACTCGGAACACGCTCGTCACTCTTCCTGCCCCATCACGACCTAGGTCTGATCATCGTGGACGAAGAGCACGACAGTTCATACAAACAGGACTCCCCTGCACCGCGCTACAACGGCCGCGACACAGCCCTCATGCTGGCTTCAATCCAAGGCAAGGCGGGATCTGGCTCCTGCAATGTGATCATGGGTTCGGCAACGCCTTCATTTGAGGAACAGTACAACTGCTCCTTCGGAAAACATGTTCTCGTACGCCTTGCCGAACGATACCATGGAGCCGATTCCTCGGAGATACAGATAATTGACACCAAGGCAGAAAGGCGGAAGAGAGGCATGGAAGGCAACTTCTCGCGAAAGCTGATCGAAAGCATCCGCATGACCTTGAGCCAGGGCCAGCAGGTCATGCTCCTCCGTTCGCGACGTGCATGGGCGGCAGCACTGCAGTGCGTAGGATGCGGAGAGATCGTGAAATGTCCTCACTGCAATGTCAGCATGACCCTGCACAAGGGAGCTTCGGGAGAATTCCTGACGTGCCACTACTGCGGACATAAAGCCGCATTTACTGGAAAATGCGCCAAATGCTCCGGTTCATTGAAACCCCTTGGAGCAGGCACGCAGAAGATCGAAGAGGAGGCTGCCCAGCTGTTCCCTGACGCACGCATAGCTCGCCTCGACAGCGACACCTCGTCGGACAAGAAATATGAGGCTCGAGTAATTAAAGAGTTTTCGCGAGGAGAAATAGACATCCTCGTAGGCACTCAGATGCTTGCTAAAGGATTCGATTTCAGCAATTTGTCACTCGTTGCAGTACTTGCAGCCGATACACTTCTAGGTCTACAGGATTTCCGCGCGGACGAGAAGGCACTCCAGCTTCTGGAGCAGTTCCGCGGCAGGTGTGGAAGACGCGGCCAGAAGGGTCTGTTCATAATACAGACTTCACAGCCGGATCATCCGGTCTACAGCAGGCTTTGCATCGGCGACACAGCTGCAGGCATCCTTCCGGACATGCTCCAGGAAAGACGCGACCTGAACTATCCGCCTTTCAGCCGCATCATCGAAATCACCTTCATGGACACCTATGAAGACAGAGCGTCTCGAAAAGCATGCAGGCTCGCGGAACTACTGAACCGCCACTTCGGCCAGACTGATGACAGGAAGTCATTCCTGCAAAGCGGTCCAGTGACCGGTCCTTACGTTCCTGCAGTCGACAAGATAGCAGACCAGTTCATCCGCACAATCCGAATCAGTCTCAAGAAGGACCGTAATCTGCGCAGTCACAAATCGACACTGAGAAACATAATCACAAACTTCGAAAAGACCGAGAAATACACAGGACACATCTCTATCAATGTAGATCCCGCGTAGCCCCGTAACACCTAACGAGCTGATTTTCAGCTTTTTCCATAGTTATGCCTGCTGCAATTGACAGCAGGCATAACTACTTAACACGCTCTATGTCAAGACCTTAGGTGACACGCTTTACACGGTTACTACAATCTACTACTCGCGACGCAGCAAAATTGGCCCGAAACCTTGCGTCGCGAGCAGGACGAGTAAGAAATTATGAGTATATTTGTATGTTTGAATTAGTTTGCGCTACTACAATGATTTCATTTGAAGACAAGATACTGATCCTGGATGGTGCGATGGGCACTATGATCCAGAGGTACGAACTCGGCGAAGAGGATTACCATTCCGGCCCTTTTGCCGGATGTGCGAAAGACCTCAAGGGCAACAACGAGTGCCTGAATCTCACGCGTCCGGAGATAATCAAATCCATCCATAAAGAATACATTGCAGCAGGAGCTGACATCATAGAGACCAACACATTCAGTGCGAATGTGATTTCGCAGGCTGAGTATGGCTGCGAGGAGTTCGCAGAACAGATGGCACGTGAGGGCGCAAGGCTGGCACGCGAAGCTGCTGACGAGGTGCAAGCCCTTGCAGCATCCATCGGCCTTGAGCGCAAGGTATGGGTGGCAGGCAGCATGGGACCTACATCAAAGTCGCTTTCTCTTTCGCCTGACGCATCAGACCCGGCATTCCGTCCATATACTTTCGACCAGATGAAGGATGCTTACCGCTTTCAGGCCCAGGCACTTTTGGAAGGCGGTGCAGACATGCTCCTCATCGAGACATGCTTCGATGCTCTCAATGTCAAGGCGGCATTGGCTGCAATTGCAGAATGTAAGTTGGATAGGCAGAATGCTGGAACTGGCATTTTCGCACCCTCTCGAGCGGTAAGCAAACAGTCCTGTGGACTTTTGCAGCGAGAAGCCTGCGGAAGCAGGTTGGGGAGGGGCCCAGCTGAGCTGGGAGGGGGCCAGTGGAAGCATCTGTCTGTCCAACCCACAATACCAGTGATGATATCAGTATCGGTGGGCGACAGGAGTGGCAGGACGTTGACCGGACAGACCCTGGAGGCGTTCTATACCGCTGTGCAGCACTACCCTGTCATGTCATTCGGACTTAACTGCTCGCTTGGAGCTTCCGAGCTGATGCCGCTTGTGGAGGACATCAACAAGTGGTGCGGGTGCGCTGTCAGCTGCTACCCGAACGCAGGTCTGCCAAACGAAATGGGCGGCTACGATCAGAGCCCGGAGGTAATGGCAGCCCAGGTCAAGGAGATGGCAGCCAGAGGATTAGTCAATATCGTAGGAGGATGCTGCGGAACGACTCCGGAGCATATCAAGGCAATCGCAGAGGCCGTCAGAGGCATCCAGCCGCGAAAGCTGTCCGGAAAAACAGACAATTTCCCGGACAGGATATTAAAGGTCAGCGGACTGGAGGCTGTCACAGTAGACACCAAGCGCAACAACTTCACAAACGTCGGCGAGAGGACTAACGTTGCAGGATCGCGTAAGTTCGCACGACTGATTTCAGAAGGCAACTACGACGAAGCACTTCAGATTGCAGCCAAGCAGATCGAGGACGGGGCCGGCATCATCGACATAAACATGGACGATGCGATGCTCGACAGTGCAAAGGAGATGGAGCGATTCGTCCGCCACATTTCAAATGACCCGTCGGTAGCCAAAGCCGCCCTGATGATCGACTCGTCACATTGGGAGACCCTTTTGGCAGGACTCAAAAATGCGCAGGGAAAGTGTATCGTAAATTCAATAAGTCTGAAGGAAGGACCTAACGCATTCATAGCTAAAGCAAAAGCTATCAATGCATTAGGAGCAGCAATGGTCGTAATGGCATTCGACGAGCAGGGCCAGGCTACAACATACGAGCGCAAGGTGGAAATCTGCGAAAGAGCCTATAAGCTCTTGACCCAGGAGGCCGGCATCTCGCCAAGTGACATCATATTCGATGTAAACATACTTTCGATAGGAACAGGCATTGAGGAACATGCAAAATACGCAGTCGATTTCATCGAGGCAGTTCGCTGGATAAAGACAAATCTCCCTGGAGCATTGACATCGGGCGGAGTATCCAACCTTTCATTCTCATTCCGAGGCAACAACGCAGTCCGCGAGGCAATGCACTCGGCATTCCTCTATCATGCGATCAAGGCAGGTCTTGACATGGCTATCGTGAATCCATCCATGCTCCAGATATATGACCAGATCGAACCGGAACTGCTGCAGTGCGTCGAGGATGTCATCTTCAACCGTGACGAGCATGCAACTGAGAGACTGATTGATAAGGCTGCGAGGATGAAGATGGCCGATCAGGTCGGCCATGACGGAGGTCAGCAACATGGAGACGGACCTCACCACCACGACCACCACTGCAGCTGCGGATGCTGTCACCACAAGTCTGCTGCAGAGCGACTTACAGATGCTGTCGTAAAGGGAAACTCAAAGGACCTGCAGGCTGATCTAATGAAAATTATAGGCAAGGAAGGCAAGGCTATCGACATCATCGAAGGCCCGCTGATGGCCGGAATGGAGACCGTCGGCAAGCTCTTCGGAGACGGTAAGATGTTCCTTCCGCAGGTCGTCAAATCCGCAAAGGTCATGAGAGATGCGGTAAGCATTCTCGAGCCATACATGGGACAGAATGACAAAGGCACCGAAAGGCCTAAGATCCTCCTTGCGACAGTCAAGGGTGACGTCCATGACATAGGTAAAAACATCACAGGCATAGTGCTGAGCTGCAATGGATTCGAGATCCACGACCTGGGCGTCATGGTAGATAAGGAGACGATTATCGACCAGGCTCAGAAGATAAACGCAGACATCATCGCAGTAAGCGGACTCATTACTCCGTCCCTGTATCAGATGGAGGAAATCTGCCGAGAGATGACGGCCCGAGGTATGACTACCCCGCTCTTTGTCGGAGGCGCAACGACATCAGCTCTCCACACTGCGGTCAAGCTTGCACCTCTATATGGACATGTATTCCATGGAGCCGACGCTTCTGCTGCCGCCGTCATGGCCAAGAAATATATGATGGACCCGGCTGGATTCGAAGCCGAATGCCACGCCGAGCAGCTGGAGATCAAAGAACTATATGAGAAGGGTACAGATGAGTCTGACGGAAAAACCGCAGAATCAGCTGCAGACATGCCGGCAGGGCCATCCGACTACGCAGGACTCTTCGAGCCAGAAACGTTCCTCGATACATGTCCGGAAGACATCGCAGGCCTGGAGCTGCCCGCCTCAGAAGTACTTCCATACTTCGACTGGAGGATGTTCTACGCAATATGGGGCGTAAAGTATGGCAGCACATCCCCTGAGGCCATGGAGCTCATGCAGCTGCGCCAGGATGCGGAAGACGAGCTGTCACTGGGCAACTTCAGGATCATGGTTTCTGCAAAGTTCATGATGGGTTGTTCGGACGGAGTGAACATCATCTGGGAGCATGGCCGATTGCCGTTCATGAGACAGAACGACTCAGCTGGCGGACTCTCGCTGTGCGACTTCGTTGCACCACTGTCTTCTGGCAAGCGCTCGCCTTTCGGCGTGTTCACAATCACCGTCAAGCCAAAGAACGCCGCACACGAAGAAGGCTGCTGCTGCCCGGCATGCAGCAACAAATATGAAGATATGGTGTCAAAGGCAGTTCGCATGACGCTGGCGGAGGCTGCGTCAAAGTGGCTGGATGAGAAGATCCTTCGCTCCGCTCAGGATGACAGAGGGGGCACGAAGGTGATCAAGCCGGCCGCCGGCTACTCAAGCTGTCCGGATCACACCCTCAAGGGAGACATCATCGACATGCTTTCCGGTAAGTACAGCCTCGGCATCAAGCTGACCGAAAGCTATGCAATGATCCCGGAGGCCAGCATCTGCGGATTTATCTTCATGCACCCACAGGCCAGATACCCGGAGATCCGCAAGATCAACAAAGCCGAAGTCGAAGCATACGCCCGCCGCCGCAGCATGGACGCAAAGACCGCAGACCGATTCCTCAGCCACCTTTTAAAATAACGTTGCACTCAACCAACTGATATCCAACCAATTAAATAGTCGCGCCTGCTGACAAAATACAGCAGGCATCACCCCCTAAAACTTTAAGTTACAAACAGTTAGGCGCCACACCAACACACTGCCACCAGCACACCTGGACACCAACACGCCACAAGACAACGATTATGAAAGTTTCTGAAATACTCAACACCAGCAGCAAGGCATTCCCATCGATAGAGATCGTTCCTCCTATGCGTGGAATCACAAAGACCGAACTCCTCGAGAGCATCGCTCCGTTCATGGAATTCAGTCCGAAATACATCAATGTGACCAGTCACAGGGATGAGTACGAATACCGTGAGGAAGCAGACGGCTCATTCACCAAGCATCTGATAAGAAACCGTATCAGTGAAACAACAGTATGTGCTGCGATTATGTCGAATTATGACGTGGAGGTCGTGCCTCACCTCATTTGCGGCGGCAGCACTGCAGAAGAGATTGAGAGCAAGCTGGACAACCTGGCTTTCATGGGAATCAACAATCTTGTTGCGCTGCGTGGAGACAGCATGTCGGGCGAAAAGAGGTTCACTCCGACCCCAGGAGGATACCGTTATGCGAGCGAGCTGGTGGAGGGTATCAGAAGCTACCAGGGAAGCAACACCTACCGCAGGGAAAGAGGCCTTGAGACCAATGACAGATACTTCTGCATCGGAGTCGGAGCATATCCGGAGAAGCATTTCGAGGCGCCTAATCTGGAGACCGACATTGCAAACCTAAAACGTAAAGTTGACGCAGGAGCTGACTATGTCATCACTCAGATGTTCTTCGACAATCAGGTCTACTATGACTTCGTGGAAAAGTGCCGCGCGGCAGGCATCAATGTACCGATAATACCTGGTCTCAAGCCGATTTCGACAGCGCGCCAGGTCAGCGTCCTTCCGGAAGCATTCTCACTGAACATCCCTGTTGAACTGACCGACGCGATCACAAAGGCCAAAGATGATAAGGCCGCTGTATATCAGCTCGGAACCGAATGGTGCATAGAACAATGCCGCGACCTCATCGCCCACGGAGTACCGGCTGTCCACTTCTACACAATGGGCAAATCCGACAACATCACCCGCATCCTCAAAGCCTGCTTCTAGACTACTGGATCTCATGCAGGTCCATTTCCCATTCGTAGTCGATTTCGAATTCCGGCTCTTCAAATTCCAGAGGGTCGAATTCGTTGAAGGAGCACAGATGCTCGGCGGCGGTCATTTCCTCGACCAGTTCCTGCAGTGCAGGCGGGAGTTTTGGGAAAAGATCATACCCGATGAACCATTCGATCCAATTGACGCTGCAGCTGTAGTCCCACACTGATTTACCGGGCAGCAATCCTTCGTCAGGCACGATGAATCCGATTGACTTCCAGCTAAGAGAACTGCGCGCTCTGGTACACACAGCTATGAACTTCCTACCTCGCAACGGGCCGGCCACAACATGAACCGGACCCTCGGGCTTTTCCGCAACCCATTCTTTACAGAACCGCACAATCTCGGAAGGCATCGTCGTCTTCACAACAGACTCTGCATCAATAGTTTCAGTCACCCAGAAAGGCGGCGCACTCAATGAGTCCGCACCTCGCCAAATTCCATCCTTATACCATACTGCAGGATCGATCTCTCCACTGTTCCTCAAAGGCACTCCAAGTACAGGCAGATTCTTGCGGTTGGCCCTCGCCTGAATCCTTGAAGACCTCAAGACCTCCTGCCCGAAAAGGGAGAATTCAGGCAGAATGGTCAGAAAGACCATCACCACAATATATAGAGCGTATGGATATTTAAGCCTAACCATTTAAAAATCCGTCATAAAGTTGCGCCAAAGTTAAATATATTGTTGATTAGTCGATTAATTTTTATTAGATTTGCAAGATATAGTATAAGATTTCAACGAAATTGTAACTAAAACACATAATTTTAACAAAACATGCAGAACAAATTGCAAGAACTGACAGATAAGCTCTATAATGAGGGCCTGTCAAAAGGTAAGCAGGAAGGCGAGGAGCTCCTCGCTAAGGCAAGGGTTCAGGCAGACGAGATCGTGGCTAAAGCAAAAGCTGAGGCTGAAGCAATCGTAGCCGCTGCACACAAAGAGGCAGAAGACCTTAAGACAAAGGTACAGGGTGACCTCAAGATGGCTGCAGACCATAGCCTTGCTGCAACAAAGAAAGATATCGAGACACTCGTTGTCGCAAAGATGACCGAAGCTGAAGTAAAGAACGCCCTTACTTCGGCTGATTTTGTGAAAGAGGTTATCCTCGCGGTCGCAAAGGGATTCAACGCTGAGGAGGCAGTAGACCTCGAGGTTGTGCTCCCTGAGGCCCTCAAGAAGGATCTCGAGCCGTTCGTGACCGGCGAACTCGCAAAGGTTCTCAAGGGTGGCGTACAGGCATCATTCTCAAAGAAGATCGCCGGCGGATTCAACATCGGTCCTAAGGACGGTGGCTACTTCATCAGCTTCACTGACGAAACATTCAACGCCCTCATCGCTGAATACCTCAGACCAGCTACTAAGAAAATCCTCTTCGGATAATGAACAACTACGAATACATAATAGCAAGTCTTCCGGACATCACCACCGGATACAGATTCGGTGAGAAGACTCCGGACGACTACATCGAGGAAATCGTAAGCCTATGCTCCGAGAAGGACAAAGCGACGATTGCATTCCTGATGGACGGCTACAAGGACGAGAACCTCAATGCTGAATTCTACAGCACTGCCCTCCTCCACAAGAACGCCTTCATCAGAGAATATTTCCGCTTTGACCTTAACGTACGCAACGCCAAGGTAAGATACCTCAACAGAGCTCTCGGCAGACCTGCGGACAAGGACGTGCTCACATTCGGCGAGGACGCAAATCCAAAGGTACAGGAGTTCCTGAAAGAGGACTTTGCTGAAGCAGTCGCTCTCGAGGCAGTATTCTCACAGAAAGACATCCTGTCAAGAGAAAGAGGCATCGACGACCTGATGTGGGAAAAGATCAGCAGTCTGACCCTTTTCAACTATTTTGACATCAACGTGATTCTTGCGTTCATCACCAAGCTGAACATCGTGGCACGCTGGTTCAGACTCGACGAGCAGACCGGCCGCGAGATGTTCAAGAAACTGGTCGATGAAGTACGCGGAACATTCAAAGGTGTCGAATATAACGGATAATAATAAAACACTCAAAATAACATGAAAACTACAGGAAAGGTTACGGGAATCGTATCAAACCTTGTGACAGTCGAGGTCAACGGCCCTGTGTCTCAGAATGAGCTCTGCTTCATCACTGTAGGTGATACAAAGCTCATGGCTGAGGTCATCAAGGTCAATGGCAAGAACGCCGCTGTACAGGTATTCGAAAGCACCCGTGGACTTAAAAACGGCAACGATGTGGAGTTCGAGGACAAGATGCTCGAAGCAACACTCGGCCCAGGTCTTCTTTCAAGCAGCTACGACGGTCTGCAGAACGACCTTACAACAATGACCGGCGTATTCCTCAAGAGAGGCGAATACACTGACCCTCTCAACCACGAGAAACTCTGGGACTTCACCCCTATCGCAAAGCCAGGCGACAAGGTAGTCGCAGCTGACTGGCTCGGAGAGGTAAAGGAAGGATGGCTCCCTCACAAGATCATGGTTCCATTCGCATTCCAGGGCGAATATACAGTAAAATCAGTAGCTGAGGCAGGTCAGTACAACATCGACAAGACAATCGCAGTGCTCACAAACGCAGCCGGCGAGGACATCGAGGTGAACATGTACCAGAAATGGCCTGTAAAGGTTGCAATCAAGGGATATAAGGAAAAGCCAAGGCCATCACGCATCATGGAGACAGGTGTCCGCGCTATCGACACCCTCAATCCTATCGCGGAAGGCGGTACAGGCTTCATCCCTGGTCCATTCGGCTGCGGAAAGACAGTGCTCCAGCACGCAATCGCAAAGCAGGGTGACGCCGAGGTTATCGTGATGGCAGCCTGCGGTGAGCGTGCAAACGAGGTTGTGGAGATCTTCACTGAGTTCCCTGAACTCATAGACCCACACACAGGACGCCACCTGATGGAGCGTACAACCATCATCTGCAACACATCAAACATGCCGGTTGCAGCCCGTGAGGCATCAGTCTATACAGCGATGACAATCTGCGAGTACTACCGCGCGATGGGTCTCAAGGTCCTTCTCCTCGCTGACTCGACATCACGTTGGGCACAGGCTCTCCGTGAGATGTCGAACCGTATGGAGGAACTCCCTGGAGCAGACGCATTCCCAGTGGACCTCTCGGCCATCATCTCTGCATTCTACGCACGCGCAGGTATGGTCGTTCTCAACAACGGTCAGACCGGTTCGGTAACATTCATCGGAACAGTATCCCCTGCCGGCGGTAACCTCAAGGAGCCTGTGACAGAGTCTACAAAGAAGGCACCACGCTGCTTCTACGCTCTCGAGCAGAACCGTGCGGACCAGAAGCGCTACCCTGCCGTGAACCCTATCGACTCATACTCTAAATATCTCGAGTATCCAGAGATCCGCCAGCACCTTGCCGAAAAGATCAAACCAGGCTGGGTCGAGATGGTCGAGAAGACAAAGAACATCATCCGCAAGGGTAAGGACGCCAACGACCAGATCAACATCCTCGGAGACGACGGTGTGCCTATGAGCTACCACGAACTCTTCTGGAAGTCAGAGCTTGTCGACTTCGTGATCCTTCAGCAGGATGCATTCGACGACATCGACGCCCTCTGTCCGCTTGAGCGTCAGAGATATATGCTCGACCTCGTACTGAGCATCTGCGACAGAGAATTCAAGTTCGAAAACTACGAAGAGTGCCGCAACTACTTCAAGGAAGTGATCAACGCCCTCCGTCAGATGAACTACTCAGAGTTCCAGAGCGAGAAATTTGAAAACTACAGACAGCAACTTAATAATATCCTGAGCAATGGCAACTAAGGCATTTCAGAAAATATACACACAGTTGGAGGCCATCACCAAGGCAACTGTAGCCCTGAAAGCGCAGGGAATCACCAACGACGAGCTTGCTGTCGTGGACGGCAGACTTGCTCAGGTCGTAAAGACCAAGGGTGACCTCGTGACGCTCCAGGTGTTCGCAGGTACTGAAGGCATCCCGACAAACGCAGAGGTAACATTCCTCGGCGTCCCTCCTACCCTCAAGGTAAGCGACCAGCTTGCAGGACGCTTCTTCGACGCATACGGAAAGCCGCTCGACGGCGGTCCTGAGGTTGAAGGCCGCGAGGTACAGATCGGAGGTCCTTCGGTGAATCCATACAAGAGAAGACAGCCTTCTCAGATCATCCCTACCGGTATCGCAGGTATCGACCTTAACAACACACTCGTGTCCGGACAGAAGATTCCTTTCTTCGCTGACCCTGACCAGCCATATAACAATGTAATGGCACAGGTAGCTCTCCGCGCGGACGTTGACAAGATCATCCTCGGCGGTATGGGTCTTACCAACGACGACTACCTCTACTTCAAGCATGAGTTCGAGGCAGCAGGCGCGCTGGACAAGATCATCTCATTCGTAAACACAACAGAGCAGCCGCCGGTTGAGCGACTCCTCATCCCTGATATGGCGCTTTCCGCAGCCGAGTACTTCGCTGTGGAGAAGAACGAGAAGGTGCTCGTGCTCCTTACCGACATGACCCTCTATGCCGATGCGCTCTCCATCGTGTCAAACCGTATGGATCAGATTCCATCAAAGGACTCAATGCCAGGTTCACTCTACTCAGACCTCGCAAAGATCTACGAGAAGGCCGTGCAGCTTCCTGACGGAGGTTCGATCACAATCATCGCCGTTACAACACTCAACGACGGAGACATCACCCACGCTATTCCAGACAACACAGGATATATCACCGAGGGACAGCTCTTCCTCCGCGCGGATCCTGATTCGGGAAAGGTCATCATCGACCCATTCCGTTCACTTTCACGTCTGAAACAGCTCGTACAGGGTAAGCAGACCAGAAAGGACCACAGCCAGGTGATGAATGCTTCAGTACGTCTGTACGCAGATGCGCAGAACGCAAAGACCAAGCTCGAGAACGGTTTCGACCTCAGTGACTACGACCTCCGTTGTCTTGACTACGCGAAGGCATATGCAACACGCATCCTCGCCATCGACGTAAACCTCAAGATCGACGACATGCTTGACACAGCATGGGAGCTCTTCGGCACATACTTCACCAAGGCAGAGACCGGTATCAAACAGGAATTCATTGACCAGTACTGGAAAGGTAACTAATTATGGCAATTAAGTTTCAATATAATAAGACATCTCTTAACAACTTGAACAAGCAGCTCAAGATGCGTAAGAATGCCCCCCCTACCCTTAAGAACAAGGAGTCGGCACTGCGTCTTGAGGTCCGCAAGGCCAAGGAGTACTCGGAGAAGCTTATTGAAGATCTTGATGACTCACTGAAAAGATACGACTCCCTTGCAGCCCTTTGGAACGAGTTCGAACCAGGCCTCATCACCATTACGGATGTAGATCTCGTAACGGTTAAGGTAGCCGGTGTGAAGAC
>JAZOPY010000141.1:0-10076 GCA_045655825.1 Candidatus Cryptobacteroides sp. | reverse complement strand
AAGCTCACGGATTGCACCTGTCTTCTCGAACTTTCTCTTGAACTTCTTCAGAGCCTTCTCGATGCTCTCACCATCCTTAACTGGAACTATAATCATGTCTAAATCACCTCCTTTTTATTATAGGGCTGCAAAGATAGACATAAAAAATTAATTTCCAAATGTCTTATTTTGAATTTATTATATTTTTAAATGTTTCCATTCCCTTGGTAGCCACCTCCTTGATATGAGTGACTCTACCGTCACGGACGGGAACATCATTCGGATCTATTATATATATAGGTGTATCTGCTTTAGCGTATGCATACAGACCCGCCGCAGGATATACCTGGAGAGAAGTTCCCACAATAAGGAGCACATCGGCATTCTCAACATGGTCGATCGCAGCATTGATATAAGGCACGGCCTCACCGAACCATACAATATGAGGTCGAAGCTGCGCTCCATTAGGGGCGAGATCCCCGAGATTTATAGTATCATATCCTATATCGAAGACAGTTTCTTCAGAATAGTCATCCATCTCGTTGCAGCAATTCTCCGGACGGACCTTCGTAAGCTGGCCGTGAAGATGAAATACCCTTGTACTTCCGGCTCTTTCATGGAGATTATCCACATTCTGAGTGACCACAGTTACATCCCAATCCTTTTCCAGCTCGGCAAGAGCATAATGCGCGGCGTTGGGCTTCACCGTCCCAAGCTGCACCCTGCGCTCATTGTAGAAATCAAGCACCAGCTGAGGGTTACGGTACCATCCCTCGATTGAAGCCACATCCTCGACCTTGTGGTTATCCCATAACCCATTATTTGATCTGAAGGTAGAAATACCGCTCTCAGCGCTCACACCGGCACCTGTCAACACTACAAGTTTCCTTTTCATATATTATTGTCTTTCAAGAAAATACTTATTCATCCAATATTCGAACAAAGGATCCAGAAGCATCGGCTCATCCTTTTCATTGAAGGTTATTATCTCCTTCTTCTTCAGAGCATCCTTGACCCTGCGTACATTGGCAGAGGAGTTAAGGTGATACTTCTCTATGACCTCCGATGCGCTCAGACGCACAACACCATCGAGCACGGCCTTCAACAGACTCAGCTGATGGTCAGTCAGGTCATTGACCATGTTCACGAAACGAGGCTCATGCACTGCGATCATACAGTTGAGCGCCTCCACCATTATAGCCTCATTGATGAAGCCTTTCGACATCGAATCACATATTGCGGCCATGTGGTTGATATACCACATGTGGTTTTTGAAAAGTCCGCAGGCGCCCATGGCAAGGTTACGGTCAAAAGACTTTCCCGGTCCATAGAGGAATCCCTTGACGACATGCTCTATTATCTCCCTCTCATCGATCTGCTGAAGAGGAAGATGAACAACCTGTCGGTAAAAGTACTTCTTTTCTTCGAATATGTATTTCATTGCATTGACCTGCGATCCTGTCATTATGAATGATGCACATGGCTTTGCATGCTTTTCACGCAACACACGCTCAATTGCAGGAAGGCAATCCTCACATGTCGGATCGCTTACAAGCACTTGAAACTCCTTAAGGATAACATAGAATGGCACTCCCCTTTCCTCCGCGATACGCTGAGGGAGCTGCATCATGATTCTGACATCGTCATCGTCCGGACTCCAGTTCATTGAAACGATGGTACCGTCACGATAGAAACGGCTTATGTCAAAGACGAAATGAGAGCCTTCAAGATACTTCCCGACAGCCTCCCTGTACTGTTCCGGAGTGGTCATGCAGCCACGGAGGACAGTCGTACCGAACTTGACAAGAAACTCCTCAAGAGTACGGACATTGAACAGATCCACATTTGTTGTGATAAACTGTTTTCCGGCAGAACGCATATTCATCAGGGTCTGCTGCACAAGAGACATCTTTCCGGATTTCGGAGGTTCATACAGCACTACATGTTCACCGGCGTCCAGAAGATTCGCCATAATATCGCACTCTTTCTTCCGGCCGACAAAGCCTCTGCCGGTAACATATCTGTCGTATATGAACGGAGTATCCATATCTGTGTAATTTTATGCTATATCAATAAGGGAACAACATGCAAAATTAACATTAATAGAGATACCATGCAACAAAAATGTTAGCAAAAGCAGAATGGCACAAATACATAGACTTAAGTATATTTTTTATATATTTGTAGGTTGAATAAATTTGTCGCGATGAAAGCAAGGCTGATAGCAAAACGCATAGGTAAGATAACATTATGGCTTCTGGGTATCTGGCTGGGATTTCTGCTTCTGGTGCAGATCGTCCTTTCACCCCCTGTTCTGACCAGAATAATCAACAGTCTGGCAGATGATTACATCGATGCCGACGTCAATTTCGGAAGAGCTTACGTTTCCGTTTTCAGTCATTTCCCTAAGATCACAGTAAACCTTGAGGATGTTGATATAACATACCCACACGACAAGTTTGACTCACTGGAAATGAAGAGCATGCAGGGTGCTCTGCTTTACAGCGGATGTGGAGAAGTATCCGACACCCTCGCATCACTTCGCCGCATATCTGCAAGCATAAGCCTGCTGCCACTCATTACCGGAAACATCAGGGTACCGGATATTGACATTGAGAGTCCGAAGATCTACGCTCATTACTATGATGAGAATCATGCAAACTGGAACATCTTCGGTTCGTCAGACAGCTCGTCAGAGACAGAGCCTGCAGATACTACCGCATCCCAAAGCAGCACAAGCACGGAATCTGAAGATGACATGAACATCATCCTGAAGAGGATAAACATTACAGGAAATCCGAAGATAGTCTATACCGACAGCCAGGACAGCCTATATGCCCTGATCACAATGAAGAGCATGTCATTTGACGGAAATTTCGAAACGGCAGCCCTGCACAACATGATGGCAGACGCCAAGATCGACAGCATGTTCATTGCGGGAAGGTACGGCAAGGACACTTTGGCAATCGGCCTTGACAAGCTGCGTCTGAAGGACAAAGACGACTATATGAACATGGATGTCAAGGCCAAGACATTCATGGCAACTGAAGCTTTCGGACGAATGATGGTTCCAATCGATTTCAATTCCGATCTCTCAATTCCGGAAGACCCTGGCATCGCAGTAAAGCTTCACAACATCAGGACCGACATAGCCACAATACCTGCAACAGGAAGTCTGGACATCAAGATGAGGGACGACAGGATAATCACCGATGGAGTCATAGACATATCCGGATGCCGTATTGAGAACGTACTGCACAGATATCTGGCACAATTCATCCCTGAACTGGGGGATGTCAGGACCGACACAGAGGTTTCTGCAAATGCAGTCATCAGCGGTTACTATGGTTATGAAGACGGAGTCATGCCGGATGTCAAGCTAAGCATCAACGTCCCTGACTCTGAGATCGATTATGGCACATTCCCTGAAAAGATTCACCTGGGCATGAGTGCGAAATTCCAGATGGATACGACGGGAGTCATGAATGCTGACGTCACCAAAGCAAGGATTCACACCTATGGTCTCATGCTTGATGGAAGATTCGGCATGTACGACATGGCTGGAGAAGACCCGGAGATTGAAATCCATGGCGGCATGAGAGCCTCTTTGGACTCGCTCAGGTCATTCCTTCCTGACACATTGAATTTGATTGCCACAGGCACCATGACCGCCGATCTGGATGGTTCGCTCAGAATGTCTCACCTTGACATGTATGAATTCTCGAAGTCCGCCCTGAAAGGAAACATATCCGGAAGCGGCATAGTTCTTCAGATGCCTGACGACACAATAGATGTAGAGATGGACGGAATCGACATCAGGCTTGCTCCGGAGCAGATCACATCAAGAAGAGATCCTTCCAAGACCTTCAAGCTCATGGGGGTTACAGGAACCCTTGCAAAAGCTGACATCAACTACAAGGAGTCCATTGTCTTCAAAGGCAAGAACATCGACTTTGGAGCAAAGAACTCTGTCCAGGAGCAGGAACAGGAAGACGAGAACAACATAAGTTACCTGGGAGGCAGACTCAACGCAGAACTCATACAGCTGGACGACTCTGAAGGTACAAGCATAAAGCTTGAAAAAACCAACAACTCATTCCAGATGCGCCCTAAGCGCGATCAGCCGACCATCCCGGTTCTTTCATTGAAAAACAAGAATCTGCGAATCACATACAAGACCATCGACAACCGTGTCATCCTAACTGATTCCGAGATAAGCGCGGAAGCAGCGATGAACACCATTGACATGGCAAGAAGAAGAGAAGCATTCCTGGACTCCCTTGCCAAGGTATACCCGGACATACCGAGAGATTCGCTTTTCAGACATGTCCGTTCACAGAGAAACGCTAAGGAAATCCCTTCATGGATGAAAGAAGAGGACTTCAAGAGCAGCGACATAAAGGTTGACCTCAACGAAACATTCAAGAAATACTATCGCGAATGGGACATCCAGGGTCATGCCGGCATACGTACAGGTATCATCATGACGCCATACCTCCCTCTGAGAAATATCCTCAAAGGTACTTCATTGAGCCTGACTAACAACCGCATCGCCATCGACAGCCTTAAGATGATGGTCGGAGAGTCTGAAATATCTACGAGCGGCTCCCTCGACGGACTACGCAGAGCCATGCTTGGGAACGGCAACATAAAGATGGATCTTGACATCTCATCCGGCTCACTTAATGCAGATGAACTGCTCAATGCATACGCAATCGGTTCTCAGTACGAGACCGACATCACCAAGCCTGCCGAGGAAATCTCCAATGCAGAATTCTTCAAACAGGTTACAACCGACACTGTGACGACTTCCGCAAGCACTGCGTCGTCTTTAATCGTTATTCCAGGCAATATAAATGCTGACATCGACCTCAGGGCTTCAGGAATAAGATACAAAGACCTAAACATATCGTCCTTCAATGCCGACATGCTGATAAAAGAGCGCTGCGCCCAGCTGACAGGTACATCCATGAGGTCAAATATCGGAGGTTTTGACCTTGATGCATTCTATGTCACCAGAAGCAAGGAAGACATCAAAGCCGGATTCTGCCTTGATGTAAAGGACGTGACTTCGGAAAGGGTCATAAACCTGGTACCTGAAATCGGGGAAGTGATTCCTATGATCGGCTCAATCAAAGGACTCCTGAACTGCGAGGTTGCTGCGACAGCATCACTTGACACGACAATGAGCATCATCATGCCGTCTGTCAACGGCATCCTGAGAATGAGCGGAAAGGACCTGACCATCAGCGATGACGAGCTTTACACATCAGTCGCAAAGATGCTGCTGTTCAGGAACAAGAAGAAGGGAGAAATCGACATGCTTGAGATAGAAGGTACAATCAAGGACAACACCATAGAGGTATTCCCTTTCATTCTGAAGGTTGACAGATATACCCTCGGGTTGAGCGGAATTCAGAATATGGACATGTCCTACAAGCACCATGTATCCGTCCTTCGCTCTCCTCTCCTGATCAGACTTGGACTTAATATAAGCGGTCCGGACTACGACCACATGAAGTTCAAACTTGGAAGGGCTCTTTACAGGGTTAAGAAGATCCCGTCATTCAGCGCAGTAATTGATCAGACTAAGAACGACCTCAGATACTCGATCTACAACATCTTCGAGACAGGTATCGACAACACTATTAAAAACAGAGACATGCAGGCATTGATCTCACAGCATCAGAATAAGATCGGCTATGTAAATGCTGCCGAGATGGATATGGAGGAACTTTCGGAAGACGAACTGAACGACTTGGAAAAGAGCGAAGCCTCAGATACAGCCATGGAGGAAGCAATGGCAGCAGCAGTTGCCGCAGTACAGGAAGTCTTGAAAAACAATTAACGCAATATGAACAGTCAGGAATATATAGAGGTATCTATCAAGATAACTCCTTTCAGTGAAGAAAACGCGGATATCGTTACAGCCGAGATCAGCGAACTTCCATTTGAGTCATTCAGCAACGAAGATCCGTTTCTGAAATGCTACATACAGAAAGAGCTATACGACTCACATGCGCTCAAGGTTTACCTCGCAGGAGTGGAGGGATATGGATTTGACATTGAACACACCGCCACACTCATCCCCGCAACCAACTGGAATGCCCTCTGGGAGAGTCAGTTCAATCCTATAGTTGTCGACAACCTATGTACTATCAAGGCATCGTTCCACGAAGGCCTTAAGCGCACCCGCTTCAATATCACCATTGACCCCAAGATGGCATTCGGAACGGGTCATCACCAGACCACTTACATGATGTGCCGTGCGCTGCTGCAGAATGAAGAGGCTGTGCGAGGCAAGGTTGTCATGGACATGGGATGTGGAACAGCCATTCTGGCGATCCTTGCAGCAAAGATGAAAGCCAGCAAGGTATATGGTATCGACATCGACGCAGTAGCGGCGATTTCTGCTTATGACAATGCAAGGTTGAACCGCGTAGGGACGAAGATGGAGACATACTGCGGAGATGCGTCTCTTCTCCAGAGGAACAGCTACGATGTGCTTCTGGCCAACATCAACCGAAACATTCTCCTGCAGGACATCCCGACATACGCATTATGCATCAGAAAGGGAGGACTGCTTTTTGTCAGCGGATTCTATCTTGAGGACATGCCGATGATTGTCGGCACTGCAATGCACGCAGGACTGGAATATGCAAGTCACGACTCCATCGACAACTGGTGCTGCATCAAATTGAAGAAGGCATGAGAAAGTTGATTATATTTATAGCGGCAGCATTTGCTTTTGCCGCGTGCAAGCCGGAGACCTATACCGGACCGCTCGACTCCCCTGTCGGAAGCTGGGACGGAGTGAAGACAGAATATTATTTCAATGGAGAATTTGTTGCAGAAGCGGAAGGATGTCCGCACACTGCAATTTCATTCTACCCTGACAGCCTATGCTGTATTGAAGGTGTAAAGGGAGCCTTCCCTTACGCATATGACAATGCGTCCGGCATGCTGCAGATTGACAGCACTATATTTGGAGTCCGCACATTGACCGGACTTGAATTTGTAATCGAATACATAGAGACTATCTTCCCGGAAGAAGCGGAAGAGCCTGAAGTGCCGGAGGTTCCAGAGGCGAAGCCGGACGAGAACGGCATAATTCTTCCTGTCGAGTATGAAGGCCTCATCATCAACGTAGATGAAAACGGATATTACTATGAAGTCGGAGTGGAAGGCACTGAGAGAATATACTGCAATTTCTTTGGAGGCAAAGACGAAGCTGGCACGATGATCATCGACTTCTGGTACGACAACTACACCGCACACTACATCCCGCTGGTCGTAGAACCTAAGAAATAGAAAAAGTACGGTTTAGACCGTACTTTTTCTATTTCTGGTAATAACCCAGAACACGTCGCGGAGTCTGCTCCTGCATGACATCCTCACGCCTGTATTTCTTTGCAAGCCGCAAAGCCTCTTCGCACAATCTTGCAAGCTCATCCCTTAATTCGGTTCGAAGACAATGGCGGGCCGCAAAGAAGAGGTATCGGATTCCCTCTCCGAAATGTCCGGTAAGAATCTGGAAACGGGACATATTCTCATATACCCTGACGGCTTCGAGAGCCAGATCAAGACTTATGAGCCCGTGGCACCTGTACTCCTGCTTATGAATCCTGACAACATCCTCAATGAGCGATTCATGCACGTCACACTCGAGTGCAGGATCCATAAACAGCCTTGCATTCTCAAGGTCAGCAACATTTTCGGTCCATGCAACCAACTGATAATTTTTATTTTCCATCATAACATAAATGATTAAAGATTAAACAATCACATAAGCCGAGAACAGCAGAGGCACAATGCCCCCACACAGGCCTTTGACAGCCGTCGGTTATGTCTGATGGAAAATTTCGCCAGAAGCTCCGGCACATTTTATATAAAGAAAAAGCCCCGCCAATACTACTAATCCGCTCAAGTAGGAACTTAAGACTTCATATTGCGCAGGTCTTATTATGGTGCAAATATAAGATATTATTTTTAATATTCGAACATTGCAATGATAATATAATATTAACTATACGACGACAAACGGGATTCAGGTGATTCACAATCTTCACACTTTTATGTAGCACTCACCATGAAAAGTAGCTGCTTTTGACCATTTTTGGGTAAAGTAGTACATGAGTATAAGGTTATCATGTGCAACCCGAAACGTCTGCATAAATTCGAATTATCTAAGAGATACAAGTCTGGCACTTCGTGCTGTGCTTCGTCGTATATAAAAGCGGCACTTGCCCTCTGCTGACTCTACGAAATCCGCAGTCATCGACGAAGTCGCTTGAGCATCAGCCACCAACCACCTCATATCATATTTGAAAACCATGATCCCATCCTCAGCCATAGACCGTATAATCACCGACTACCGCCTCGCCTCCACCCCTGACCACGCAATCATCTTCCTGCAGATAGACCAGGACAACCAATGCCGCACAGGAAAGATCATGCAATATGACCCCAACACCGGCCATAGAATCAAAGACCCCAACAAACCGGGCAGAATCAACTGGCTCCACTCAATACTCAAGAGAAGAAAACAACTTCCCCCTAACTGGCAGCTAACCCAATGCCTCTTCGGAGAACACCTCCTGCCCCAGCACCAGGACAAAACCGTCGCCCTCGTAGAATCCGAAAAGACCGCCATCATCTGCGCCGCCCTAATGCCCCAATACATCTGGCTCGCCACTGGAGGCAAATCCCAATTCAACAACCACCTCACCTCCCTCAAAGGCCGCAAGATAATAGCTTTCCCCGACATCGATGCC
Source organism: Candidatus Cryptobacteroides sp. (assembly GCA_045655825.1). Taxonomy (GTDB): domain Bacteria; phylum Bacteroidota; class Bacteroidia; order Bacteroidales; family UBA932; genus Cryptobacteroides. The sequence continues at coordinate 1,323 of JAZOPY010000141.1, read as the reverse complement.
TACCACGACTGGCTCCGCCGCACCACCGACTTCCCACACCTTGACCTCAAAGTCAGCGACCTCCTCGAAAAACACGCCACCCCCGAAGCCCGCACCGCCCACATCGACCTCGCTGACTGGTTGATAGAATACTTAAAAGACGTGAAATAATAAGATATCTATAGAAAACTATTTAGCAGATAATTAAAATAAATCGAGCTCCTTTCGCATAGATTGGAACTCGATTAATTTTGAAGAGAGTATAAAATACCGCATTTACGGTAATGCGGCCAACCAAGTCATTCGTTCTGAGAGCGACGACAATGTAAATATATAACTACTCTTGTACTTTCATTGCTATTATGACATTGAAATTATTCGCGATTTCTTGTGTTAATGGCTCCAACACTGCTATTTGTGATTCGCGAACCAAGATATGAATGTAATATGTTATCTCTGTTTCAGGATCGGACATTTCGATCTCGACGTCTCTCCATGGCTCAGGTAGAGACTTGCTATATCTTTTGAATAATGATTTGAATAATCTGTTGCGATATTCTTGTGCGGTAATTTCTCGACTTTCTCTAAAATTAGGGATATCATAAGAAACATTACAGAAATAATATAAGATTACTTCTGGATGATCATTTAGTTCATCTATAATCCGATGAGCTATAGTTTGAAATGTTTTTGGAACTATAGGATTATTACCTTCCATTCTATCAATGCTGATTTCTATGATATCTAAATACTTATAATCAGCAGGAAGCGCTTCCTTAATGAATGGGTAATTACAACAGAGGGAGACAACTAATTTATCTCCCTCTAATGTATTTATGTCTATGAATTTATCTCGCATTGATTACTGGATACTATATGATGGACATCTCTTTTCCATCAGTTCCTGTTTTCTCTGTTCTTTGCAAGCTTGCGCTTTTTTAACGAACTCGATAAGTTTCGCTGGTGGATTGGTGATTACAATCTTTGTGTGTTTGGTATTCATATCAAATAGTTGTTGCTTCGCAAAATTAAAACAAATTAAATTTATAAACAAATCTTTTATAAAAAATGTTAATAGACGCGTGCAAAAAATATACCGTTGACTATTAAGCTGATATAAAACAATAATTGTATTATGAACTGTTAAATGAGCATATAAATCTCAATTATGATTAACTGTTTAATAATATACGTGTTTAGATTCAATTTGTTGCAAAATCATTGCAAAAATAATGAATATTATTGTGAAATTCCCTACCTTCGCCCCCGGAATCCCCGAGCTGTCGCCCCCCAACGCCCTGCTCATCAACTCGGATCGTAGCCATGTCGTTCTGTGGGCCGAGG
>JAZOPY010000140.1:0-4412 GCA_045655825.1 Candidatus Cryptobacteroides sp. | reverse complement strand
TCCATCATTCTGTCGAGCTGCTGGCGGATACCCTGTCCGTCTGCTGGCTCGATGCCCTCAGCCTTCTCCATCACAACGTCAGAGTACATCATGATGAGACGACGGTATGCGTCATATACGAAACGTGGGTTGTTTGTCTTAGCGATGAGGCCTGGGATAGTCTCAGAGCAGAGACCGATGTTGAGGATAGTATCCATCATACCAGGCATAGAGCTACGTGCACCTGAACGGCAAGAAACGAGGAGTGGATTCTCCTTGTCACCGAACTTCATGCCCATTGTAGCCTCTGTCTTCTTGAGCGCCTCAGCAACCTCTACCTTGAGTTCCTCGCTGTAACCGCCAGCGAGCTCGTAGTACTCAGTACAGCACTCAGTTGTAATTGTGAAACCTGCAGGAACAGGGATCTCGAGAGTACACATCTCAGCGAGGTTAGCACCCTTACCGCCGAGAAGCTCACGCATAGTTCCATTACCCTCGGCAGTTTTGCCACCGAAGCAATAGACTCTTTTCTTGTTAGTTTCCATAAAACTTTATAAGTATTTGATAATTAATGAATAAATTTTCTCTGTTGTCGGATTTGAAAAAATCCGGCGCGAATTTAGTGATTTTTCTTCATATAATTGTAAACAAATCGCGCTTTTTAGTCCTCTCCTTCGCTGGTCTGACTCAGAAGCGAAGCAAGTATGCCGGCTATGCCGTTCTTTTCCGATTTGCTTACCTTGACCCCTGTGTGCTCCGCAGAAGGATGGCCGACAGGGAAATATGCCACATCCTGAAGGATGAGCTGCGAGTCAACATAGTCGTAGTTGTCCTCGCTGATCTGAATGAGGACGCCAGGAACCTCTCCGAAGAGCACTTTTGTCGTGTCCTCCTCCTGATACGATGCAGAGAGCCTGCTGATGTCCAGGTCGCAACCATGCTCACCGCACATCCTGGCAGCCGCAGTCAATAGACCTCCGTCTGCAACTGTCACTCCTGCCATGATGATTCCGTCCTCGGTGAGTTCTCTCACAACTTCGTAGCAGTCAATGAAATAGTCAGGGTCATTGATGTCCGACGCCTTGCCTCCGTTGTCGTTGTTTTCCTGTGCCAGCAGAGAGCCTCCGAGCTTGAATCTGCAAGTGTCAAAAGGTATGTATATTATTCTGCTGTCAGGGGCGTTCACCAATGTGGCAGGGCATTTTCTGGACTCGCTGATCCATGGGTGTGTGCTTTCGTATGGTGATGTCTTGAATATGTTCTCTTCATCCTCTGTTTCCGGAAGCCATGCGAAGAACTTGGCTGTGCTTCCTTCGTCCCCTTCGATGAAGACATAATCCTCAAGTGAGATGCCGAGTCCGTAGATGTATTCGCTCGCAGCGGCTGCGCTGGCATAGAAGGCCGCCATGTTGCCGAGGTGTCTTGTGTTCCACTCCCACTGAGCCCAGAGTCTGAGGTCTCCAAGGCGGAAATGTCCCTCGCTCCAGAGCCTTCCCAGAAGGGTTTTCGCAATCTGCATGCGTGTGAAGTGTTCCGGGTACAGCATCATGAACTGCCTTTCTTCGCTGGAGGCGGCAAGTGTCTGTTCGAGATACTCCTCATGCCTTGAACTGTCCGGGGTAAATTGTGACAATGGAGCTTCTGTGGGCTCGTCAATGATGTCGTCAAACTCCGGGAGCTCCAGAATGCCGTCGCTTTCGTGCATGCATTCGTCCAGCAGCTCGGCCGGGGTCATGTCGCATTTAAGACCGTCGATGATGTAATGAGAGTAGAGTGCGGACTCTTTTCCTTTCATAAAAGTTCTTCTTTGTGGATAAAGTTTGTAAAAATAAGTATTTTTGTGCTGACAACAAACGTTTTTATGGTCATGACAGGAAATTTTTCTGAAGAATCATATAATGAAATGCTCTCGAAACTCTTTGTGAGATTTCCTTCTTTCCAGAAGGTAGGAGCGGGGGCATACAAGCCCGGAATTGCAAACATGGAGTTTGCTGACCAGCTGATGGGACATCCTCACAGAAAGTATAAGGTAATTCATGTCGCCGGCACAAACGGCAAGGGATCGACATCGAACATGCTGACTTCTGCCCTTGCAGCGGCGGGTTACAAGGTGGGGCTGTATACGTCTCCTCATATCGTTGATTTCAGGGAGCGCATCAGGGTGGTTGAGGAGATTGCCACAGGCTCTGCCCTCGCAATGACGTATTCCCTCATCCCGAAGGAAGACGTGTGGTCCTTTGTCCAGCAGTGGCAGGAAACCTTCGATCATCTGGACATGTCCTTCTTCGAGATCACCACTCTCATGGCGCTCGACTGGTTCGCAAAGCAGGAGGTTGATATCGTTGTTCTGGAAACCGGACTTGGAGGCCGACTGGACAGTACCAACATCGTTACCCCGCTTCTGAGCGTCATAACAAACATCGGTCTGGACCATTGTGACATGTTGGGTGAAACGTTGCCGGAAATTGCGTTTGAAAAGGCCGGAATCATCAAGCCGTGCGTACCAGTTGTGGTGGGGGAGAGTCATCCTGAGACTGATGAGGTCTTTGAGCGTAAAGTGCTCTATACCAATCTTCCTGAGCCGAAGTTCATGGGAGACAGGAATGCCATCATGTCGCTTCTTACGTTTGCTGACAAGGTAGAGCCGACTCTATGGGATAAGCACGAGGAAATTCTTGCTGCCATGGACCTGCAGGGCGAGTATCAATGTAAGAACCTCCGTACGTCTCTTGCGGCGTTGGATGTGTTGCTTGCTCAGTGTGCGGGGACAAAAGATGCGATCGTGCATACGGCAGCGCGAACCGGATTCCGTGGCCGTTGGGAAAAGATATCGGACAATCCGCTTACTATCTGTGATATAGGCCACAATGAACATGGCTTGAAATACAATTTTGCACAGCTCGAAAGAATGAAGGCTTCGGGAGAGTATTCCCATCTTATAATTGTCTATGGCTCCGTGGCCGACAAGGATGTCAATGCTGTCATCCACCTCATGCCTGAGGATGCTGTGTATGTCTTTACTCAGGCCCATGGAAAAAGGGCTCTGCCTGCAGAAACTGCTGTGAAGAAGTATCTGGACTATTGTGAGGCGTCGGGTGCAGTACCGTCTCAAGTATATTGTGTGCCTGTTGTGTCGGAGGCCAGATGTAAAGCAGAAGAGATTGCCGCATCTATTGTGAAGGAAGACCCGGCTGCCCGTCCGATTATATATATCGGTGGAAGCACATACGTGGTTTCGGAAGGTGTAAGTAAGTGAAGGTGAGTTGGTGTATTGTTATAAAATAAAGCCAGTTTTTCGGAAAAACTGGCTTTATTTTATATGGGTTTCTGATTAATCTAATGTATATGGCATGCCATTTCGTTTTGCGTCAAAGTCGGAATCTGAATAGTATACCATTTCTCCTTCAAGATCAATGTATATATCTAATTCGTAAACTACAATCTGAGGCTCATCGTAATCCCAATAGTTGTACGATGTTTTGTACTCTTGTCCATCGGTACCTACAAATATACAAGGACCTTTGTCATCATTTGAATCGATAATTAAGGATACCTCGTAACCTGTGTGTGTTTCCCAAGTGTAAGTTCCTTCAGGGCCAGACGAGCAGCTGCTTAACAAAAACAGTCCGGAAATTACAGCTAAAATGGAAAGTAATTTTTGTTTCATAATACTTAGATTTAGTTAGAACTTGTGATTGTGTATTTGTTGTTTCAATACCACAAATTTAGGAAATCCTAGATAGAAATCAAATATAAAAAGAAAAAAAATCCTTGGAAATTTTCCAAGGATTTTTAGTGGGAGCAGAGGGAGTCGAACCCCCGACCCTCTGCTTGTAAGGCAGATGCTCTAAACCAACTGAGCTATGCTCCCTTTTGGCGGTGCGGACGGGACTCGAACCCGCGACCCCCGGCGTGACAGGCCGGTATTCTAACCAGCTGAACTACCGCACCAATTTGTTCAGTCTTATGCGTTTTTCTTGAACGCGGATGCAAAGGTACGCATTTTTTTGAAACCTGCAAATTTTTCCTGCATTTTTTGGCGAAATGTTGCAAAAAAAATGCGGCGGCCAGATGGCCTGAACCGCCGCTGAAATGCTAACTTGCTCTATTTGACCTCGATAACCTTTTTTTCTTCCTCGACCTTTTCTTTTGTGGTTTTCGGAATCATTACGTAGAGGATGCCTTTGTTCACGTGAGCCTCGATTGCATCCTTGTCTGCGTTGTCGGGGAGAAGCAGGGTCTGGCTGAACTTCGAGTATGAAAATTCCTTCCTGAGGTACTTGCATTCCTTTTTCTCGCCGTCCTTCTCCTTGCATCCGCAGTCGGTCTTTTCCATGTCGATGACCAGGTTGCCTTCCTTGTTGAGATGGATCTTGAAATCATCCTTGCACATTCCCGGTGCAGCGACTTCTATCTTGTATCCTTTGTCGTTT
>JAZOPY010000139.1:0-12260 GCA_045655825.1 Candidatus Cryptobacteroides sp. | reverse complement strand
AAACTTTTCAACTATAGTAGATTTACCAATACGACGAGCGCCTTCAATCAGAAGCGCAGTCTGGCCATTGCTCTTACGTTTCCACTCTCCGATGGCATTATAAATCTTACGTCTAAATACTCTTTTTTCCATATCGCTCATGTTTGCCAGCAAATATAATGATAAATTACAGATAATCAACAACTAACAAAAACATTTCCAGATTCCCCCGAGATTTTATTTACCCAAATCCCCGATTCCCCCAAGATTTTTTCTATCAAAATCCCCGGTTTCCCCGAGATTTTAGGATTTCAAACTTTTTATTTAAGCATTTTCAGGGGTTTTCACAAATTCCCCTGTTTTTTATTCATAATCATGAGGTCCGCAGTTCAATCCTGCGTCCCGCTACAAGAAAGCACAGCACATCGCTGTGTTTTTTTGTTTATGGTAATGATGCAATCTCACCAACTGAAAATTGCATCATTACCGGAAGTTTACTTTGGCTATAGAAAAACGACGCCATGGACAACAAAAAAAACGGAAGCGTTTCTGCTTCCGTTTTAGTGCGGTGGGCGAGACTCGAACTCGCACAGGATTGCTCCCACTACCCCCTCAAAGTAGCGTGTCTACCATTTCACCACCACCGCTTGTTTGATTTGGGATTGCAAAGGTACGCACTTTTTTGAAACTTCCAAACTTTTTCGTAAAATTTTTCAAATATTTTTCAATAAAAGGTAACACCGGGGGTTTATCATGCTGATTTTCAAGATAATCAGACCAAGATATTGCCAGAATAAAAATGTTTTACTATCTTTGCGCGCTTTTCCTCGGGAAGGAAAACATTGGTAATTAATTTTTTAACCTTTTAAAACAGATTCACAATGGCTGTTAAAATTCGTCTTCAGCGCCACGGAAAGAAGAATTTCGCATTCTTCCACATTGTTGTGGCTGATTCACGCGCACCTCGCGATGGTCGTTTCATTGAGCAGCTCGGCTCTTACAACCCTAACACAAACCCTGCAACTATCGTTCTCAACCACGAGCGCGCACTTGCATGGCTTAACGTAGGTGCTCAGCCTACCCTTACTGCTAACAAGATCCTCTCTTACGAGGGTGTTCTTCTTGCAAAGCACCTCCAGGGTGGAGTAAAGAAGGGAGCTCTTACTCAGGAGCAGGCAGACGCTAAGCTCGCTGCTTGGAAGGCTGAGAAGGCTGCAAAGATCAACGCAAAGAAAGAGGGTCTTAGCAAGGACGCTGCTGCTGCTTACAAGGCTGCAGTAGAGGCAGAGGCTAAGGTAAATCAGGAGAGAGCTGAGGCTATCGCTAAGAGAAAGGCTGAGGCTGAGGAAGCAGCTCGCGCTGCTGCTGAGGCTGCCGCTGCTGAGGCTGCTGCACAGGCAGTTGAGGCTGAGGAAACTCCAGCTGAGTAATCTTATGCTGCAGATAGCTCAGGTGCTCAAGTCTAATGGAACCGATGGCGAACTCGTCCTTGGTTTCCGCGAGATAGCTCCTGAAGATATCAACCTACAGGAACCGGTGTTCATCATATTTGATGGACTTCCGGTTCCTTTTTATATTGAATCATTCACCAAAAGAGGCAATACAAAGGCCCTGGTACGCCTGACCGACATCCGCAGCATGGAAGATGTTGAGGAGATTGCAGGAAAGGCGGTATACATAGAGGACGATCAAGTTCCGGAAATGTCCCTTGAAGAGGACGGTTATGCAGCACTCGTGGGATGGATGGTGCTGACGCCTCAGATCCCCGATCAGGTCGGGGATGACGAGATGGCCCTCATAGAAGTCGGTGAGATCACAGAGTTCTATGACATCCCGAACAACCCTTGCATTGAGGTTGAAACAGAAAATGGAGCAGTAATGATACCGCTCCATGAAGATTTGATTCTAGGTCTTGATCCTGAATATCAGGAAATCATAATGCAGATTCCTGCCGGACTGATTTAAATTCTATCCCTGATAATAAAGTAGTACACTACTAGGCCAACCCAGCTAAAGCAGAGCAATCCCACAGTGAGGAGAATCTTGATAAGATTGTCCAGGTTTCTCTTTTCCCATACATCCTTTACGCACCAAATACAGCAAATTACTCCGATGAGCCATACAATAAGTGAAATCATAGTTGTTTAAATGATAAATGTTAATAATTGGATTTATTTAATGAGGTTAATTCATATTCGTTCCTTACATCCTGGTAAAAGGCAGCCAGGGTCGTCATCATGTATGGCATAAGCCATAGCATTCCTATTCCCAAAGTCAGTACATTCAGTAAAATCCAGCCAATGAAGCTGAGCTGAAGCTTGAACAGCTGCATCTTATGGCCTTCCATCATCCTGCGGCTGAGCCTCAACGTATCCATAATCGAGAGTTCCGGATTATCTTTCAAGAGGTACGGCACCAGGAAAAGCGCAAACGATGCAATAAATCCCGGCACCAGAAGAAGCAGAGAATAGACTGAAGTCACCACGCTCATCATCAACATGCCCGCAATGCTGCGTCCGCAATCCGAGAAGGAAAGCACTTTCATATTCCATAATATCTGACCGTCAGACTTGCAATAAAGTGTGTTAAATGAATTTATCATTCCAACAGCAACCGGCACGAGCAAGAAAAGAGCATAAGCCAAGATGACAGCAAAGCCTATGACAGTAATAGTCGGCAGCACCCACTCGCCCTTTTCCACGAGCGAGCTGACACTCAGGCGATCAAGCCCCCACGCCATTGCATAGGTCAGTTCCGACAACACCATCACAGCAAAAGCCGCCAGGATTGCCTGCGACCAATTTCCGCTCAGAGCATCGAGCGCCTCATCCTTATATTCTTTATTAGTCTTCATATTTTAATATTCAATCAGGATAGATGCCAAAAGACCGTCAAGGCAAAAATATTCAGGGATATTGGGATTTGTCGATTCAAGATCGAAATCAATAAAATCCACCGATCCAAGAGTGTTGAGAGGGAAAGCTGTCCAGTTATACATCACAGAATCCTTGGCCTCGGTATATTCCGCCAAAGTAATGGATGTCGAAACCGTGCTGCCGTCATGCTTCGTTCCAGTTGCCTTGAGAACAAGCTTGTCTCCGTCCTGGAAATGCTCCTTGATCTTACGGGCAACCAAAGTTGTGTTATTCACATAACAACCCAGCGGGCTGAATGCGCCTGCATCCTTGTACCCGAACTCGATATCGTGAGGGAGCATCATTGATTCAACCGGGTTGTTATAGAATACAGCGTATGTCTTGCTTCCCACCGAACCGGTCGGAGCATTCACACGGTATGCGTCATTATCCTTAGGCTCATTGTTCAATGCACCATCCTTCTCGCCTTTAAGATAAGACATCAGGAAACCACCCTGAAACACTCCGTTCAAGGCCTTCTGGCCAAAGAATATAGGATACTGGTTATAAATAAATCCATCTCCAGTCTCCCCTGCCTTCAGGACATACAGGCTGTCCTTGAAACTATTTGCATAAACCGGATCTGTAAACTCAAAGGTCACATCAGCCATATAGGTCTGAGAATAGGATCCTTTGCTAAGGCAGGACGCTGCAGCAAAAGCAGCGACAAACAAAATAAATATCTTCTTCATTTTTACAATTTAATTCAAATCAACAATAATCTTTGCAACAAAAGCTGCCGGGCCGGTCAGCCAGACATCCTCCGCTACGTGGACTTCTGAAGGAATAAAATCTACAGAAAGGTCATCCTTCTTAGCCCTTACATCATATTTAACCCTGCCATCTGGCATTGTCATAGAAGGTTCACGACCAGCGACAAAAGCAGCGACGCACGATGCTACAATTCCTGTACCGCAGGCGAAGGTTTCATCCTCTACACCTTTCTCATAGGTGCGGACCTTGAGAATACCGTTTGATGGCTCGACATAATTGACGTTTGCCCCGACTGGCTGAAGTTCCTTCGCGTGATATCTTATATCCCTGCCTTCAGAAACTATATCGTAGCTGTCAAGATCCGCAACAAATCGGACATAATGGCGTGTGCCGGTATCCAAAAAGTATCCTGACGACGGCACGACTACACCGGACAGTTCCTTATGGAGCTCGATTGAAGCAACATCCTTCATCTTCAGACGCACCGTCTTCACCCCTTGCGACGCTTCGAGAATCTGCGCCGTATGAAAACCGTCAGCCGCTTCAAAATCGAAATGGGTTACGCCCATATCAGCAGCAAAAGCCACCATGCAGCGGCCTCCGTTGCCGCACATCATACCTCCCGAGCCGTCAGAGTTGTAATAAACCATCCTGAAGTCATGCTCCGCACTGTCTTCCAAAAGCATAAGTCCGTCAGCACCAATGCCGTACCGACGATCGCACAGAGCAACGATCTGCTCTTGAGTCAAATGCAGGCTGCCGTCCCTGTTATCTGCTATCAGGAAGTCGTTGCCAGCACCTTGATATTTATAGAATATAAGCCCCATCCCGTAATCACGTAACAATATGACTATGAATAACTTAAGTCTTTAAGGGTCGTAAATTTTTCCGACCCCAAATCCGTTATTTGGCTAATTATCAACTATTTAGGTGCACCAGCCGAGATTTCGTATAACAGTCGGCTCAAAAGTTTAACACCTTCTGTAATCTTCTCATGACTCATGAACGAGAAGTTCATACGCATTGTATTCTTGCCGCTTCCATCGGGATGGAAGAACTCTCCAGCCACATAAGCAACACCCGCAGCCAGCGCCTTGTCATAGAACTTCACCGCCTCGAAACCTTCAGGCATCGTAAGGAAGAGGAAAAGGCCTCCCTCAGGATGGGTCCATGTCACGCCCTCAGGCATATTTTCTTCGAGCAGACCAAGCAACAGGTCTCTCTTGCCTTTATAAAGTTCTATGCTCTTTTTCAAGTTTGCATCAAGTCTGCCGCTTTCAAGAAACTCGGCCGCCACATACTGGTCAAAGATAGGCGGGCAAAGGTCCAGCGACTGCTTGCACACATATATCTTATCCAATATCTCAGGATGGGCGATGGCCCAGCCAAGACGGAATCCCGGAGCAAAAATCTTGGAGAATGATCCAAGGTGAATCACTCTGTCGGGATCCAGTGAATACATTGTCGGGATATGCTCCCCTTCATATCTGAGTTCGCGGTACGGACTGTCCTCAACGATCAGGAAATCGTATTTCCGGGCCAGTGCAACGAGCATCATGCGTTCCTCCAATGTCAAAGACTCACCGGAAGGATTCTGGAAGTCCGGGATCATATAGAGGAACTTTATCTGCTTACCTTCTGCCTTGACCTGTTCTATGACTGACTCATAAGAGTGCTGGAATGCCTTCAGATCGGGATCATGCTTCACTCCCCTGATATCAGCCCTATATGAACGGAACGACTGAAGAGCACCGAGATATGAAGGGCTTGAGGTGAGGATGACGTCACCAGGATTAACCAGAACCCTTGTGCAGACGTCGATGCCCTGCTGCGATGACGATGTGATCTGCACACGATCTACAGTCACTCCGCAACGCTTGGCAACCTCCTCGCGCAGCTCAGGCACTCCCTGCGTCGCTCCATATTGGAAAGCCTTGCTGCCGTATTTGTCGATGACCTCGGACATCGTGCGCTTTATCTCCTCAAGCGGAAAAGTCTCCGCAGAAGGATAGCCTCCGGCAAATGAATATATGGCATTCAGATCAACCTTCTTGAAGATCTCCCTCACAGGAGACCTGAAGAATGACCCTACGTCCTCGGAAAATTTCTCGTTATAATCCATATCAGCGAAGCATATCTTCAAGTGTGATGGAGCCTGAAGTCTTCTCGTCGCGGTACTTCACAATCACCGGACAGTAGAGGTGAACACCCTGCTCCGCACCCGGTCCCTTGCTGATAGGACGGCTTCCTGCCACAACCACAGCGCCAGAAGGAACAACCATCTGACCGTTTTCATTTGCTCTGATATACTCGCCTGTTGTCGCATCGAAGATCGCTGTCGAAGCGTTGATGATCACGCCTGTACCGATTACTGCATTCTCCTTCACGATGGTTCCCTCGTAGATACCGCAGTTGCCGCCGATGAACACATTGTCCTCGATGATTACAGGAAGCGCGCCCACAGGCTCAAGAACGCCACCTAGCTGCGATGCAGCAGACAGGTGCACATGCTTTCCGACCTGCGCGCATGAACCCACAAGCGCATGCGAATCGATCATTGTTCCCTCATCCACGTATGCTCCGATGTTCACATACGCAGGAGGCATCATGATCACAGACGGAGCGAGGTATGCGCCTGCGCGGACACTGCTACCGCCTGGAACAATGCGTACGCCGTTCTCCGCTGTAAATTTTCTTGTCGGGATGGTGTGCTTGTCAAAGAAGGAGAACTGGCCCTGAGTCATGTCTTCCATCTTTCCGAGACGGAAACCCGAAAGGATCACTTCCTTAACCCAAGAGTTTACCTTCCACTCTCCGTTTACTTTCTCTGCAACTCTCACCTTGCCGCTCTCAAGGTCGGCAATGGTCTGATAAAACTTTTCTGTATCTGTCATATTTTCGTCTTCGTCATAACCACCCCTACAAATTGTCGCTGTTTTATGTAGCGATGGTGTTTCCCAAAAGTTAAATAAGTCCTAGCGGACGTATGGTCTCGACCATAATGTCGTATGTTTTCTGCTGAGATGGGACGAGCGGCAGACGGAGTTCATTCTCTATGAGTCCCATTGCCGCCATCGCTGCCTTAGCAGGGATAGGATTGCTCTCCACGAAGCAGTTTATGAACAGCGGAGTCAGCTCCTTATTGAGTGCCTCGGCCTTTGCCATATCGCCCTCACGGATAGCTCCGATGAAGTCTGCCATGTGCTTTGGAGCCACATTAGACGCAACGCTGATGATTCCGGCACCACCCTGCTGCATCATCCAGAGAGTATCATCGTCGTTTCCGCTGAGGACCTGGAATCCTTCCGGTGCACCTGCAAGAATCTTCTCGATCTGCTCACGGTTTCCTGAAGCCTCCTTGACGGCCACAATGTTCGGGATCTGAGCAAGACGCAGACAAGTCTCTGCTGTCATGTTCGCTCCGGTTCTGCCAGGCACATTGTAAAGTACTATCGGCTTATCTGTAGATTCTGCAACCGCCTTGAAGTACTGATACTGTCCCTCCTGAGTCGGCTTGTTATAGTACGGAACGACTATCAGGAACGCATCCACACCGTATGGCTCGAGCATCTTCATGCTTCTGATGGTGTGCTGAAGAGAGTTGGTGCCACCGCCCGCAACTACAGGACGACCCTGCGAGTGCGCCTTAGCGATCTGAAGCACCTTTATGCGCTCCTCATCCTCAAGACAAGGAGTCTCGCCTGTTGTGCCAAGCGGTACCAGGAAGTCGATTCCTGCCTCTATCTGGCGGTCCACCAATGCTGCAAATGCATCGTAGTCGACTTCTCCGTTCCTGAACGGAGTGATCAGTGCTGTTCCACAGCCGGTCAGATTAATGTTATTCATATCCTAGTTGAAAAATAAGTCCTTAAATTCATGTACACCTGTCAGTCCTTCGGTACGTAGGGCTGCTTCCACTGCGCCCGCTGCAAATCCCTCGCGTGAAAATGCCTCGTGGGTCATGGTGATGCGGTCATTTGCCCCCTCATAGCCGACGGTATGGATACCTGGGATCTCGCCACATCGAACCGACTGTATGTCGGTATGCACTCCCATGTTTGCATCAACGATGTCTGCAAGAGATTTTGCGGTTCCGCTTGGAGCATCAAGCTTGTGGCAGTGATGCATCTCAATCATAAATGGGCTATATCCGCCAAAGTCTGCCAGAAGCTTAGATACATAATCTGTCACTGCGAAGAACACATTCACTCCGACTGAGAAATTGGTCGCCCAGATCATCGGAGTGCCGCACTTCTCGAAGTATGCGATAACCTCATCCTTGATATCCATCCAGCCTGTTGTTCCGACTACAACTGCCTTGAAGTTCTCAGCAAGGAACTTATAGTTTGTCCTGAAGGCCGCAGGAGTAGTGAAGTCGATGCATACACATTCCTTTGCCAAAGCAGGATCTGTCTCTGTTACAGCCTCGCTCCAGCCTGCATATTCAATGCCGCGGTCAAGGATGATCTTCTCGATCATCCTGCCCATCTTTCCGTATCCGCTGATATATAGTTTCATATTAAAATGTTGTTCTAATTATGCAGATTGCCACGTCGCTTCGCTCCTCGCAATGACGTGTTGGGTCACCGTGATACACGCCTATGTCTGGACAATCTCATCCTCGCAATGACGCGTGGAGTCACTGTGGTTACGTCATTGCGAGGCCCATAAAGGGCCGTGGCAATCCGTCAAATTAAAATGTATCCAGTTCTTCAGGGTTGTCAAAGAGGTGGTCGTGGAGGTCCTGAACCACTTCTGTAAGCTCTTCTCTATCGACCACGAAGCTGATGTTCACAAATGATGCTCCCTGTGAGATCATATATACGTTTGTCCTCTTGAGAGGAGCAAATGTCTTCTTGAGCATGCCGTTCAGACGGACGATGTTCTTTCCGATCACAGACACCTGAGCCTTGTCGTCGTCCACGATCACATCGCAGAACTCCGAAAGCTGCTCTACCAGCCTGTCTATCTTCTCTCCGGCATCTACAGTCACCGAAATGTTTGCCTCAGAGGTACTGATAAGGTCCACCGAAACCCTGTTTTCACTGAAGATCTCGAAGACCCTGCGAAGGAAGCCTGAGGTATTGATCATCTTCATCGAGAAGATGTTGATCACCTTGATGTTCTCCTTGAACGAGACAGACTTCACTCCGTCCTCAATGAGTTCATTGCGAAGAATCGCTGTTCCCTTGCCGGAAGGATTCATTGAGTTGAGCACATAAAGAGGAATGTTCTTCTTCACTGCAGGCTCGATGGTGAGCGGGTGAAGCACCTTCGCTCCGAAATGCGCCATCTCAGCAGCCTCTTCAAACGATATCTTCTCAAGATACTTGGTATTCTTGACCTTGCGAGGATCCGCCGAACGTACTCCGTCTACGTCGGTCCATATCTCGATACGCTCTGCATCAACCGCCATTCCGATGAGTGAGGCAGAGTAGTCAGAACCTCCACGGCCGAGCACTGTCTGCTCCCCCGCCATGTTCGATGCAATGAAGCCCTGGGTGATGACTGCGTTCATTCCCTCATAAGCCTGGGCAACAGCGCCAGGAACCCTTGCGGCAATCTCATCTACGATAGGCTCTCCCTTCAGGTATGAGTCATTGGTCACCATCATCTTTCGTGCATCGATGAAACCTGTCTTTATACCTTTGGCATTCATCGTATAGCAGATGATGGTCGAGGACAGCAGCTCGCCGTTTGAAATAATGATTGCCTTGTTGCGGTCAGAAAGCTCTCCGACAGCACAGATTGCCAGCGCAAGCTGGTCAAGGTCATCGCATATCTCATTCACTCTTGCCAAAGCCTGCTCCATAAGCATCGGGCTCTGCTCCAGCAGTTCCTTTACAAGGTTGAGATGACGCTCTCTCAGCTGAGCAAGAGCCTCCTTTGTCTGAGCCAGGTCCTTTACTGCAGCCGAGTCTGCAATCTTATACAGCAGATCGGTCACCTTTGAAAGAGCCGACACTACTACAACCGGCTTCTGGTCCAGCTTACTGCCAACTATGAAAATTGTTCTGGTGATGGCTTCGAAATTAGCTACCGAAGTGCCACCAAACTTCATTACTATCATATATCTCTAACCTTAATTTTCCATTTTTCGGACGATGTCATAAAACATGTCTACATAATTGTTTTTTGCCTTGCACAGATCCTTGAGCATGACATTCTCTTCTGGGCGATGAGCAACCAGGATCGATCCCGGGCCATATAGAATCTTGTGCTTGAAACATGTCAATTGAGGCGCATCGCTGCCGAATGCAACTGGTTTTGTCTTATATCCAGGAAGCACCTCGAAGCGACTTGGCGTATCACCACCGAAAGCCTTCACCCTCATAGCCTTCTGCCATGGAGCCACTTCCTTGGCGACGATATCTGATCCGTCCTGCACTTTCGGCTTGCCGAAGCGAAGTTTCGCATCCTCACCTGCAATATTCTTCATGATGTTACATACCATCTGATCAGACTCGAATGTAGTTCTGAAATATATGCGGCACGTAAGGCTGTCGCTAAGAATGTTCTGAGGATTATCGCTGACCAGCTTTCCAACATTCCACGTAGTCTCACCGAGCAGTGTGTCATCCGGTAATACAATGCTTCGAAGCGCGTTGACAAAATCGTTGAAATACATTATCGCGCTTGAGCCGTTCTCGGGATAACCAGAATGGCAGGACATGCCCGTGAATGTGACCTCGAATGATTTTGTTCCTTTTGCTGCGGAAGCCATATAGTTATCCGTAGGTTCTCCCACAATCACCCACTCTGCGCTCCAACCTGTCTCCTGAGCCATAGCGCTGAATGCCTTCGCTCCGAATGAACCTGTCTCCTCACCCGCAAGAAGCAGCAGGCCGAAATCCGAAAGACCTCTTGATTCCAGAATCTGGCAGGCCTCATACATGACGAAAATCTGTCCCTTTGCATCGCATGTTCCTCTGCCCTCTACGCGATCCTCATGAAATACAGGAGGTATATATGGCGGCACAGTATCAAGATGAGTACAAAAAACAACCTTCGGAGTACCCCAGGATACAAGGATGTTCTTTGTACCGTCACCAACCTCGAACATCTCCACCTTTCGTCCAGGAGCTTCAAGTTCAACCGCCAACATATCAGCAAGTTCCGCTTCCTTTCCAGAAGTAGAGTCAACACTCAGAATCCTATGAAAAAAGTTCAAGTCCATATACTAAAAAGCAAAGAACACACAATAGCGCATTCTTTGCAAATATAGTTATTTTTACAATACCATAAGGGGTTATTTCAGACCAACTGCACATTCTCAAATTAAGGCGAAGGTTAGATTTTTTTTGAAACACTTGGTTTATATTATAAACTTGTTTACCTTTGCAACGTGATCACAGGGAAAGATTCTGTTTTTGCTCGTCCGGAAGAGTAAAAACGGGATCCAAAGTTTAACAAGCAAACATAGAGACAAAATGGAAACTAATGGATTGACCCCTGAAAAAAGCCTTCAGATCATCAATGAGGCAATAGAGAAGAGTAGAAAAGACTTTGAAAAAGACTCTGGACTCCCAATGATTCTTTGGGGAACAGTCGTCCTCGTCTTCTCATTGGCAGTATGCATAATGATTAATCTGACAGGGAATCTTAATTGGAATTTCCTCTGGTTCGGTATTGTAGTAGTGGGATGGCCGATTTCGGCTATTCTTCTAAAAGGAAAATGCAAAAAAGGCGGCAAGAGCTTTATCAGCCATACTATAGGACATATCTGGATTTCCTATGGTATTTTTGCAACTGTCCTTTCAGCTGTTTTCGCTTTTGTTGCACCACAATTTACAGGATACATCACTGCTGTTCTATTGGGATTTGCAGCTGCAATGACAGGCCTTGTGCTGAAGAACAAATACGTAACAGCAGGCGGCTTCATTACGGGTATCGGTTGCACAATTGCGTTATTCTTTACCGCAGTAGAGTTCACGCCATTATTCTTCACAATAGCATCAATCCTGAACCTTATAGTTCCGGGTATCATGATGAACAAAAAAGCAAATTAAGTCATGTTTAAGAAACTGGACCCACTATTACATTCCGAGCTACGACTCGCAGTTATGTCAGTGCTTGTGAATCTCGAAGAAGCCGATTTTGTCTATCTTCGGGAAGCGACAGGTGCAACTGCTGGAAACCTGAGCGTCCAGATTGACAAGCTGACAGCAGCAGAATACATTACGGTAGAAAAAGGTTATAAGGGTAAAAAGCCACAGACCTTGTGCAAGATCACACCGATCGGACTCAAGGCATTCGAAGACTACGTTGAAGCACTCAAGTCGTATCTTGGCTGATAACATTGTGCTCCATGGTCAAATTCATCAACCATAAAGCACACCAAGGTGCCATACACGCATCATATTAAACATTACCGTGCTCCATGGTCGCCGAAAACGACCATGGAGCACAACCATTAATACAACTGTATGTAGCAAAATTGCATCATTACCAAAATTTCTGCGGTTGTGAAATATAACAAAAAAGCCCGACCTAATGATCGAGCTTTGATTTGGTGGAGATAGTCGGAGTCGAACCGACGACCCCCTGCTTGCAAAGCAGGTGCTCTAGCCAACTGAGCTATACCCCCATGCTTGGTAGTCCCGAGCAGACTTGAACTGCTGACCCCTACATTATCAGTGTAGTGCTCTAACC
>JAZOPY010000138.1:0-2747 GCA_045655825.1 Candidatus Cryptobacteroides sp. | reverse complement strand
GAGGTATCCGTCAGTATGGAAACCCTGAGGGCAATGCACAGATGGCAGAACTCCTCGGCGAGGCATTGACTGCACGTGCGCTGCTCTACACTGAGCTCCTCAAGGCTTATGGTGAGGTTCCTGCTCGCTTCGCTCCGATCGCTGCAAATACAATCTATCTCAACAAGTCTGACAAGGACATCATCTACAAGCAGCTTATCGCTGACCTCGAGGAAGCCTTCAACTATATGAAGTGGCCAGGCCAGAGCGCTATCACTGCAACAACAGACCGTCCTAGCCTTGCTTTTGCCAAAGGTCTTTATGCACGACTCTGCCTCATGGCTTCAGGTTACTCACTCCGTCCTGACGAAGGTCTTGTAGGAACAGGCAATGCCGGCACAGTAAGACTTTCAAATGATCCTGCGCTCCTGAAGGATGTTCTCTATCCAAAGGCTCTTGCAGCTCTTAAAGATGTGATTGACAACGCAGGCCTATCACTTATGGACTATGAGCAGCTCTGGAGAGAGTTCAACAACATGGACATCGCTGCCGGCAAGGAAGTCATCTATGTCATCCCTTCTTCAGACACTCGTGGACGCTGGAACTATACATTCGCAATCAGAACTGAGGGTAACCCAGACTGGTCGCAGGGCCCTACAACAAGCCGTGGCGGTACAGCAGGTCCGGTTCCGACACTTTACTGGAAGTATGAGGATGAGGACGTACGTCGTGACATCAGCTGCGTAAACTGGAAGTGGGTTCTTGGTCCTAACGGCAAGAACATCCCTCAGCTTGCCGGTCCTAACGACTGGTACTTCGGTAAGTTCCGTCTCGAGTGGCAGGAAAGAGCTCCTTATAACGGAGGTAATGATGACGGTATCAAGCCTGTATACATGAGATACTCTGACATTCTCCTCATGGCAGCCGAGATCGCCAACGATCCTGCATGCGGAAACCGCGACGAGAACTTCGCTAAGGATTGTCTCCTCCAGGTGCGTCAGAGAGCATACAAGGGCAACGAAGGTCTTGCTACATCATATGTAAACGGTCTCGCAGGTCAGACTGCAATCTTCAACGCTATAGTTGACGAGCGTGCTCTTGAGTTTGTAGGCGAGATGCTCCGCAAGAACGACCTTATCCGCTGGAACCTCCTCAAGACCAAGATGGACGAGTCTAAGGAAGAACTTCAGGCATGGATGGACAATGCGGGCACTACATTCGGACCTGCAGTATGGTACAGATATGCAGCAGACGGTTCTATCGAGACTTACGGTTTCAACGAGCTTGCTACAACAGAAGAAGCTCCTGCAGGCGAAGGCTGGGAGTGCTATACAGACTCAAAGGGTGAAGTAGGAACATACTTCAAGTTCATCAGCGAGGATACAGGTTCATACAGCGATTCAGCTCAGAAGAAACTTGATTCGTACTATGACATCAACCCTAACACACGTCAGTGGTGGCCAATTCCAGAGGCAACTCTCGTAAACAGCCAGGGTACACTCTTCAATGACTATGGTTTCTAAATCAACACAGAAATTTATGAAAAGAATATTTTCAGCAATATTATCAGGAGTAACCCTTCTCGCTTTCGGTTCAGCCTTCTCAAGCTGTACTGAGGAGTTGGTGGACATCAACGACGAGATAGCTCTCGGAAGATGTCTTACTCCTACTGAGCTCTCTGCTAAAGTTATTGACGGAGAGTTCATCGAGTTCTCTTGGACGAAATCCAAGGGTGCTACTGAGTTCGTTCTCGAACTCTATTCTGATGAGGAAATGAAGCAGAAGGTCGAGACTTTCACTATTCCTGCTGCAGACGTTCCTTATACTGCCGACCTTGAAGCAGATATGACTTATTACGCTCGCGTAAAGGGTGTTAACGGCGACGGTGTCATCGAGGATTCAAACTGGGCTACATTCGACCGTGCTCTTCAGACATACGCGATCAAGTCTTCACTCAATCCAGAGCTTGTTGACAGAACTGCATCTTCCATCACAATAAAGTGGACAAAGGATCCGGAAGTAGACCACATCCGCATCACTCCTGCCCTCAATGATGAGGAAGAGTACACACGTTTCGACGTGTCTGCAGACGCTCAGGCAGCTGCTCAGGTAGAGGTTACCGGTCTTAATCCTTCAGTAAACTACACTCTCGCAGTTCACTTCAAGAGTGCACAGAGAGGTACAGTTTCAGCATGGACACGTCCGTCTGTAGAAGGAGCAACTGAGGTTGCAACAGCAGAGGCTCTGATCCAGGCCATCACAGACAAGGCTCCAGTGATCAAGGTTGCTTATTCTGAGGCTCCTTACGTTATCGGAAGCGTTGTTCTCGGTGGTCCTGTAGCTATCTATGGTGACGCTACAGCACAGGGTGCACAGCCTACTATCCAGGGTGGTCTCAAAATCGGTGCTGACGTTACAAGCGTACACCTCGAGGCCCTTACATTTGACGGTGCAGGCATTGCTGACTATCCGCACAACCTTACTTTCGACGCTGCTGCTACAGTAGAGAGCATCACAGTGGTTAACTGTAAGCTCAACAACTACCTCCGCGGTGTGCTTTATGAAAACTCAAAGGCTCCGACAGTAGGTGCTATCAAATACGACGGTGTAGAGGTAAACAACGTTACCGGTGACGGTGGTGACTGCTTCGACTTCCGTGGTGCAGCTACAGTAAACAGTATTGAATTCATCAACTCGACTCTCAATACAGGTGCGCGTACTTGGTTCCGCGTTGACGCCAACACAAAGCTCGAGTCAATCAAGCTGAC
>JAZOPY010000137.1:0-57113 GCA_045655825.1 Candidatus Cryptobacteroides sp. | reverse complement strand
GAGCCATCAGTCGGAGTTAAGTTCAATTGTGCCGGCAAGAGGGCAAATGTAGGCCTTGCATATGCGCTTGACGGTGTATTGGATAGAACAACAGATGCCTACATAAGAAGGAACTATCCGCAGTTCCGTTTGAAGTTTGGTGTTGAATTCTAATGATATTGACTATGAAACGTTTTGTATATGCTATAGCACTTGTTGCAACAATGTTCTTTGCATCGTCATGTGAAGAAACAATTTTTGAGAAGGAAGGAGATTGGGATCCGATCGAGTTGGATAAGACTCATGTGAATTTTCCTCCTGAGGGTGGACAGAATACTGTATCTGCCCTGAACTATAGCAGATGGTGGATTAACGGAGGATATGAATCCTCATATCAAGATTATATACACGCGACCTCATCTGGTGGAGACGAAACATGTACCTATGATGTCCTTGACGGCGGCTGGTATCACGTCATTGTTCCGGACAAAGGTAAGAGCAATACAATTATCATAACAGTAGATCCGCTCAGCGGAGATGGAAATCCACGTGAGGCTATCATTGAAATGCAAGCCGGAGATGCATTTACCAAGATAAGCATAGCACAGAAATAAATTCCAATTTATCTGACAGCCTTGACGTTGTTTAGCTCCCTCCTCCTTGATAAGACAGCTTTGTGCTGTCTTTTTCTGTCCATGAAAATGGCGATTTTCGTGGATGGGAACGGGATATTTGTTATATTTGCATGATTTAGATTTCTCGACTCGCTTCGCTCGCTCGAAATGACAGTTAGGCTTGTCGCTGGAAATGAAGGATAGAATTATAAACTAACACAATAAAAAATGGCTGAATTTAAGTACGCACCAATGTTTCAGCTTGGCGAGGACAAGACTGAATACTACAAGATTCCGGGTTCGGAGCAGTATGTGAGCACAGGCGAGTTCGAGGGACATGAGATCCTGAAGGTTGCCAAGGAAGGTCTTACAGTGATGGCTAACACTGCTTTCCGTGATGTTTCATTCATGCTCCGTCCTGAGCATAACGAGATGGTGGCTAAGATCCTCCATGATCCTGAGGCTTCAGAGAACGACAAGTATGTAGCACTCACATTCCTCCGCAATGCTGAGGTGGCTTGCAAGGGTAAGCTTCCTTTCTGCCAGGACACTGGTACAGCGATCATCCACGGTGAGAAGGGTCAGCAGGTCTGGACAGGATATGACGATGAGGAAGCCCTCTCGCTCGGAGTATACAAGACTTATACAGAGGAGAACCTCCGCTACTCGCAGAACGCTCCTCTCAACATGTACGACGAGGTAAACACAAAGTGCAACCTCCCGGCTCAGATCGACATCGAGGCGACTCACGGCGCTGAATATCACTTCCTTTGCGTGACCAAGGGCGGTGGATCCGCAAACAAGACTTACCTCTACCAGGAGACTAAGGCTATCCTTAACCCTAAGACTCTCGTTCCGTTCCTTGTTGCAAAGATGAAGACTCTCGGAACAGCAGCATGTCCACCATATCACGTAGCATTCGTTATCGGAGGTACTTCAGCAGAGAGAAACCTTCTCACAGTGAAGCTGGCTTCATGCAAGTACTACGACAACCTCCCTACAACAGGTGACGAGACAGGACGCGCATTCCGCGACGTGGAGCTTGAAAAGCTCGTTCTCGAGGAGGCTCACAAGATCGGCCTCGGAGCTCAGTTCGGCGGAAAGTACTTCGCACACGACGTACGCATCATCCGTCTCCCACGCCACGGCGCAAGCTGTCCTGTAGGACTCGGCGTAAGCTGCTCGGCTGACAGAAACATCAAGACCAAGATCAACAAGGACGGTATCTGGATCGAGAAGCTTGATGACAATCCGGCACGTCTTATCCCAGAGGAGCTCCGTCAGGCAGGCGAGGGCGAGGCAGTAAAGATCAATCTTGACCAGCCTATGGCAGACATCCTTAAGGAGCTCAGCAAATATCCTGTATCAACTCGTCTGAGCCTCAACGGTACTATCATCGTAGGCCGCGACATCGCTCACGCAAAGATCAAGGAACGCCTTGACGCTGGTGAGCCAATGCCAGAGTACCTGAAGAATCATCCTATCTACTACGCTGGTCCAGCTAAGACTCCTGCAGGAATGGCATGTGGTTCGATGGGACCTACAACAGCAGGTCGTATGGACTCATACGTTGACCTCTTCCAGAGCCACGGCGGCAGCATGATCATGCTTGCAAAGGGTAACCGTGCACAGTGCGTGACTGACGCTTGCCAGAAGTACGGCGGATTCTACCTCGGTTCTATCGGTGGTCCTGCAGCGATCCTCGCTCAGAACAACATCAAGAGCATCGAGTGCGTAGAGTACCCTGAGCTCGGTATGGAGGCAATCTGGAAGATCAAGGTCGAGGACTTCCCGGCATTCATCCTCGTTGATGACAAGGGCAACGACTTCTTCAAGAAGCTCGGCCTCTAAACATAAAAGAGTCGGTCACAATGACCGACTCTTTTTATTATTTGTCCCAACCGCAGCGTTTGAGGAACCAGTACCAGTCGGCTTCCTGGAGCCACCATTGCTTTGTGATGTGGTCCGGGAGTTCGGAGTAGATTGTTCGGAATTCTTCGATCAGCTCGGCGGCTTTCTCAGGCTCGTAATAAACGGCCTCGTTGATTGTCTGGAGCTTTGCAAGCGGGTCGATCGCATCGTTGCCGAAGCGGAGCTTCATTGCCTCGATTGCTCTTGAAACTCTTCCGGCCTTGCCGATGATGCCGTCTGTGATGAACGGATTGTCTGTGCCGTAGTCGATGCAAACTACCTTCTCAGCAGCACAGTCTGTCTGAGGGATGTCGATTACGAAGGCAAAATCCTCAGCCTGATATTTGTAAGATGCCTTTTCACCGTTTACGGTAACGGATTTAGGAGCGAGGCTAGCAACGACCTTGACCTTGAAGCTGCGCTCAGCCGGCATGTCCTTGTAAGAGCCTGTGCGAGGAGCGATTCTGATGGTCTGGATACCGGAATTCCACGAATTCGAGATTTCTGTCAATGCGTATTCTTCAGCATAGTGCTTGTCGTTGCCGGCATCTTCGTACATTGTGAACGATGACTCTCCGCCAGGGAAGACGGTCACATAGATGTCTTCCGAGTTGCTGCTGAGATTGTCCACCTCGTCACCATAGAAAGGAAGGGCTGCTCCGGCCTTGACGTAAACGCCATACTCCTCAAGAGCGAAGTAACGCTTGTGGGTCTGGCCGCCCTGCAGCATTGTTCCTGTGTGCATTTCGTACCAGTTTCCTTCCGGCAGCCATACGTCTACTTCGGTGAAGTTGTCTACTGCAGGTTTTGTAATAGGAGCGATGAGGATGTCGTCTCCGAACATGTACTCGTTCTTGAAGTCGTACGCTTCCTGACAGTCAGGCCATTCATAGTAAAGCGGACGGCAGATCGCGAGTCCTTCTTCGTAGGCCTTCCTTGCCATAGTATATATATAAGGTACCATGTCATAGCGCTGGCGTACGGTCTGGCGGATGATCTCGGTTGTCCACTGGTCAAAGACCCATGGCTCCTTGTTGAGGTTGCCCCACTTGGTACTGTGGGTACGCATTACAGGGCTGAAGCCACCAAACTGGATCCATCTGATATACATCTCGGGATCGATGCCGTGGTTGCCCATGTGACCTCCGATGTCGTGGCTCCAGTATCCGTAGAGGACGTTAGAGGCTGTGGATGTGAAGTATGGCTGGAAGTCCAGTGAAGCCCATGAAATCGTAGCGTCTCCTGAGAATCCGATCTGATATCTGTGGTTTCCGAGTCCGCCCCATCTGTGGTAGAGAAGAGGTCTGTTCTCTCCGTTGCGCTCCATGTCGGAGAAGTAGCAGTAGTTGATCCACCATGTGTTGCTCAGGGCCGGCATGGCCTTGTCGCACAGATGCTGCTGCCAGTCTAGCCACCAGAAATCGACTCCCTGCTCCTGCATCGGATGCATCACGTGCTCGAAGAAGTTCTCCATGAAGTGCTTGTCGGAGTTGGTCCATTCGATGTGCTTCTTCTCCTGCGGGTCGAGTCCAAGGCCCTCGGCCAGAGCTGGATAGGCCTCCTCGTACGGCTGGAAGCCGTCTGCAGGGTGCAGGTTGAGGGTGATCTTCAGACCTTTGTCCTTCATGTCCCTCATGAATCCTTCCGGATTCGGGAAAAGGGATCTGTTCCATGTCCATCCGGTCCATCCTCCGCGGCCCTCGTCAGTATAATGCCAGTCCATGTCTACCACGAGCACATCCAGAGGAATGTCGTAGGTGTCGAACATGTCCACAAGCGAGCGAAGCTCTCTGTCCGAATATGCCCAGTATCTTGACCACCAGTATCCGAAGGTGAAGCGTGGCGGAAGAGGCATCTTGCCTGCAAAGACAGTGAAGTCCTTGAGGGCTGCCTTATAGTCGTGTCCGTATGCCATGAAATACCAGTCCTGGCAGTCCTTGTGCTCTCTTTCCTTGACCCATGCCCAGTCCGAGTCGTCAAAAAGAAGGTTGGCAGACTCATCGATCAGGGTCCAGCCATCGCGTGCGATGATGCCCTCCTCAAGCGGATTCCTTTCTCCGAGCTTGAACTCCGGGGTCATGCTGAGCACCTGCACGTCAGCCTCCATCCAGTCAAGCGTGCGGAGCGTACCCTTCAGATTGTCTTTCTGCGGGGTTCCTGGTACCCATGAGAATGCCGGGATTACATTGTCAGTGGATGTGATCTTGAGGTTCGCGGCTGTGAACTTTCCGGTACCTTTCCTGTACTCCAGGATCATCTTCGAAGTCTCGATGCGCACCTTGTTCTTGCTGTTCTTCAGCTTGTAATCGACCGCAGAGTACTCTCTTTCAGTGGCAACGAAGGATGCCTCGTCGGTGAAACGTCCCTCAGCCTCCCATTCAAGGCGGATCACTCCGTCTGTGATGACCGTAAACCTTACCTGATCATCCTGATAGGCGATATTGTTCTGTGCCGATACGCTTACGCTGCAGAGCGACAGGCTCAGGCACAAAAGGATGGCTTTAACTGTATTCTTCATATTGAATGGTGGTTTTTACAATATTGGGTAGATGTTGTTCCAGATCGCATCCAGCAGTCTCTTTTCGTCGCTGACGTGGGATGTGACGATCACAACAGCGTTCTTGTCCGGGAAGATGATTCCCAGCTGGCCGTTTGCTCCGTGCATACGTACTGCCCCGTCAGGACAGTTCCACATCTGGTAGGCGTAACCCTGGCTCCAGTAGTCCTTGGATTTTATCAGTCTGTCTATTTCCTCCGGGTCTGTGATGACATTCTTGTACTGCGGGATGTGCGGATATGTGGCTTTCTGCCACCACTCCCTGCTCAGGAGCTGCCTGCCCTTCCATTCGCCCTGGTGAAGGATGAAGAGACCGACCTTGGCGAGGTCTTCTGTCGAAAGATAGATGCCCCATCCTCCGGCGTTATATCCCTGAGGCGACTCGAGCCAGTGAAAGTCCTTTATTTCGAGAGGGCTGAAAAGCTTCTCGTCAAGGTAGTCGACCATCTTCTTTCCTGTCACCTTGCTCACGATGACTGAGAGGATATAGCCGTTGATGCTGTTGTATTCGAACTTATCTCCGGGCTTGAAGTTGAAGTCTGTGGCAAGAATTGCCTTGGTCCAGTCTTCGAGTCTGTCCTGGATCGCCATATATGCAAGATCAGGCCATCCTGCTGACATGATCAGCAGGTCATGGATAGTGACTTCGGAAAGATATGGATGAGGCTCGGCAGGAAGCTCAGAACTGTCAAAATAATCTATGACCTTGTCTGAAGTCTTGAGCAGGCCATCCTGTTCTGCGAAGCCTACTGCAGTGGCGGTGAAGGTCTTGCTTACTGACCACATCACCTGCAGCCTGTCGGAAGAGTAGCCGAAGTCATGATGTTCATATACGACCTTGTCCTCGTCGATGATCACCAGACTGTTTACAACATTGTCAGGTCCTGTAAGGACATCCTTGAATACCTTGTCGCCTGCTTCCTGGAAATTTTCGCATTCCTGCTTGTCTGCCCGCGGCAGGTCGCCCTTGTGTGCTGAGCACAGGAAGGCCAGCGAAAGAAGTGAAATAAGAGTGTAATGCATTTTTTATAGTGTCATTTGGCTGACAAAAGTACGAAAATTTCGCTATCTTTGTAAACTGACCTAATTATATAAAGGCTAATTATCATGTTCAGAGAGTTTCTTTTGACGGTATCTGCCATAGCCGTCGTTTCATGTTCGGGTGCACCCGAAATCAAGGATAACGAAGACCTCACTGCCAAGGCCGCTGCCGAATACGCCGTGCCTCTCAGACCGGGAGGAGTCGACGGCTCGCCGTTCTGGAATGTCTATTCTACCCGTTTTACCTATGCTCCTGCGTTTGATTTTACTGAAGTTGATGGTGCGCAGGCCTATCGCTTCACACTGACTCATGAAAATGGTGAAGTACATGTTTTCGAGGCTGCAAGTCCGATTGAAAGCCTGTCCCAGGTATGGAATGATGTGACTCCAGGTAATGTGACTCTGGTGGTTGAGGGGCTGGATGCAGAGGGAAATGTGAAAGGGGTTGTCGGAGAGAGGAAGTTCATCAGGGCATATCCGTTTGTCGCAAAGGCAGATGCTCCGGCGCGTGACTATCGTGAAGCTGCCCTGAAGGCATGTCTTTATGTACATAATATGCCTGCAGTACAGCATTGGAAGAACTCTCAGGTGCCGGATATGTCATATCCGTACAACGCGTACGTATGTAAGATAATAGGTGCAACGGTCAGGACGGAATGCCTGCTTGCCAGAGAATTGCCGCATCTGAAGGATGAAGCCATGCAAATCGCCCTGAATGCTGCAGAGTATCTGGTGATGATGGCTCAGGCCGAGAAGACTGTTCTTGAGGGCTGGCCTCCAACTTATGGAGTGGCTCCGGATGATACGGACAGCCATCCTGCCAAAGTCGCAAGATTGAATGCGGGCAAGATGATGGTGCTGGAAGCATCGGTGCCAGGTGAGGCATATCTCGATCTGTATGATGCCACCGGCGATGAGGTGTGGAAGGAAAGGGCACGTACGATTGCTGCAACATTCGGTAAGATTCAGAATCAAGACGGCTCATGGCCTACAAGGATAAACCGTTATACCGGAACAAGAATCGGCCAGACGAATGCATACCCGGGCCATATCCTTCGTTTCCTCAGAAGATGCGTCGAGCAGTATCAGATGACCGAAGCCCAGACTGTCATTGACAAGGCGGAACGTTACATCAGTGAGACGGCCATGAAGGTGTTCGACCTCACAGGACAGTTCGAGGACAGCTTGTATGATGTGCTGGAGCCATATTCGAACCTGACCAACTTCACGGGCTCTCCTTATGCCGATTATCTTCTGACAAAGGCCGATCCTACGGAAGAGGACGTAAGAAACGCAATGGATCTGATCCGTCTGAGCGAAGACCAGTTCGTGCATTGGGACTATCCGGCTGACTCCCTGGGATTCAAGGATAGGGTGACTCCGTGCGTGAATGAACAATATATGTTCGAGGTGCCGATTGATGCAAGTACTGCAGACGTATGTGACGGATATCTGGCTCTATATGAATATAATAAGGATCCTCTTGCGTTGGCGAAGGCTACTGCTCTTCTCAATGCTCTGACACGTGCTCAGGACCCTGTTACTGGACAGATGCCTACTTCGCTTCAGTATACCGGAGGACGTGACCAGAACGCGGAGGATTTCTGGCTCAACTGCTCATGGTGGTCAGCCAAAGCTCTGCTCAGACTTGATTCCATTCTGAATAACGATAAATAAAAAATGGCCGTCAGTGTGTGCTGACGGCCATTGTGCGGTTGAGATACAAGGATTCGAACCTTGACAGACAGAACCAAAATCTGTAGTGCTACCATTACACCATATCTCAATTCCGGCCGCAAAGATAACTAAAAAATTGGACTTATGAAGAAGTTTGTAATTTTCTTGTCATCTCTCCTCCTTCTTGCCGGCCTTGGTGCAGATGCCCAGCAGAAGACCCATGCCGGGAACCCTGTGTTCCCTGGATGGTATTCCGACCCCGAGGGGGTGATCTGGGAGGGGCGATACTGGATATTCCCTACAGCTTCGCTTCCGTTTGAAGAGCAGACATATATGGATGCATTCTCGTCTCCGGATCTGGTGAACTGGACCAAGCATGAGCGTATGGTGGACACCACGGAAGTGAAGTGGATATGGCAGGCCATGTGGTCTCCTGCAGTGATCAGGAAGGACGGGTATTATTACCTGTTCATCTGCGGTAACGACATGTATCACGACGGTGACGGCGGAATAGGTTATGTGCGCGCTGACCGCCCTGAAGGACCATATAAGGATGTGCTGGGCAGACCTCTTCTGGACAAGATCATCAATGGCGCACAGCCTATCGACCAATATATCTTCAAGGATGATGACGGTACATATT
Organism: Candidatus Cryptobacteroides sp.; assembly: GCA_045655825.1. Lineage (GTDB taxonomy): Bacteria > Bacteroidota > Bacteroidia > Bacteroidales > UBA932 > Cryptobacteroides. The sequence continues at coordinate 48,691 of JAZOPY010000137.1, read as the reverse complement.
ATATGTATTACGGAGGATGGGAACATTGCAATGTGTGTATCCTGAATGATGATTTTACCGGATTTGTGCCATTCCCTGACGGGCAGATGTTCAAGGAGGTCACTCCGAAAGGCTATGTGGAGGGACCGTTCATGTTCAAGAAGGACGGAAAATACTATTTCATGTGGTCCGAAGGTACATGGACCAGAGACGATTACAGGGTGGCGTATGCGATCGCCGACAATCCTCTGGGACCGTTTGAGAGGATTGAGACGATTCTGGAGCAGGATCTTGAGGTCGGAACAGGAGCAGGTCACCATTCCGTTGTGCATGAGCCTGAGTCCGGCAAGTGGTATATCTTCTATCATAGACATCCTCTGGGCAGTACCGATGGGAACCATCGTGTGGTGTGTATAGATGAGATGCATTTCGATGAGAACGGATATATCCTGCCTGTGAAGATGACCTTCGAAGGAGTGGAAGCCAATCCTTTGAAGGGTGAAAATTAGGCGAAAAGGTAGAGAAAATACCTTATTTGCTCTCTTAATCACCTGTAGGGTGGCTTTGTAATGGCTGAAACTTTACATTTGTACCAAATGTAGAACACGGTTTATGAAGAAAGTTTTGCTATTTGGCCTCAGCAGCCTTCTGGTGCTTTCATGCACCTCGTCTCCTAAGTGGACAGAACAGGAGAAAGACGGATATGTACTCATCACTCAGGATGGCGGCCCGTCTTTGGGTTATTCGAAAGAGTCGGGAATCAAGATCCTGACAGAGGACGGATTTGCGTTCAAGGACCTGAACAGGAATGACAGTCTTGATGTGTATGAAGACTGGAGAAGGAGTTTCGAGGACAGGGCGGCTGACCTTGCAAGCCAGCTGAGCATCGAGGAGATAGCGGGACTCATGCTGTACAGCGGCCACCAGGCCCTTCCGATGCCAGCGTGGTGGGGACACTACAACGGCGTGTGGTTTGAGGAGAGCGGAGCTGATCCGTGGGACCTCACCGACGAACAGAAGAAGTTCCTCGCGGAGGACAATCTTCGTCACGTTCTTTTTGCTGCAATCCGCAGCACTGAGGTTGCCGTAAAGTGGAACAACAAGGCTCAGGCATACGTCGAGGGACTTGGACACGGCATCCCTTGCAATAATTCTACAGATCCAAGACATAACGGTGCCCCTGCAAATGCAGAATACAATGCAGGTGCCGGTGGAGATATCTCTATGTGGCCTACCTCGATGGGTATGGTGGCGACATTTGATCCGGAACTCATGAAGGAGTTCGGTCACATTGCTGCCAAGGAATATCGTGCAATGGGAATAGCGACTGCGCTTTCTCCTCAGGTAGACCTTCCTTCAGAGCCTCGCTGGAACCGTTTCTATGCGACAATGGGTGAGGATCCGACGCTTGCAGCAGACATGACGAGAGCATACTGCGACGGTTTCCAGACCTCGTTCGGTGATGACGTGTATGGAAATGCGAAGAGCGGCTGGGGTAAGGCGAGCGTCAACGCGATGGTGAAGCATTGGCCGGGCGGCGGAACCTGCGAGGCAGGTCGTGACGCACATTTCGGATTCGGAAAATATGCTGTCTATCCTGGTGATAATTTCGAGATGCACAAGATACCGTTTGTGGAGGGTGCGTTCAAGCTTGATGGCGGTACAAAGATGGCAGCGGCTGTAATGCCTTATTACACAATCTCATACAATCAGACTTCGCAGAATGTGGCGAACTCATACAACAAGGAGATCATCACAGACATGCTCAGAAATGAGGCTGGATATGACGGAGTCGTATGTACAGACTGGGCCATCACCCAGAAATATGAGGACGTAAACATCCATGGTGGCAAGCCTTGGGGCGTTGAGCACCTGACTGAGGCCGAGAGACATTATATGGTGATGATGGCAGGCTGCGACCAGTTCGGAGGAAACAATGATAAGCTTCCGGTGCTTGAGGCATACCAGATGGGTGTCAAGGAACATGGCGAGGAGTGGATGAGAAACAGGATGGAGATGTCTGCACGCAGGCTTCTGATGAACATCTTCCGTGTCGGTCTGTTTGAGAATCCATACCTTGACCTCGAGGAGTCGGAGGCTGTGGTAGGCTGTCCGGAGCATATGGACAGAGGCTATGAGGCTCAGAGAAAGAGCGTCATCATGCTGAAGAACAGGAACGGAGTCCTTCCGTTGAAGGAGTTCGGTGACCTTAAGGTGTTCGTACCTCTTCAGGAACGCCCTGCTTCCGAGGACTTCTGGGGAACGAAGATGGAGGCTGTGACAAAGGACCCTGTCGAGGATGCGTTGATCGAGAAATATTTCGGCAGCAGAGTGGCTTCGGCTGACGAAGCTGACATTGCAATTGTATTCATAGACTCGCCTGAGGGTTCGTTCGGCTATGACCAGAAGGATGCTGACAATGGCGGAAACGGCTATGTCCCTATCAGCCTTCAGTATTCGGATTACACCGCTACCTATGCAAGAGAGCACAGTATCGCAGGTGGCGATCCGTTCGAGAACTTTGTGGACAGAAGTTACAAGGGCAAGAAAGCACGAACCAACAACAAGTCGGACATGTATGCTGTCCAGCAGGCGAGGAAAGTAATGGGAGACAAGCCTGTTATCGTGGTGTCAACTCTGGCGAATCCATTTGTGCTCAGTGAGATAGAGCCTTATGCCGATGCGATTTTCCTTACATTCTATACCCAGACCCAGATCATTCTTGAGTTCATGACCGGAGCGTCTGAGCCTTCAGGACTTCTTCCGTTCCAGATGCCGGCTGATATGAAGACGGTGGAAGAGCAGTTTGAGGATGTCCCTCTTGACATGAACTGCTATGTGGACTCTGAGGGCAATGTATATGATTTTGCATTCGGACTGAACTGGTCCGGTGTGATTGATGACGAAAGAGTCAGGAAATACGGAAAACGATAAAAGTATTAAAGCAATTATATGAAAATGAAGCATTCAGCATTATTATTTACGGTTTTGGCGATGGTGCTGCTGACAGTTCCATGTTCTGCCAGAAAGAAACAGCCGGCTTATAAAGACGCCTCACGTCCGGTGGAGGAAAGAGTAGAAGACTTGCTCTCAAGAATGACCCTTGAGGAGAAGGTCGGTCAGATGAACCAGTTTGTCGGTGTCGAGCACATCAAGGCGAATGAGGCTCACCTCTCACCTGAGGATCTGAAGACAAATACAGCCCAGGCATATTATCCTGGATTCCCTGCTCCAGTGATCGAGCAGTGGACAAAGGACGGAGTCATCGGCTCGTTCCTTCATGTGCTGACAGTAGAGGAGGCGAATTATCTCCAGAGTCTTGCAATGCAGAGCCGTCTTCAGATTCCGATCATGTTCGGTATCGACGCGATCCATGGAAACTGCAACTGTCCGGACAACACAGCATATCCGACAAGCATCGGTCTTGCATCATCGTTCAACACTGACATGGCTTACACAATCGCACGTCAGACAGCAAAGGAGATGCGTGCGATGAACATGCACTGGACGTTCAACCCTAATGTTGAGGTAGCTCGTGATGCACGTTGGGGAAGATGTGGCGAGACTTTCGGCGAGGATCCATATCTGGTTACAAAGATGGGTGTGGAGCTCGTGAAGGGTTATCAGGGTGATATGGATTCTGATGACGTTCTTGCATGTATCAAGCATTTTGTCGGAGGCAGTCAGCCTATCAATGGTACAAACGGTTCTCCTACGGATCTTTCCGAGCGTACAATCCGTGAGGTGTTCTTCCCTCCGTTCCAGGCTGGTGTCGAGGCTGGTGCGCTTTCGCTCATGACTGCGCACAATGAGCTGAACGGTATTCCATGTCACTCAAATGACTGGCTGATGACAGATGTGCTTCGTGGTGAGTGGGGATTCGAGGGATTTGTGGTAAGTGACTGGATGGACATCGAGCATATTCATGACCTTCACGCAACTGCAGAAAACCTCAAAGAGGCTTTCTATCAGTCTATCATGGCTGGTATGGACCTTCACATGCATGGTGTTTATTGGAATGAGCTCGTATGCGAACTTGTCAGAGAAGGAAGAATCCCTGAGTCAAGAATCGACGAGTCGGTGAGACGAATCCTCGGCATCAAGTTCCGTCTCGGACTTTTCGAGCAGCCTTACGCTGACGCTGAAAAGACCATGGAGGTGCGTCTTTGCGACGAGCACCGCCAGACAGCTCTCGAGGCTGCACGTCAGGGTATTGTCCTCTTGAAGAACGAGGGTCTTCTTCCGCTTCAGGAGTCAAAATATAAGAAGGTTCTTGTAACAGGTATCAATGCTGATGATCATAATATCCTCGGTGACTGGACTGCAGCTCAGAAGCCTGAGAACTGCGTGACTATCCTTGAGGGTCTCAGAATGGTTTCTCCGGAGACTGAGTTCGTGTTCGTGGACCAGGGTTGGGATCCGCAGGGCATGTCTCAGGCCAAGGTTGACGAGGCTGTGAATGTGGCTGCGACTTGTGATCTCAATATCGTTGTGGCAGGTGAGCACATGTTCCGTGACCATTGGACAAGAAAGACGTGTGGCGAGGATACAGACCGTTCTGACCTTAACCTTGTAGGTCTTCAGCAGGAACTCGTTGAGAGAGTTTACGCTACAGGAGTTCCTACAGTTGTTGTTCTTGTGACAGGCCGCCCTCTCAGCGTGGAGTGGATTTCAGAGAATGTTCCTGCGCTCCTGAATGCATGGGAGCCTGGTATGTATGGCGGACAGGCTGTTGCAGAGATTCTTTATGGTAAGGTGAATCCGTCTGCAAAGCTCCCTATGACCATGCCTCGTTCAGTCGGTCAGGGACAGATCATCTACAACCACAAGCCTTCGCAGTATTTCCACCCTTATGTAGTGACTCCAAGTACTCCGCTTTATCCGTTCGGATATGGTCTCAGCTACACTGAGTATGAGTATTCGGATCTTACTCTTGCTTCGAAGGAGATGGCTGTCGACGGTTCTCTGAAGGTATCTGTAAAGGTTACCAACAAGGGAGTAATGGCTGGAGAAGAGATTGTTCAGCTTTATCTCCGTGACAAGTATTCGCAGGTGACAAGACCGGTGAAGGAACTGAAGGACTTCGCACGAATCAGCCTTCAGCCGGGTGAGAGCAAGGTCGTTGAGTTTACCATCACTCCGGACAAGCTCATGTATCTTGACAAGAAGATGAATCCTATCGTCGAGGCCGGTGAGTTCATTGTAATGGTAGGACCTTCGTCAGATGACAAAGACCTGATGTGTGAGTCATTCTGGGTTAAATAATTGATGAGAACATGAAGAATTTTAGGATATTTTTTATAGCATTGCTTTTTTCTCAGGCGGCATTTGAGCAAGGGGTGCATGTCTCATGGGGAGACATCGACACCCGATATGCAAAACATGCTGAGCCAGGTCACGCAGTTTCAGATGAGATTGAACTCAGCGGTTGGAGAGGCGAGAGGGTTTTGGCCCAGGCTGTAGTATGGACAGACGGTCTTGTTGAAGAACTCAACTTTGAGGTGACTGACCTCAAGGGTAAGGGTAGAAATAAGATTGCATCAGAGAATATAAAGGCTGGATTCGTGACTTATGTAGTCGGTGACGGCTACTTCAGCAATGGAACAGGTTGCGGCGAGTGGGCGAAAGAAAAGCATCGTGATTCTGTCGTTGTGGCAGACTGTATCGACTATTATCTGGAACAGATGCCTCTGGAGGCAAAGCAGACGCAGGGGATCTGGCTGACATGCAAGATTCCGGCAGAGGTCCAGCCAGGTGAATATGCCGGAAAACTTATCGTAAGAAACGGCAAGAAGGTGATCGAATCGCTTTCACTCAAGATCACAGCACAGGAGGATATCCTTCCTGAACCGGAAGACTGGCATTTCCACCTTGACCTGTGGCAGAATCCTTATGCAGTTGCAAGATATCATGGTGTGGAACTTTGGAGTGAGGAGCATTTCGAGGTAATGAGACCTTTGATGACTCTTCTTGCTGATGCCGGACAGAAGGTGATTACCACAACGCTGATTCATAAGCCATGGGGAGGTCAGACCTATGACCCATTCGATGGTATGGTGAAGTGGGTGAAGAAGGCTGACGGAACGTGGGAGTATGACTTTACGATCTTTGACAAGTGGGTGGAGTTCATGATGGACTGCGGCATTACAAAGCAGATCAACTGTTATTCCATCGCCCCTTGGAGTTCGTCTTTCCAATATTATGACGAGGCATCAGACTCGCTGCTCAATTTTGAAGCACAGGTTGGGACAAAGAAATATAGAGAGTACTGGAGCCGCATGCTGAATGTGTTTGCCCAGCACCTTATGGAGAAAGGTTGGTTTGATATCTGTGCCATCGCCATGGACGAGCGTCCTGAGAAAGTCATGAAGGACGTGATCAAGGTGATCAGAGGAGTAAACACTGATTTCAAAATAGCCCTTGCCGGAAATTATCATCCTTCCATCGAGAAAGAGATACATGACTACTGTATCGCTTACGGACAAGAGTTCCCGGAGGATGTTCTCGCAAGACGTAAGGCAGAGGGAAAGATAAGCACATACTATACTTGCTGTACTGAGATCGCTCCGAATCTCTTCACGATTTCTGATCCTCAGGATGGCCTTCAGCTTGGACTGGAGATGATTCGCAGAAAGTCGGACGGATATCTGAGGTGGGCATACAACAGCTGGCCGGAGGATCCTATGACAGACTCGAGATTCCGTGCGTTTACTTCCGGCGATACATTTATCGCGTATCCTCTTGGACGCAGTTCGATAAGACTCGAACGTCTTGTACAGGGTATCCAGGAGTATGAGAAGGTACAGGTAATGAAGAACAAGAACTAATCAGATATATGAAATTAAGAACCCTATTATGTGCCGGAGCTCTTCTGCTCGGACTTTTTGCATGCAGGCAAGAGGAACTCCCTGAGGAGACGCCGTCGGCAGATGCCGTGACCGGTCTTGAAGTTACCGAAGCGACATACACGTCTGTTGCTTTGAAATGGAATGTTTCCGAGACCGTGGCTTATGTGATGCTGTCATATTCACGTTCCGGTCAGGACGTGGTGACAATCGACGAGAAGATTACCGAGACGTCATATGTTGTCGAGGGATTGACATTTGTCAAGGATTCTCCTTATGAGTTTGTAGTGACAAGCTACAACGAAAAGGATGAAAAGGGCAGTGAGGCGAAGATTCAGGCGAATGTGCTGGAAGAGAAGCGTGATGTGCCTTCTGTGACATTCCTGAACGCAACCAATGTGTCACAGACTACTGCTACCTTCAAGTGGGGTCAGCCTAAGGGCGTTGCATACGCAATCGTAAACTATGAGCGCAAGGGCGACCATCCTATGAAGGGCAGCGAGAGAGTAGATGACAAGGTGTTTGCTTTTACAGATGTCTATCCGGACGACGAGAACCCTCTTACCGTGACCGTAATCGGCTGTGACGAGGACGGCTTCGAGGCTGCGGGAGTCTCTCTGTCAGTAATCTGCGGAGGAACAAAGAACTACAATCCTGCAGTGTCCGTGTATAGCGTCGATCCGCTCAAGAAGGTGCTCAGAGGACAGTTCCAGGATGGAAACTATGAGTCTCCTGTGAAGATTAAATATGCTCAGGGTGAAACTGCGTCAGTCCAGGTGGTCGTGCTCCCTAAGGCCGGCGACCTTACAGATGTGACAGTTCAGGTCAAGACCTTTGCAAACGCTTATGGTACAGAACTTTCTGCGCCAAAGGGCGGATGGGTTGAGTTTGTGGAGTCAAGACATAATGGCGAAAGCGTAAGCTCCAACCTCAATGGCGGAACCCTCTATCCAGATGTGATTCTCCCTGCTACAGGCGGCAGAAACATCACTCAGGCTGAGTTCGGAACATACTGGTATGACGTGTTCATTCCAAAGGGAACTGCTCCGGGTGAGTATACCTCAGTGGTGACTATCTCTGGAAATTGCAAAGGTGAGACGTTTACCACAGACCTTGTGGTCAAGATGGAGGTTACTTCGGTAGTACTCGAAGAGTCTGACCTGATGGTTACAAACTGGCTGTTCGAGGACAGATATTTCCATGTAAATGGCGGAGTTGACTGCAGCCGTACCAACGATCCGACCACTTTCTACAAGATTCATAAGCTTTTTGCGAATACATGCCGTGATCTCGGACAGAACACCTACCGTATGGAGCAGCCAATGAATGCGATGTATCCGCGTGGAGTCGATGAGAACGGCAAATACCTCTTTGACTTCAGTGCATTTGACGAGAACGTCGAGTTCCTCATCCGTGAGGGTGGCCTCAGATGCATCGAGGGTTCACACCTATGTACAGCAGCAGGTTATGGCGGAGATTACGGACTTAACATCTTCTACTGGTACAATCCGCAGACGAAATCATTCGAGAGAATGGGAACCTGGTCCGATTATGATGATCCGGAGGTTTGGGCCAAGGCTGAAAAGCATATCACAGACTTCTTCCAGGCTCTCCAGGAGCATCTTCGCGAGAAGGGATGGCTTGACATGTATGTGCAGCACATCGGTGATGAGCCTACGGAGCAGGGCGAGCTGAAGAACTGGCCTACATGGATCAAGTTTGCAGCAGCGGTGAAGAAGGCGGCCCCTGAAATCAAGATCATGGATGCGGTGGATGCAGGATGTGCAGACAAGATATCTCCATACATCGACATCATGTGCCCTGTGCTCCATGTCAGAATGGAAGACCAGTATGCCGGAATGTTCGAAGACAGATACAATTCAGGCAAGAGGGACTGGATCTATACCTGCATGTTCCCTCAGGGAGGTTTCCCTAACAGATTCGTCGTGCAGCCTCTCCTTATGCCGCGTTATATCCACTGGTTGAATTATAAGCTCAAGGCAAACGGCTACCTGCATTGGGGACTCCACTGGTGGCCGAGGGATATCAGCAGCCGTCCTGGCGGAATCCTCGGTGACTGCTCGACTCCGGGCTCATTCTTCCCGGGAGGCGATCCGTATGTCCTCTACCCTGGCTATCATGAGCTATATCTTTCTATCCGAGCATGCGCAATGAGAGACGGTATCAATGACTATGCTCTCCTGAAGATGGCAGAGAGAAAGAACAAGGCCAAGGCGGATGCGATTGTCGCGACCCTTCTCCTTGGACCTACAGAATATGAGCTGGATGTCAACAAGTTCCGTGAGGCAAGGAATGAGCTCCTTGAAATCCTGGCTGAGTAATGGATAAGACTATGATGAAGAAACTTTTCATATTGGCAGCTCTCGCGTTGCTTTTGCAGCCGGTAGGTTGTACAAAACCGGACCCGATTCCTGATGATGATCAGGAACAGACTGTTCCCGAGCCGGAGCAGCCGGAGGAACCGCAGGAACCTGAAGAACCGCAGGAGCCGGAGCAGCCTGAGGAAGTCGATCCTCGCGCCCCGATCCTGAAGATCAATGCGTTGACTTCAACCAAGGCGTGCATCAGGATAGACTACTCTTTTGAGAAGGTAACTGAGTTCAACCAGGATGTCAACGTGTGCTTCAGCACCGAACCGAATCCTACAGTAGAGGATCAGACTTTCAATCTGCCGCCAAGAAGCTCAAACAAGGCTGACATGATGGGCGTTGTGCCTAATCTTGTGCTTGACTATGGCAAGGAATACTATTTCCGACTGTATATCAAGCAGAGAGACAAGCTTTACTACAGCAATGAGGTGAAATGTTCGCTCGATGATGAATATGAACCTATAAACCTCTCTTGGGAGAAAATGTCCATCCCGGGACTACACCCGGATATTACCGCCTACACGACGACGTCAAAGCTCAGCGGCAGGAATTTCCAGGGTTGGTATGCGTATGTCGATATGAGCAAGGGCAACCTCAAGGTGAAGGCAAATCATCCGGCAAATGCCCAGTATGTGGAAACTCAGGCCGAAAGCATCGGCCCTAAGTGTCAGGTGCTGATCAATTCCGGCTACTTCTATTATGAAGGTAGCCAGGCTATGAACATCGGTACATCCATAATGGATGGAGTGCAGAACGGCAGCATCTACTCTTTTGCCGGTTCAATGTCAGACAGCGAACCGGAGGAGAGCAGAACTCAGTATAAGGTTACCAGGGGAGTCTTTGGCGCTGATGCCCAGGGAGTTCCGGCGGTGAAATGGATGGGCTGCATAACATATAATACAAACTATTATTATGATCTGCCGCTCCTTTCCATCAAGGGTGAGACTAAATTGAAGGCCCCTTCTGCAACCAATCCTACTACTCCTTCAGACTGGGTGCCTGTTGAGCTTGTAACTGCCGGCCCTGTCCTTCTGAAGGATGGAAAGATTCCGTTTGACTTTACCCGCACTTCAAAGGGAAGCACGTATTTCCTTTCTAACTGGGAGATGATTACCAACGATGTGTTCACAAATACAACGGGAGACGATTGGAGATGTGACAGAAGCGCTGTCGGCATCACTCCAGAAGGCAACCTGATCTTCTTTGCCTGCGAGGGACGCACTCCGTCACTCAGCTGTGGAGCAAACCTTGATGAGGTTGCGAGAATATTGAAGGCTCTGGGCTGTGTCGAGGCGTTGAACTTCGATGGCGGCGGGTCGACCAAGCTCTATCTCGGCGGTCAGTCGTTCTCTAATAATAACCGTGCTGTCGTGACAACGGTCGGAATCGTTACGAAATAAACTTAAACGACTATGAGGATTTCATACAGAAAGATTTCATGGATTTTTGCGGCGATCATGATGGCTGCATCTGTCCTGTATTCATGTGAGCCTGTGACTCCGGTGGAAAAACCGGATCAGGAGCAGACCCCTGGCGGAGGCGAAGGAGACGGTACAGGAAACGAAGACATACCAGGTGGCGAAGACACTCCGGGTGGAGGCGACAACCCGGGAGGCGGTGATAATGCAGGAGGGGAGAATCCGGAACCGGAGGTCCCTGTCAATGCGGATGTCATCGAATCAGCTGTGCTGACCTTTGCCTATTATGACATGATAGGAGACATCGATGTCGAGAACCGAAGGGTGGAGTTCTACATGGAGACATACGGAGACGATGCTCCTAACCTGAGATATGTTCCTGTGGTTTTCACTACCAAGGACGGATATAAGGTAAAGGGTACCGACAGGGAGTTCATCCGCCTGATCCTGACTCCGGAAGATCAGCCTGCCCGTGTCACTTTCGAAAAGGACGGCGTCCAGGTGGACTATGAGGTCTATCTTGACCTTCAGTACAAGGAGATGCCGGCTACAACATTCGAGTTCCATCGTGGAGTCAACCTGTCGTATTGTTTCCAGGATGCCAAACCATGGTATGAAGACCAGACTATCGAGGAAATCAGCTATTACGGCTTCGACCATGTCCGCATTCCTTTCGATTCGAAGATCATGTTCAACGAGGATGGCAGTGTGATAAGGGCAAATATGGACATGCTCCACTATGTTGTCCGCAAATGTATGGAAGAGGGACTGAATGTTATCCTTGACATGCACTGGCTGGTGAATGGCAACATGTTCTATGAGGAAGCGGCAGCTGTAGAGCTGGTCAACAACTGGAACAAGCTGATAAAGGAGTTCTCGAAATATCCTGTAGACAGGGTCGCTTACGAAATCCTGAACGAGCCTCACGGTTACGGTTGGGTGGCAATGCAGAGAAACCTGCTGCACATGATCCGCCATTATGAACCTTCGCGCGTGATATTCATATCTCCGCAGGGATTCCATCCTGATGCTGCAGTCGACTTCAAGATTCACAAAGGAGACCCTAATCTGGTGGTTACCTTCCACTACTATGATCCTATGCTTGCAAGCCACAAGCTGCTATGGAAATACACCGGACCTTCACACTATCCGGGATACCTGTTCTCGGACGAGGAGTGGGAAGCGATGTCGGATGCAAACAAGGCTATAGCAGAAGGACACAGAGGTGCATACTATGATTATGACTATACATACTCGACTTTCAAGGCTGTGTTTGATAATGAAAATCTCAAGCATCTGAGACTGCATTGCGGCGAGTTCGGTTACTCCCATAGGAACGATAGGGAGGAGAGACTGCAGTGGTTCAGGGATGTTGTGAAGGTGTTCAATGAATTTGATATCGCCTATACGACATGGGAAAACTGGGGAGGAGATTTCGGTCCGGGAGACTGGCAGAGCAGGCCGGATGAGGAGGTTATCGACATTCTTATGCAGCGTGAATAGGATTTTAAACCAGTTTTGGTAAAATTTCAACGTGATTTTAACCCTAAAATCTATAAATTTGAAAAATTTATAAGCGAAGAGCTAAAACAACACACTTTATAACCAAACATCAATTATTAATTTTTATGAAAAAAACTTTATTTTCACTTGCATCTGCTTTCGCAGCAGTAGCAGTTCTTTTCTCTGCTTGTAACAAGGTGGATCAGCCGGATGATCAGCAGAAACCAGACGATGGCAAGCAGGATCAGGAGGAAGTTTATGCAGAAGTTCCTTTTGAGACAATCACTCTTACTGCAGGCGCTGAGACTGTAGAGGGAACAATCGGAGAGAACAGCGTAAGCTTCAAGTTCGCTGAGGTTGAGGACTTCACAGCTTGTTCTTACAACTTTGAGGTTAACAAAGGCTGGACTTGCACTTGGCCAACTGATCCAAAGAACGTTGACCTTACAGTAGACGAGAACCTCGTTCTCCAGTTCACTTCACCTAAGAACGCTATCGTTAAGTACTTCGTAAGCTTCACATCTAACACTCTTCCTATCGTAGACGCTACTAAGATCAAGGTTGTTGGTGATGATGCAGCTGTTGTTGAGGTTAACAACGCAAAGAAGAGCATGAAGATCTACTTCAACGCTCAGACTATGACTGACTCTAACATCCAGCTCGAGTTCCAGGAGGGCGCTCTCATTGAGGGTGCAACTGTAGCCAACACAACTTTCGACTTCTCTCAGACTCTCGCAGCAGAGGTTGTTATCGCAGTTGGCGAGCAGCAGGTTGTCTATACTCTCAAGCTTGACAAGTCTTCTCTCATGCCGAACCCTGCAACTCTCGGTTTCTCAGACGTAACAGCTGACTATACTGATGCAGAGGGTGTGACTATCTTCAAGGCTTCAGCTATCAACGGTGTTCCAGAGCGTCAGAGATTCTACGGCGGAAGCCAGTTCGTTCAGGAGACTCCATACGGTCCTTACGACGGTTGGATCTACATGAACTCAGATCCTGACAAGACTGTTTGGGTGGCTCTCGGTGACTGGACTGAGGACAGAACAACAGTTAACATCGATCCATGTGAGGTTGTTGTAGTTCTCCTTGATCAGACTGAGGTTGCTGGTCAGATGTTCTGCGCAGACGGTGGCGTGACTGCAGGTACAGTTTCATCATTGGTTACTGTAACAGGTCACTCACTTGCACAGGGCGACGCTGGTCTTTACGCTGACGGCAAGTTCTATGATGACTATGCTACAGCAACTTATGTAAACTACCAGAACGACCTCTTCCCAAGAACAGCTATCGCTTTCGATGCTGAGGGTAACTTCACTACAGCAACTATCGCTTACGCTTGGGGTTCATTCTACAAGTGGGATAAGATCTATACAGATTCTTCAGCTCCAATCGCTACTGACCAGTTCTCTAACACTATCGACGTGACTTCAGTAGCTTGGACTTGCCCAGCTCCTGTAAGAGGTTCACACGCACTTACAAAGGATGAGCTTCAGTTCTCAGACTGCGGTTGGGAGCCTTCATTCGGTGACGCTTGGAACGGTAACAGAGCAAGAATGTTCGCTGGTGTGACTGAGGACGGCCGTATCGGTTTCGCTGCATTCCAGGGTTCATTCGGTTACATCGAGGAACTCGGATGGGAGGACTTCAACGGTGTAGGTACATTCCAGGGTGCATGGCTTCTCCAGAAGTTCGGATTCAAGGATGTTATCCAGATCGGAACAGCTATGTATGGCGAGGATAACTTCCGCCCTACAATCATCGTTGACGGTCAGACTGTTATCGGTGACCCAGCACAGAATGCTGCTTACTGCATTGGTTACGACGTAAGATAATTACAGACTTATTATGCGAAAACTGTTTATCAGTTTGCTTTTATGCTTATCATTCCTCCTTTCCGGAGGGGTGATAAGCGTTTTAGCAAAAACCTCAGCCACCGCGGCCGGTTCGGCGGATGGTCCTGTTAAAATTGAGGGAGTAATGTTGGATGAGGCGACTGGAGAACCGCTTATCGGTGCCGTGGTATCTGTACCTGGCACTCAATATTATGCCATGACAGACATTGACGGTCTGTTTTTCCTGGAGATACCGGCAAGTTACCTGCCGATTGATGTGGAGTTCGCCCTTATGGGCTACACCACACAGGTGATAAACTTTACCGGCTCAAAGAAGGTTACAGTCCGTCTGCATCTTGAGGCACAGATGCTTGAAGATGCTCAGGTGATCGCTTACGGAAAGCAGAGCAAGATGTCCATCACAGGTTCGATCTCATCAATCGATACCAAGGAACTGCTCAAGTCTCCAAGCGGTAGTGCTGCAAATGCACTTGCCGGAGCTGTTGCCGGAGTATCGTCAGTGCAGGCTTCAGGTCAGCCTGGAGCAGAGGATCCGGTCATCTATGTCCGTGGATCAGGTTCATTGACAGACGCTGCTTCTCAGCCTCTCATCCTTGTGGATGGAGTCGAGCGCTCGTTCTTTCAGATGGACCCTAACGAGATCGAGAGCATCACAGTGCTCAAGGATGCTGCATCGACTGCCGTTTTCGGTGTGCGCGGTGCGAATGGCGTCATTCTCGTGACGACAAGAAGAGGTAAGGAGGGAAGGAATCAGATTGCTGTCAGCAGCTCGTTCGGTCTTACACAGGCTCTCAGAAACCTTTACGGTGTAAGTTCATACGAGTATGCCAGCCTTTATACAGAAACTCAGAAGAATGACAATCCTAAGATCAAGGATTCTGAGCTTGCGTTCAGCCCGTATGTTACTGAGATGTTCAGAACGGGAGCTGACCCTATCATGTTCCCTAATGTAGAGTGGAACGACTATCTGTTCAAGGACTTCGCTTGGCAGACCCAGCATAACGTCACTCTTTCCGGTGGTGGAAAGAAGGCGAAATATTTCGTCTCCGCTGGTTTCATGCACCAGGACGGTATGATGAAACAATACTATGAAAGCTACAACTCAAACTTCACATACAACCGATACAACTTCCGTGCGAATGTAGACGTGAACATCACTCCGACTACAGTCCTTTCGGCAAATATCGGTGCCCGCATCGGCGTTCAGTCTGCGCCTAACAACTACGACATCTGGCGTAACATCATGTGGTGTACTCCGTTCGCAAGTGCTGGTTTTGTTGATGGTAAGAGAATATATAACCCAAACAATCCGTTCATCATTCTCCCTGCCCAGACATCAGGTCTTGACCTTTATTATGACTGGGGATACAACAAGAACACAGAGAATGTGATGAACCTTGACTTCATCCTGAACCAGAATCTCGATGTCATTACCGAGGGCCTTACCTTCAGCATCAAGGGAGCCTACAATACAAACTACTCAGCCTCGGTAAATAGAGGAGTGGTCGGTGGAGACAGCGTATATACTCCTGTATATCTCGGTACATTGACTCAGCAGGGTATGGACATCTCAAGCCCTCTGTTCAATAACAAGATCGTCTACAGAACTGACGGAGTGTCAGGACTTCATCAGCCGATGTCATATTCGGAGGGATACTGGCAGGGTAGAAACTGGTACCTCGAGGGTGCGCTCAACTGGTCCCGCTCGTTCGGAAAGAGCGACTGGGCAGCCCTTCTCCTTTACAACCAGTCCAGAACATACTATCCGGGTGCATATTCAGACATCCCTACAGGTTATGTAGGCTATGTAGGACGTGTGACATATAACTACGACAAGAAGTACCTCATCGACTTCAATGTCGGATACAATGGTTCCGAGAACTTCGCTCCGGGACACAGATACGGATTCTTCCCTGCAGGTTCTGTGGGCTGGATCGTGTCTTCCGAGGAGTTTATGAAGCCGGTACGTTTCATCAACTTCCTCAAGTTGAGAGCATCTTACGGTATCGTGGGTAACGACAAGTATTCAGGAGACCGCTTCCTTTACATGCCTAACTCATGGACAGGAAACAACGGCGCGATATACGGTGGATCATATCAGTTCGGCCCGGGATACACTTCAGACATGCTTACAGATGCGCAGGAGCAGTCTAACGGTAACCCTGTGGTAAGCTGGGAGAAGTGTTCTAAGCAGAACTACGGACTCGACATGAAGATGTTCGACTATCGCCTCAACCTCGTTGTCGACGTGTTCTTCGAGCATCGCTGGGATATCCTTACAACACGTAACACTCTGCCAAGCATCACAGCTGTGAAGCTTCCTTTGATGAACCTCGGTATCGTGGACAACAAGGGATATGAGATCCAGCTCGGTTGGAATGACAAGCATGGTGATTTCAGCTACAACATCAACGGAAACATGTCATTTGCCCGCAACAAGATCATCTACAAGGATGAGGTGGTGCCGAATGAGCCGTATATGGCTGAGACAGGAAACAGCACAGGACGCTTCTACGGTTACCTGTTCGATCGTTTCCTCCACGAGAGCGACTTCGATGCCGATGGCAAGCTCCGTGAGGATCTGAACCTTCCTGAGATGGCCCTCGGTAATCCTAAGCCGGGTGATGCACTTTACAAGGACCTCAACGGAGACGGAGTTGTGGACGGAGATGACTGTACATATTTCGGCTGGGGTACACGCCCAGAGTATGTATTCGGTCTTACAGCAGGAATGAACTACAAGGGCTGGAGCTTCTCAATGCAGTGGACAGGTGCGACACACGCGAGCCGTCTGCTTTCAGGTGAGTACAGGGAGCCGTTCGGTACAACCAACTCCCGTGCGCTTCTTCAGTATCTTGCTGACGGACGCTACACAACTGAAAATGCTGAGAATGCACGATTCCCTCGTCTTACCTTCAACAGTAAGTCGCACAACTACAAGCTTGATTCCGATCTTTGGATGATGGACGGTTCGTACCTCAGACTCAAGGTCGCTGAGTTCGCTTATACATTCTCGGACAGCGCCGCTCTCAAGAGAGCAGGTATCTCATCACTCAAGTGTTATGTCAGCGGTTACAATCTCTTCACATGCTTCTCAGAGCTTGCCGAGATCGACATCGATCCTGAGCAGTATACCGGAGGACAGGGTGCATCCGCTTACGCATACCCTAACAACAGAATCTATAACATTGGTGTGAACATTACTTTCTAGGAAAATGAGAAAACTGAGACTATATATTTTAATGCTTGCTGTGGGAATGATCGGTTTCATGTCCTGCAGTGACCTCAAGCTTGGTGACAGCTTCCTGGAGAAGGCACCAGGTGTGGATATAACCATCGATACTGTGTTCTCTTCAAAGCAGTATGCTGACAGAGCACTGGTTGCTGCGTATGCAACACTGCGAAGCAGTATCGCTCACAAGATCAACGACGGTACTCCATACGAGTATCAGTCTTCGTCCGATATGATCGGATGGGACTGCCTTGATGCTCTTACAGACATCATCCAGACTCATTGTACATGGGCCGGTGCGATCGATACCTATTATAATGCAAACTACAGTGCTTCTACCGAGGAGATGAGTACAAGTACCAAGATGAACTTCGATCCTGACGGAGGTGCTGCATGGAAAGGTATCAGAAGAGCATGGCTCTATATCGAGAATGTGGACAGAGTGCCTGACATGAGTCCTCAGGAGAAGATTCAGCGTAAGGGTGAGGCCAGGATGATCATCGCCTGTCAGTATCATGAGCTTCTCCGTCACTTCGGAGGTGTTCCGCTCATCAAGGCTTCGGTTTCAACTGAGAACGACGGTGATATCGACTATTCTCGCAAGACCTATGAGGAGACCGCACGTTATATTATAGAATTGTGTGACAAGGCTGCAACAGAACTTCCTTGGACAGTCTCTGCTGCAGATGACGGTAGATTTACAGCAGCTTCTGCTCTTGCCCTGAAGACAAGAGTGCTTCTGTATCTTGCCAGCCCGCTTGTAAACTCTGACTCGCCATATATGGCACCTCAGACTCCTACTGCTGTCAACCAGCCTAAGATGACTTCAGATCCGCAGCACATGACATGGCTGGGATCATACAAGGCCGAGAGATGGCAGGAAGTTGTGGATGCATGCGAGGCTTTCTTTAATGAAAACCAGAAGAACGGCAATCCATACAAGCTTTATGTTCTTGATGATCCCCGTGCATCATTCTCTCACTGCTATGCTGACAGATACAATGGCGAGATCCTGATCTCTTCAGCACGTAACATCGAACGTTTCGGTCTTACATACCATAATAATATATATGGTAACAGCGCCCTTGTAAACATGAACAACAACTCAGGCGAGGGTGTGGGCTGCGTGACATTGAACTATGTGGACATGTTCCAGGGCATGGACGGCAAGCCTGTCATCTACAAGGACTGGATCGAGAAGAACGGAAACGAGGTGACATGGGAGAATAACCCGTTTGTCAACCGTGACCCAAGACTTTACGAGTCTGTCATGATCAACGGTGACATCTTCCGTGACAGAAGAGTCGAGATGTTCAAGGCCGGTGCCAGCTACGGTAGAGAGGCCAGCTACGAGTTCAGATACAAGACCGGTTTCTGCATGAGAAAGTATCTTTGGGATCACGACGACGTGACTTTCAACTATAAGCCTTGCAACTGGTCATACATGAGACTTGCTGAGATTCATCTCATTTATGCTGAGGCACTTAATGAGGTTGGAAGAACAGCCGAGGCTCTCGAGCAGCTGAACCAGACACGCCGCAGGGTAGGTCTTCCTGACATGACTGAGGAACTTCTCCAGGCAAACCAGGGTTACAAGACACTTCCGAATTATACAGAGCCTCTTATCGGTAACGCTCTGCTTCGTGAGGAGATCCTTGACGAGCGTGCCCGTGAGTTCTGCTTCGAGGAAGTGAGATGGTTCGACATCATCCGCTGGAAGCGTGAGGACATCTTCAAGAAGACTCTTTATAAGGTTCACTTCGATTATATCTCCGGAGGTCAGTCGACTGCAAACGGCGAGTGGGTGTCATACGACGGAATGAAGTTCAATTACTCTGATCCTGAACCTATGGAACCAAGAGTATGGGCAAACAACTTCTCTCCGAAGTGGTATTTCAGCGCCTTCCCTCCAAAGGAAATTAACAAGGGTTATGGACTTGTACAGAATCCTGGTTGGTAACAGATGACGGATATGAAGAAAGTATTGATTATAATGACAAGCCTTTTCCTCGGCACAGCTTTGCATGCCCAGGATTTTGAGGCAAATACCATAACAGGTGAGCAGCTTGAGATCTCAAACACATTTGATCCGAGCAACTCGCTTTATGGATTGATTCCTGGTCTGTCAGTTATCCAGACCGGAAGTTCTCCATGGGACAACGCAGCTTCCATGACTGTCAGAGGCATGGGCTCGTTCAACGGAAACAACATCCTTATTGTGATTGACGGAGTTCCGGGACGTGATCTGTCTCTCCTTAATGTAGGTGAGATCGAGAGCATCAAGGTGCTCAAGGATGCTGCTTCGCTGGCTCTTTATGGAAACCGAGGTGCTGACGGTGCTATCGTCATCACAACCCGCAAGGGCATCGACGACGGACTGAAGATTGCGGTTGATTACAACTATGAGCTTCAGACACCGTTCCGTATGCCTCAGATGGCCAACAACTATGAGTATGCAACTGCTCTGAACGAGGCTCTGGTCAATGACGGATATGCTCCGCGCTATTCTGCTGCCAACATTTCAGCAATGAAGAACGGTCAGATGCTCGATGTCTTCCCTAATGTCAACTGGCAGGATGAGGTGCTCAGAAAAGCGGCTCACAAGCATGAGGTTAACTTTTCGGCACGCGGTGGTGAGAATTATGTGAAGTACTATGTGTATGCAAACTACACAGGATACTGGGGACTGTTCAACAATACGGACCTCAACAGCCAGTACTCTTCACAGATGGAGATGCACAACCTGAAGATCCGCTCGAACATCGAGGCTGACATCACTCCGACCACACTCCTTAAGGTCGGCGTCATGGGTAAGCTCACTCAGAACCAGACTCCTTATTATGGTACATATCTGAATTCGATGTATGCGACCCCTGCTCTTGCCTTCCCTGTGATGGCTGGTGACGGAACATGGTATGCAAGCAGCATGTTTGCCAACCCTCTTGCTGACGCAGTAGCTCAGGGAAACAACATCAACTTCAACAGATATCTTTATGCTGATGTAGCGCTGACACAGGACATGTCTTTCATCACAGACGGACTTGACCTCACTGTTGCGGCAGCTTATGATAATGGAGCAGAGGTTACTGACACACGCTCAAAGCAGTATTTCGTATATAGAACCGACTATCAGAGAGATCCTGTAACAAATGAGATCACAGGCATGACCCAGACTCCATGGGGCGAGGATACCAACCTTGCATTCAACGGAGGCTGGCTCGGCTCTCAGTTCATGAGGTTCAACGTCAATGCAGACTTGAGCTACAAGAGAATTTTTGGAGATCACAATGTAGATGCTGCTTTGCTTTACAACCTTTCCAGAACCAAGACAAAGGGTGCCAACAACACCTATCTTTACATGGACTTTGCTTTCAGGGGCAGCTATGACTATGCTGGAAAGTACTTCGCATCGGTAGTTGCGAACTATTCCGGCAGTGCCAAGCTTGAGAAGGGACGCAAGTTCAGACTCTATCCTGCGGTGTCTCTCGGCTGGCTCATTTCCAAGGAAGATTTCATGAGCGGCAGCGATGTGGTCTCTCACCTCAAGCTCAGAGCTTCTTATGGTGTCGTAGGTTATGACGGACGTCTTACTTACGATATGGACAAGCAGTTCAACCAGGCTGGCGGAAGCTATATCTTCCAGAACAAGGACTGGCTTGGCGGTCTGATGCAGGGTGCGATTCCTTCGACCAACATCATGCCTGAGACAGATTATAAGGCGGACCTCGGAGTTGAGTTCGGTATGTTCGACAACAGCCTCATGTTCCAGCTCGAGGGTTTCTACAACAATAGAAAGAATATTGCCTGCGACGGTTCTGAGACCGTTTCAGAGGTACTTGGAGTAGGCGTGCCTATCATCTTTACAGGTGAGACTGTAAACTATGGTGCAGAACTTTCTGCTACATGGAGAAAGACCATAGGCGACTTCTCATACAATATCGGAGGTAACATCTCGTATTCTAAGAACAGGATTGTAGAGGCTGCTGAGGGACATGTCCCTTACGAGTGGCAGAGGATTGCCGGAACACAGATCGGCGAGATGTACGGATATGAGCCGGTTGGATTCTATCAGCAGGAGGATTTCAATGCTGACGGAACCCTTAAGGAAGGTGTTGTATCCAGCGGACTCATCTCGACTCTCCGTCCCGGCGACATCAAGTACAATGACCTCAATGAGGACGGTATCATCGACGAGAACGATGCGAAATATCACGGAGTTTCATACTGGCCTTCTCTTTATTATGGCATCAGCCTCGGAATGGAGTACAAGAACTTCGGATTCCAGGCGATGTTCCAGGGTGCCGGTGACTTCATGGTTTATACAAACCTTGACAATGTGTACAAGCCGTTGTACAACAATGACAAGAACATCTCAAAGCACTATCTTGAGAGTTATTGGACTGCCGACTCTCCGCAGGGACGTTATCCTCGTCTGACAACAGAGAGTAATGCTCACAACTATGCGAACAGCCCTGTATGGTGGGAGAAGGGAGACTATCTGAAGCTCCGCAATCTGTATGTGTGGTATGACTTCGGAAAGTATATCAACAAGATTGACTCTTTCAGACTTTTCTTCAAGGGTCATAACCTCTTCTCGATTGACAGCATCAAGATAATGGACCCTGAGCACGTAAGCCTGGCTTACCCTACAGCCCGCAGTTTCCAGCTTGGTCTTAAATTAACTTTCTAATGCGCAGGAAATATGAAGAAATATATCAAGATATCAGCACTTGCAGTGATTGCAGTTTTGACTGCAGGTTGTAATTTCCTCACATTGGATGAGTCGGAATACACAACAAAGGAGTATCAGTTTGCTTACTTCGGCAATGTAAAGGCGGTCTGCACCAACGTCTACAGCTACCTTCAGTCAGGTTTTGACGCAGTTGAGGGTACAATGAGAGAGTGCGCGACAGACGACGCCATGTATGCGTGGGAGAAGGGTGGCATCAAGCGTTATTATGACGGAACATGGAACTCGATCGAACCGATTGACGACAAGTGGGGCCACTACTATGCAGGTATCGCTGCAGCAAACTATTTCCTTGAGAACTGTCCTGAGGACTTCCCGGAGTCACAGTATACAAACGAGTATAACAACAACAAGAAGCAGCTCGACCTCTTCCCATATGAGGTGGGCTTCCTCAGAGCATATTTCCATTTCGAGCTTCTCAAGCGTTACGGCAACATTATCATCGTTGACCACAGCCTTACAATGGATGAGGCCAACGCAATGAAGCAGTCTTCTTATGACGAGGTCATCGAGTGGATCGTAGCCGAGTGTGACAGAGTTGCTGAAATGCTTCCTGTGACTCATGCAAATACATATTATGCTGAGGTTGGACGTGTGACCAAGGGTGCCGCCCTTGCGCTCAAGTCAAGAGCGCTTCTGTATGCGGCCAGCCCGCTTAACAACCCTAGCGGCGACAAGGCAAGATGGGAGGCAGCTGCAGCAGCGTCTAAGGAACTGATGGATCTGAACATCTATCAGCTTGTGGACGAGGAGGTGTCAAACAACCCTGATGCCCTTGGCCTGATCATGGGCATCCGTTACTCTGACGATGCGACTTTCGAGTCTGCAAACTATCCTATGGGATACTATGGAGGTAACTCAGGCGTGAATCCTTCGCAGAACCTTGCCGAGGCGTTCGACCTTATCGACGGAACTCAGTTCGACTATGCAAAGCATCAGGACATGATGTTCGACCAGTCGGCACGTGACCCTCGTTTTGCCAAGACCATGTATTGTTTCGGTGCTCCTTTCCGTGAGACTAAGATCTATTCACATGTGGGTGGACCTAACGGTCAGCCTACCGAGGGAGCTACCAAGACTTCATATTACCTTCGCAAGTTCATCCAGGAGGACACAGACTTCCTCTCAAACGGATCTGCATTCCCGCACTGCTGGCCGCTTTTCAGATATTCGGAAATCTATCTGAACTATGCCGAGGCTCTGTACAATGCGACCGGAAACAAGGATTTCAAGGGCTCGCTTGGTGGAGTTAATTTCACGATGTCTCCGCTTGAGGCTATCAACGCAGTACGTGCCCGCGCAGGCGTAGGTTCAATACCTGCGGATGAGGATCCTGCGGGATTCCTTGAGAGAATCCATAAGGAAAGACGTGTGGAGCTTGCTTTCGAGGACCACAGATACTGGGACCTCAGAAGATGGAATAAGGCTGACGAGGCTGTGGAGATCTACGGCCTTCAGCTTGAGGCTGACAAGGTCGTGGAAGGTGACGAGGAAAACCAGGTGGTTTCATACCAGCTCAAGTCTGCCCAGAAGGTGCTTCTCCGCACAAACTATTGGAATGACAGAATGAACTATTATCCTATTTCACGTAAGGAAACATTCAAGAACCGCAATCTGGTTCAGAATCAGGGATGGTAGTAACTGATTGATATTATGAAGAAAATCATAGCAATATTGATGGCATCTTTTTGTGTCGTTATGTGTGCTGGTGCACATAACGACACAAATTGTGCTCCGGAATACTCTGTAAGTATTCTCCAGGACGGTCAGTGGAACGAGGCATGGGTATATGAGGCGCTGGTCTCTGATTATAGTAAACATGAGCAGATCTGGGACGATTGGGACAACTCGAAGGCGTTGAGAGACACAATGTCGATCGCCCTTTTCGAGGATGAGTTCTCTGGACCGGTAACTGTGCGCGTACACAACAGCGAATCTTTCAAGGAGTGCGTTGTGCGTCCTACAAATCTGGGGATACATCCAAGAAAGATCGATGACCATACTGTAGAGTTTATTCTTCCGTCATTTGACGGCCGTAAGGTTTCGGTAGAGTTTGACGGAAACAGACAGGAGAACCTTTTCGTGGTCGGTAACCGCAAGGATGCCGACAAGCCGGCTGCTGATGCTCCGGGTGTTTTGTACTTCGGACCTGGCGAGCACGAGATGGGTGAGATGGAGATCGGTGACAACCAGACGGTTTATGTGGATTTCGGTGCCGTGCTCTATGCTAACTTCGTGGTTTCAGGCAGCAATGTGCGCTTTGCCGGAAACGGAATCATTACCGGTAAGAAGATGAAGCATTGGGGTAACACCCAGTATGCTTGCGGTGATGTGCTTTTCGAGGTTGGACCTGCAGGCAAGGAGTATATCGAGAACTTCACCGTCGAGAACCTCACATTCATCGACAGCCCGAGCTGGACATTCATGCTCAGCCATATCAGCGGAGTAAGAATCGAGAACATCAACATGATAAACTGGATTCTTAACGGTGACGGAATTGACCTGGTATGCTGCCAGAATGCTCTCGTGAAGGATTGTTTCCTCAGATGCTATGATGACTGCGTCACATTGAAGGTCAACCATGGCAACAGGTATGACTGTTCGAATGTCGAGATCGACGGATGTCTGATCTGGGAAGATATCGCACGTGGTATCGTTATTGGACCTGAGGCCGGAAACGGATATATTCATCCGGCCAGAATCTGCAATGTGGATATCCATGACTGCGTTTTCCTCGAGCATAGAGGTACTTCGGAAGGAGATAATGTCAGGGCTGCCCTTTCTATCTGTCAGTGGAAGCATCCTATGGATAAGGCCGGTCATGCAACAGAGATTTCCGACATCACATGCCGCAATCTGTATTTTGACGACATCAGCAAGGATGGTACATATATCTTTGTATGGCAGATGCCTGACCAGACAGAGAGTTCATATATGCGCAACCTTGTCTTCGAGAACATCGAGGTCAATAATTCAAACAAGACGACGAATCCTGTATTCCAGGTCGTTACAAATGAGAATCATATCCTTGGCATGACAGTGGAGAATCTCACCGTCTCAGGTGAAAAGGTACTCTCTGAAGGAAAGGATCTGATCTGCACCGGTAATATTTCTGATCTCCAGATCAAGTAACCCCTTTGTAAATGAGACGAATCCTGTCAATATTATTCGCTTTGCTGCTCCCTGCGTCTGCATGGGTGGCGGCAGCGCATGGTGTTGACGTAAGGTTCGAACCGATAAATGCCAAGCTCCTTCCGTCGAACTATGTGAAATCGTTGTTCCAGGACAGTGAGGGCTATATATGGGTGGCCACCAGCAGCGGTCTTGTCAGATATGACGGTCACAATACGAAGTCTTATACTGAATGTATGGAAGAATACAGCTTCATACATGAGCTTGTGGAAGACTGTGACTCAAGACTCATCCTTGCGACGGATAATGGTCTGATGTGGATGGACAAGAATACCGGAACCACAGAATCATTTGTCACCGATAGCCCGTTGAGCTGCCTTGCCGTTGACCGCAAATTGAATGTATGGGCCGGAGGTGAAGACGGACTCTTCTGCCGTCAGGTCGGTGAGAGTGAGTTTATTCAGGTTGATGTCAGGGCGCAGGGTCAGGATGTGAAGGGAATAATAGACGTCATGGCAGACTCCAACGGCAACATCTGGCTGACGACCTGGCAGAAGGGCCTGTATGTCTATAACCCGACCACAGGGCATACGCAGGTGTTCAAGAATGGCCTTCTGGCATATTCATACATCATATATCAGGATTCCTCAGACAATATCTGGGTCGGCACATGGGGTCATGGTCTGCTCAGGCTTTCAGATGATTTCATGACGACTTCTTCGTATGTCTCGTACCCGACTGTTTCAGCGCAGGGTGACATTCTCTACGATGAGGTCATCTATGCTATCAATGACATAAACGGGAAGATTCTGATAGGTGGACAGAAGGGCTTCTCCATCATGGAGCCGGAGAAAGGGGAGTGCACGTTCTATTCGCATGGCACCCAGCCGGGCGCGCTTCCATATAATCAGGTCAACTCCATTCTGGTGACACGAAACAGAAATGTATATCTGGGTCTGTATGGCGGAGGAATGTGTCAGATTGATTTTCCTGAGCGTCCATATAATGTGGACCGCGTGGAAACGATGCGAAGGAAACTAGGGACAAGTACCATCCATAGTATTTACGAGGCCGGAGACGGAGCCTACTGGATGGGTGTAGCTGATAATGCCTTTGTATTATATGATTCTGCGGACGGATCTATAACAAGATATAATGAGATTGCCGGTTTTGAAGGCCTGACAAGTATCAGCGCAGCATTCGCCATCAAGAAGAGGAATGTGACGGACGAGATATGTTTCGGTACTTACAGTGAAGGTCTGTGGATTTATGACCCAAAGACAGATAAGGTGAAGGCCTTCTCTACCCAGACGCATCCGGTCATGCTCAATAACAGCATCCTCTCCTTGGAGAACGATGTCAGTGGTAATCTGTGGATAGGTACTCATGCCGGAGCATATATACTTACCCCTTCTGATGAGCTCATGACACTTCATGACTTCCTGCCATGTGACGAGACTGCGCAGTTGAATGACCAGATACATGGTCTGGCAGCGTCGGAAGACGGAAAGATGTTCCTTGCTACTCTTCAGAGCGGTGTCGTTGAGGTAGATATTCTGCAGAAGAAGGTACGCTCGCATACTACGTCCGGAAAACAGGTTCCTTTCGCAAACATACTGTTTGACTGCGACGGCCACGTATGGGCAGGAACCCTGACAGACGGATTGTATGTTCTGGACGTTGAAAGTGGAAATCTCCGCAAGGTAGAGCTGGTCAAGGGGCTCGATTCGCAGTGTATAACCAACCTGATGCAGACACGTGACGGCGAGATATGGGTCAGCACTACAAACGAGATAGTCTCGTTTGAATGTAAAGGTTTCGGTCGGATTGATGTGACAAGATGCATTTCTGATATTGCCATGGATTTTTGTGGCAATGCCGGTCTGCTGACTGACAGGATGCTCATGTTGGGCACGACAGATGGTATCTTCAGTCTTGATCTGAAAAATGCCAGTGAGCCTCAGACTCCGGGCAGCGTTCTGATCATATCGGAGGTCATCCTCAATGGCGTCACCTATAAAGAAAAGGACATCAAGGTTCGCGAGGGCGACAATGTCGAGATAAGATATGCGCTTCTGGATTACAACAGCCACATGGCTCCGATCTACAAGTGTACATATAATGGTGTCACATTTGAAACAGTCGAGGAGTCAATAGTCTTCACTGCAGGTGAGGACAATATGACTGTGGAGATCTCCCATGAATTATCAGGCCAGGTCATTCAACTGGAGATTACTACTGTGAGAGGCCCATTTATATGGGTGATACTGGCATTCGGAGGTATTCTGATCTGTCTGCTTGGTGCTGTCGTATGGCTGGTGAAGAAAACCCGTGCAAGGAAGGAGGAGAACAAGGATGTGATTGCCTTTGAAATCAATTCCATAAAGTTCGAATCGGCAGATCAGCAGCTCCTGTCTCAGGCTATGGAAGTGATTCATGCCAACCTCAGCAATTCGGATTTCAAGCAGGAAGACTTCATCAAGGAAATGGGAATGTCCCGTACCCAGCTTACGGATAGGCTGAAGGAACTCACAGGATTCACGCCAATTTCATTGATCATGGAGGTCAGACTCAAGACCGCATATAATACTATAATGGAAGCTGAAAGCAAGCTTAGGGTGTCGGATGTTGCATATTCCGTAGGCTTCAATGATGCAAAGTACTTCAGTACATGCTTCCGCAAGAGATATGGAGTGACTCCTAAGGAACTGCAGGCACAGAGGATAGGAAAACAGGCAGAAGAAAAGTAAATCATGAAGACTGTTCTGAGAAAAATATTCACATGTTCTCTTCTCTGCTTCTTGTCCTGCAGCGTTTATGGTCAGGGGATTGTCAGAGAGGATGGCACCATAGCATCTTTTCGTACTGATGACTTGAAGGTCGACTTCTTTGGCCAGGACAAGATTGCGGGACCGACATTCTACATACAGCAGGCTTCGGAAAAGGAGTACGGCAGATGGCTCATGGATGAGCATGGTAAATACGGTACCAAGTTGGGAGATATATCTGCATGGCTGCAATACCTTGATACGGATGATCGTATTACTTTCCGTATCACACTGAAGAATGAAAGTGACGAGGTGTTTGCTCCTGTAAAGGCAGGCGTGGCACTCGGTATAGATACTTATATGGAGGAATATCCTCAGTGGCTGTCGAAGTTTTTCCCGACACTCATGATGTGCGAAAAGACGCACTTCTATGGTTATCTCCAGTCTCCTGAAGGACATGTGCTGGCAGTGACATCTCCAGATCCTGTCGCATCGTGGAGCGTTGATTATAATCTCAGCTATTGGGATATTCCGGAGTTCTGGTTCTACGGTCACAGGATTGAATCGGTGAATCTGGATCTTATCAATGCACTTCCTTTGCCTGGTCACCACCCACAGGACATGTGGAAGCTTGATCCGGGGCAGGAACGCTCATGGACAGTGTCTTTTGTCCCTGTGACTTCATTGGGTGGCTTTGAAAAAGAGGTATACGAGCAGTCCGGACTGCCTATGCTTGAGATGGCCAGGACTACGTATGCTCCAGGAGAGACAGCCGAGTTCAACGTCTATTCAGCACAGAAGCCGGAGGTGTCCATCGTGCATGAAACCGGAACATCCACCGCTTTGTCTCTCGCCGACCTGTCGGATGGCCTATGGAAAGTGAAGGCTTCATTGATTGAGCCGGGTCAGTATGATGTGACCGTCAGTTCTTCAGAGTATCAGTCGACTGCTGTAATGCTTGTGAATGATTCATGGGCGGAGGTTCTGAAAGATGCGAGAGTGGCCGCATGGGAGAACCATCAGAAGCCTTCTTCGCATGTTGAAAGCTGGTACGGCTTCCATTCCGCCTTCCTTGCTGCCCGTCATTTCCCTGATGAGGAACTGGATGCGGCATTGGATCAAAGATTCGATCTGATTTATAATAAGGTGTTCGATTGGGAAAAGGCGCAGCCGACCCTTTACGAGTCCCGTATCCAGAATACTTCTTCCACCATCGGAATGCTGGTCGACAGGTATCAGGCTCATGGCAGGATCGAGGATCTGCAGCAGGCCTGCGCTTTGGCTGACTGGCTGATGTCAGAGAACCAGGATGAGTCCGGCGCCTATATGAACGGCGGTGTCCGTTATACAAGCGTCATATATGTGGCCAAGAGCATGATGGAGCTGTATCTTGTTGAACGAGAGCTGGCTGCACAGAGCAAGTGGTGGCAGGAAAAGGCCGATGCTCATTACACTTCAATCAAAAGGGCAATCGATGAACTGGTCGCTTCCAAAGGGGATTTCCAGACAGAGGGTGAGATGACCTTCGAGGATGGAATGATCTCATGTTCGGCTCTGCAGATAGGTCTTTTCGCTCTTCTGCAGGATGATCATGATGCCCGTGAACATTATACTCAGGCAATGCTGGATATTTTATATTCGCATGACTGCCTGACCCAGCTCAAGGTCAATGATGCGCGCCGCAGAGGCGGTACGATGAGGTTCTGGGAGGCTCAGTATGATGTGCTGATGCTGCCGAACATGTTCTGTTCTCCTCATGGCTGGAGTGCATGGAGAGCATACGCATCCTATTATGCATACCTCCTTACCTTGGACGAAAGGTATCTCATCGAGACCTTCAATGCTGCGGGAGCGTTTGCAAACCTTATAAACAGAAATACCGGCAGGCTCAGATGGGCCTTTGTTCTGGATCCTTATCTGCATGTCAGACAGATAGCGCGCCCGGTTGAGGGAGTCGGCTTTGATGACGTGACCACAGGCAACCCGCATCCGGAGTTCCATGGCGCAAGAGAATTCATCATCGGAGAGCAGTATGTGGATATGATCAGCTCATGGCAGCCGGTCAACTCTCAGGATAACGACGTTCATGAGGTGTTCAAGTTCATCGAGGAGGCTGTGCTTACCAATGCGTATATTGTAGAAAGGGAGAACGGTGCTGTAGTCGGATACAATTGCACTATTGAGCGCAAAGGACGCAGACTGATCGTGACTCCGAACGAGCCGCAGATCGTGAACCTGCACAAGAACCTTAAGTCAGATTATAAAGTAATATTCAAGTCATTGTAACCTATGAACCTGAAACATATCATCGCTTTATCCATGTTGCTTGTCGTGGCGGCATGTGGAACGGAGAAGAAACAGATCGAGGACAATCTGAACATCATCCCGCAGCCTTCTTCAGTGAAGGTGTATGATGCGCGGCTGAATGTGTCAGCCCCTTCTTTCTGGATCGACGAGCGTCTTGATGAAGCAAGTGAAAATGCGCTGCAGAACTTCGCGAAGCAGTATTCAGCTGCATCCGGAAGTCAGGCTGTTACCGCCGCTTCAGAGAATGAGGGACTCTTCCGTTTCCGCATGAATGAGACTGTTGCAAAGGAAGGTTACAGGATTTCTGTCGATGACAAGAGGGTGTTGGTCGAGGCGTCGTCATTCAATGGCTTCCTCTATGCGCTCGAGACCTTGAAGCAGCTTCTGCCTGTCAGCATCTACACAGCAGTACCTCAGGATGGAGATGTGTGGGAGCTTCCATGTGTTGAGATTGATGATGCGCCAAGATTCTCATATCGAGGCATGCATATGGATCCGTCAAGACATTTCTGGAGTGTGGAGCAGGTGAAGAAATACCTGGACATAATGGCGATTCATAAGATGAATACCTTCCACTGGCATCTTACGGATGATCAGGGCTGGAGGATTGAGATCAAGAAATATCCTCGCCTTACAGAGTTCGGGTCAAAGAGAAAAGGTACCGTCTTAGGAAAAGGCTGGTATGAAATAGTATACGACGGCATTCCGTATGAGGGCCATTATACTCAGGATCAGATCCGTGAAGTCGTGGCATATGCGGCGTCAAAGGGTATAGAGGTCATTCCTGAAATAGACCTTCCCGGACATATGCTTGCTGCCATCGCTTCTTATCCGGAACTCGGCTGTACCGGAAAGCAGCACGAGGTATGGGGACGCTGGGGCGTTTCTCCGGAGGTCTTGTGCGTTGGAAAGGAGGAGACATTCGAGTTCCTTGAAAATGTACTTCTGGAAATAATCGACCTTTTCCCATCGAAATATATCCATATCGGTGGCGATGAGTGTCCTAAGATAAGGTGGGAGGAATGTCCTGCCTGTCAGGCAAAGATCCGTGAGCTGGGTCTTGTCGATGATGGAGAGGCCACCGCAGCTGAGCGCCTTCAGAGCTATGTGACCAACAGGGTGGAGGCTTTTCTGGCCCAGCATGGAAAGAGCATCATCGGTTGGGATGAAATCCTTTCGGGAGATATCTCCAAGAGCGCCACAATCATGTCATGGAGAGGCGTTGACGGCGGAATCGCTGCGTCAAAGGCTGGTCATGACGTCATCATGACACCGAATTCATACTGCTATTTCGATTACTATCAGAGCAGGAAGATCCAGGATGAGCCGTTTGCGATCGGAGGCTTTGTAAATGTGGAGAAGGTCTACTCGTTTGAGCCTTATACTCCGGAGATGACCCCTGAGCAGAAGCAACATATCCTTGGAGTTCAGGCAAACCTCTGGACAGAGTACATCAAGACTCCTGAACATCTGGAATATATGCTCCTGCCAAGAATGAGTGCTCTCAGCGAGGTGCAGTGGTGCAGCGAGGGAAACAGGGACTATGAGAAGTTCCTTGACAAGATGACTTCGATGGTTCAGATCTATGAGACTCTCGGATACAACTTCGCAAAGCATATTTTCGAGGTGGTTCCTGTAATAGGGGTTGATGTGGAGAACGCATGTCCGCAGGTGACTTTGACAACCCAGGGTGATGCTCCTATGTATTATACCCTCGATGGAAGCGAACCTACAACGTCTTCAACTCTTTATACCGCTCCGGTAAGCGTCAGGGACGGCGAGGTCTTCAAGGCTATAGTCGACAGAGACAACATGCAGACCAAGGTCTTCACCCAGACTTTCTCAAGACACAAGGCAATGGGTAAGGCAATCGTGATGAATACGCAGCCGTCTGCATTGTATTCGGCCGGTCTGCCAGGCAGTCTGGTTAACGGCGTGCTGAATGAGGATGCTGACGCGGCAGCAGGTGAGTGGATGGCGTGGCATGGCGAGCCTGTAGAGGTGGTCATAGATATGGCAGGGGAGTCTTATCAGAAGGTGTCGGTGAGGACATTTGTCTCAAAGTGGGAGGATATGTATGCACCTCTGGGTATGTCTGCCTATGCGTCTGAGGATAATGTGAACTTTGTCGCCTTGGCATCGGAGGAGTATCCAATCGAGGAAGAGAGAGTGCCGGACGGGGTCAAGCTCTATGATCTTGAGTTTCCTGAAACCTCGGCAAGGTATCTTAAGGTGATAGTCAATACAGTCCCTGCATTGCCTGCGTGGAGCGAGCGCCCGGGAAGGCCTGCATACCTGTTTGTCGATGAGATGAAAGTGGAATAATCAAATACTTAATATATCATGAAATTTACAAATTGTTTCTTTGTTGCATTGCTCTCGGTAGCAATGATGTCCTGCAAGTCTGCAGAGGCAGCTTATGAGTGGAAGCCGGTTGGTGACCACATCATGACCCAGTGGGGTGAAGATCTTGATCCTGCAAATGTTCACCAGGAGTATCCGCGTCCTCAGATGGTCCGTGAGGATTGGGTGAACCTCAATGGACTGTGGGATTATGCCATCACAGCTGCCGATGCTGCTGATTTTGAGACTGCTGACGGAAAGATTCTTGTTCCGTTTGCTGTAGAGTCCGCTCTTTCAGGCGTGGGACGTGCTGTTACTGAAAACGATGCTTTATGGTATGAGCGTGAGCTGACCATTCCTTCCAAGTGGGATGGCAAGAGAGTGCTTCTTCACTTCGGTGCCATTGACTGGCATGCTCAGGTCTATGTTGACGGACAGTTTGTCGGCGAGCACAAGGGAGGTTATGCTCCTTTCCACTTCGACATCACTGACTATCTTGCTGACGGTGCCAAACATACTCTCAAGATCAAGGTACTTGATACTACAGAGACTTCATGGCAGCCGCGTGGCAAGCAGCATCTCTCACCTAACGGCATCTGGTATACTGCTGTGACAGGTATCTGGCAGACAGTATGGATGGAGCCTGTGGACAATGCTCATATCGATACATACGTTGCCGTAGCTGATATCGACAACCAGACTCTTTCAGTACAGGTTGATGCAAACATTACAGACGGTGATGTATGCAGAATCGTTCTTCTTGACGAGGGTAAGGTCGTTTCTGAGGCAGAAGGTCCTGTGGCGACTCTTGATGTTCCTGAAATGAAGCTCTGGTCTCCTGATACTCCTCATCTTTACGACCTCGAGATTTCTGTCATCCGTGACGGTAAGGTGCTTGACCAGGTCAAGGGATATACAGCAATGCGTAAGATTTCGCATGCCAAGGATGCTTCCGGTCACTACCGCATGCTCCTTAACAATGAGGTTCTTTACCAGTTCGGTCCGCTCGACCAGGGATGGTGGCCTGACGGCCTTTATACAGCTCCATGTGATGAGGCTCTCATGTTCGACATCGTCAAGGCCAAGGAGATGGGCTTCAACATGATCCGTAAGCATGTGAAGGTAGAGCCTGCACGCTGGTACTGGCATTGTGACCGCCTCGGTATGCTCGTATGGCAGGATATGCCTAACACCTATGACAATGCAAAGACACAGTGGAACTACAGCGGATTTGACCTTGTGACTGTGAATGCCATGACTTCAGAGGAGGGCAAGGCAAACTTCTACCACGAGTGGGGCGAGATCCTCAAGGCAAATATCAACTTCCCATGTATCGTGATGTGGGTTCCTTTCAACGAGGCATGGGGACAGTTTGACACTAAGGAGGTCGTTGAATTCACCAAGTCCATCGACGACACACGTCTTGTCAACTACTCTTCAGGCGGAAACTTCTACACAGACTGCGGTGGCGAGATCCATGACCTTCACAATTACCCTGATCCAGTAATGTATCTCTACGATCCTACACGTGTCAACGTCCTTGGTGAGTATGGCGGTATCGGCTGGCCTGTGGAAGGACACCTTTGGCAGCCTGACCAGAACTGGGGATACATCCAGTACAAGAGCGAGGAGGAAGTGCTCGCAACTTACGAGAAGTATGCCGTAATGCTGACTTATCTCGTGGATTGGGGATTCGGAGCTGCAATCTATACTCAGCTTACTGATGTTGAGGGAGAGGTGAACGGACTCATGACATACGACAGAAAGGTTGTCAAGCTCGACATCAACCGTCTCCACGAGATCAATAAGATGGTCATCAAAAGCCTGTAAATCTGAAATATGAAGAAGAGAATAATATTTTTGCTGACGACTGTGGCGCTGGTTCTTTCCTGCGCCCAGTCGAAGAAAGAACTTAGCCAGGAGCCTGTTCCGTCGTATGTTCCGGCAGCCCCTTATGCTGCATTTTCTGAAGGCATGATCGGCAACATCACTCCGCAGGGATGGCTTGCTGAGATCCTGAACCGTCAGAACGAGGGACTTACCGGTCATCCTGAGGCGATGGCATACCCTTATGACTCATGCCTTTGGGCAGGAGAGTTGAGCCGTGATTCAGAGTCCAGAGGATCCGACTGGTGGAGATATGAGCAGACCGCATATTATCTTGACGGTCTTGTGCGTCTGGGCCACCTGATCGATGACCAGAAGCTTCTGGATGTATGGCAGGAAAATATTGATTATGTGCTTGCTCATCCGCAGCCATACAGGCCTCAGGGAGATCTCCAGAAGGAGATCGACGGGCTCGTTGAGGATTACAGCAAGTGGGTGGATTTCAATGACCAGGTATCTGCCGATCCGAAGGCCCGCGCCGTGGTCCTGAATCTTATGGATCAGATCAGAAGAAGGGCGGAGGCTGCTGCGGCAGAGCGTCCGGAAGGACGTCTTGGCTCCGAGACCGAATTCGGTGCATGGCCGTTTGCGGTATTCTTCAGAGCTGTTCAGGCCTATTATGAGGCGACAGGTGATCCAAGGATCCCGACAGCTTTGGAAAAGCATTTCCTTTCATATACGGCAAGAGCGCTTGCAATGGATCGTTTCGTTGTCAATGTGGAAGGCCTCCTCTGGACATATTCCATTACAGGAAACAAGGAACTCCTGCAGCGTGCGATCGATGCATGGGAAGAGGGTGTTTCTGCTGTGACCCAGGAGAACTGCCTGAATGATGAGCCTTTCCATCTTCATGGTGTGACCATGAACGAGCTCATGAAGGTTCCTATGATCCTTTACATGTACACAGGCCAGGAGAAATACCTCCAGGCTGCACTCCATGCAGACTACAAGATGGAGACTCCTAACATGCTCGTGGACGGTGTGAACTCTAGTACAGAGGCTCTGGCTGGAAATGACCCTCTCGCAAGTCATGAGACATGTGATATTTCCGACTATACATGGACAATGGGTTATTATCTCATGGCGACAGGTGACGGACAGTGGGCGGACCGCATCGAGAAGGCGATCTTCAATGCAGGCTTCGGAGCGATCACAAAGGACTTCCGTACAATGCAGTACTTCTCTTGCCCTAACCAGTTCATTGCAACAGGATCTTCAAATCATAACGAATTCATGAAGGGACGCACATGGATGGCATACCGTCCGGTACATGAGACAGAGTGCTGTATCGGTAACCTCCACAGATATTTCCCTAACTATGTGGCAAGAATGTGGATGAAGGACAAGAACGGTCAGCCTGTAGCGGCATTGTATGGTCCGTCATCAGTAGTTTATGACCTCGGTGACGGTCTTGCCGTGGAGATCAATGAGAAGACCAACTATCCTTTTGAGGAGCAGATAGTCTTTGAATTCGAGTTCTACAAGGATGGCGTCAAGTCTGAAGAATCACACAAGATGGACTTTACTTACAGAATCCCTCAGTGGTGCGGTTCGTCTGAGGCTAAAGGCTTCCAGACAGTATCCAAGGAATGGGTGAGCGGTGATACATTCACTGTAAATCTTCCTATGGAGGTCGAGCTGGTTCCTAATCCGGTAGACGGACTTTGCGTGCAGTATGGTCCTGTCGTATATTCTTACGCAATCCCGTCAGCTTGGGAGGAGGATACACAGGTGTATGACTACCTTGCAGGAAAGGTGTCGGGTAACTCTGACTTCAAGTGCTGGAACATCACTCCTGACGGAAAGTGGAACTATGCTCTGGTAGAGGATATGCTCGAGGGTATCAAGGCTGAGTACACAGGTGCCGATGGCTTCCCATTCGATCTTGAGACAGTTCCGGTGAAGATTTCAGTTCCGGTTGTAGGCGTGGAAGGCTGGGTTCTCGATCAGAATCAATATACTCCGGCATTGCCGAAGAATGTTGTGCCTGAGTCGGATCAGGTGCAGTATATTGACCTTGTTCCGTACGGAAGCACAACTCTGAGACTTACAACTTTCCCTACGATTGATTCACTATAAGGATTAATTGACGGTAATACCTACATTGGCGGGCTTATCAATGCTTAACTGGCTTGATGAGCCCGTCAGTTTTGTACCGTTGATCGTGAAGTTGCTGACCTTCATGCCGCTGATGCGGCTGCCGTTTGTCTTGATCCAAAGGGCAGGGTAGGTGTTGCCCTTGCTGTCGAGTATCGTGAAGTCAGACAGTGTGATGCTTTCCATGTTGACGGCAGAACCTCCGTACTGCCAGATGGCCACATGGCGTCCTGTCTTGTCTATGTTGTCGAATGTCAGGCCGCGGGCTGTGATGTTTGATATCCTGTTAGGCGGGTTGCTGCCTTTCCAGAGGTCAGTCTGGCCGTCTGATCCCTGTCCGATGGCAAACGCTGCCCTAAGGTCGTCGTTCAAGCCGCGCTTGTGCTGCAGGAATGTACAGTCAGTGACTTCGATGTCATGTATGCGGCCGCTTGACTTGGTGCTGTTTCCTGCTTCCGGACCGACTACAATGCCTCGCGCGTAGTCCGACCAAATGAGGCAGTCGTGGATCCTGACGTTGTATGTGTCTGTGATCGGGTTTACGATGAACCTGCACTTGAGGGTTATGGCATCGTCGTATGTCCTTATGAAGCAGTTCTTTATCTCTACGTTGCAGCTGCTGACGATGTCGATGCCGTCTCCGTTAAGTTCCCAGCTGATCATGTTGACTCCGTCGATGACCACTCCGTTGGTCCTCGGGATTATCAGGTTCCATCCCGGACTGTCGATCATCGTGATGTCCTTGATCTTGAGGTTGCTGGTATTGACGTGATTTGTATTTGTGCTTATAAGAAAATCGCCCCAGCTGTACATATTGTCTCCATGGTGCTGCATCTTTTCTCCGGAAAGGATGCCATGTCCCGCTATGGTAATGTTGTCTCCGTTGGTCTTGACGTTGGCGTAGACCTTGGCGCCCTGGTCGATGTACAGGGTCTGTCCGGAAGTAAGGTATATTGTACCGGCGTTGTGTTCGCCCTTGCCGTAATATTTAACATTGTATGTGCCCTGGGGCGGCTTGTTTCCATCAGGTCTGCGGGCCATGATGAAGAGGTTGTGCTGGCGGTCGCCGTTGAACTCCACGCTGACCTTTCCCTGAGCCTCGGAAGGAAGGGTGAACTCCATATAGTCTCCGTACTCCCTGACCTCAATGCCGTATGCGCTTGGACGGACCTCTACCTTGTTGACTGTTCCGGTGTTCTTGCGCACTCTGATGGTAGCAGGGAACTCTGTGTCGATCAGGCAGAATGACATGGTGTCGCGCATCTGCTTCTTGTTCGCCCAGTCGTTCCAGATGTTTCCATGCTTGTTCGCATCGGAGCAAAGGGCGTCGTGGACCTTTTCCTCCACCCAGCTCTCTCCGTCCTTCCTCATCACAGTATAATGTATGTTGTCCGGCTTGGCAGGTGCTACGAATGTCGAATAGGTCTTCCTGACTGTATTTTTCTTGGACGGATTCATGATGTTGCCGTATGTTGCGACAACTTCGAACTTCTTTGTCTTCTCATGATCTGTGAAGTCGATGCAGATCTCGACAGATGTCCTTGTCAGACTCTTGAGCTCGATCGGAAGTTCCGGGGTGAATTCATCATTCTCCATCTCGATTGTCAGATCTGGTGTCCACATACTTTCAGTGCTTATGTACGGCAGGAATGATGCAGATACGGTGTCTCCCGTGCATGTCAACTCTCCTTTTCGTGATGCGCCGCTTATTGAAAAGGTGTCTGAACTGACTGCCCATGCATTGCAGAATCCTTCCATCGCAAGTGTTGCGCTCTTGAAGGATTCGGGAGCGTTGACTGTGGTTATGGTGATGTCTGATGTTATAGGGTTGAGGACTCTCTTGAATCCTTCCTCTGCAGGACCTGCAGTGAATATTGTTCCCCATGTGCGTGGGATGAGTGGAGACATGTCCTTTGACAGAAGGGTATATCCCTCAGCCTTCTTTCCTTCTTCCATTACAGAGAAGCCTATGTTTTCCATGCTTTCTGCAACGATGACCGAGACAAGGTCTCCTTCTGCAGCATCAATGCTTATGCAGTCTGCCAGTCTGTCAAATGTCGTGATGTTCTTGCATGTATCTCCGCTGAATACAAATGCATATCCCGGCCATTCGTCGATGCTTTCCGGAGTGTAATCAGGGTCGGTAATATGTTCAAATGCAGGGCCTTGTGGAATGATGTCGTCTTCCAGCGGTGGGTTGCAGGCCGCAACCAGTGCGATGATGATCAGGAAAAATATCCTGGTGCTGAATCTCATATCTTATTCGAATATTCTAAAAAAGTCCATATATCAGATTCCATGCAAGGAATCTTGCGAATTTGCCTATAAACAGGAAGATCGTTGTCAGGACCGGACGTGTCTTGTAGAAGCCAAGTGCCAGAGCGATCACGTCTCCAAAGAACGGAACCCATGCGAGGAGAGCGAGCCAGTAGCCATATCGGTCAATCCTTTCTTTCTGACGCTGAAGCGTTTCCGGCTTGACCTTGAACCATTTCTCCAGCCATTCCCATTTGGCCAGCCAGCCCAGCCAGTATGTTACCACGCTGCCCAGCCAGTTTCCCAGCGTGCCTACGATCAGACAACCTATAGGGTCTCCTGTCGCAGCCAGTATTGCCAGATACAAGGCGTCTGAGCTGAATGGGACAATGGTAGCAGCAAGGAACAGTCCGATAAACAGTCCCAGTAATCCTAACCCTTCAAGCCACTCCATGTCTAACTACGCTTATTTTTGAAAAATTCTGTAACCATGTCGCCGCATTCCTGAGCCAGGACTCCTGAAACAACCTGAGTCTTTGGGTGCATGAGGGAAGGGGAGAACTGTGAGAAGCCGCGCTTTGGATCTGATGCTCCGTAAACGACTTTTCCGATCTGGGACCATGCCAATGCGCCAGCGCACATCGGACAAGGCTCGACGGTGACATAAAGGGTGCAGTCGTTCAGATATTTGCCTCCCATGGCTTCGGTCGCAGCTGTGATCGCTATCATCTCGGCATGTGCGGTCGGGTCGCTGAGTCTCTCGGTCATGTTGTGTCCCTTGCCTACAATACGTCCTCTGCACACTATTACAGCGCCAATCGGCACTTCATCCTCTGCTGCTGCAAACCCCGCTTCACGCAGGGCTTCTCTCATATATTTCTCGTTTTCTTCCATATCGGAGGCAAATATAGTCACGAATATCCGTAAAAATGACTACTTTTGACAAATTTTCATGAAATGAAACTTAAACATTTGATATTGGCGGCTGCTGTGGCAGTGCTTGCCGGTTGTGCGTCGGAGACGCCCAAGGAAGTAGGATTCGTAAAGGTAGAGAATGGTGAATTTGTCCGTGACGGAGAGGAACTGACCTTTGTAGGCACCAATTTCTGGTATGGACCTATCATCGCCTCTGAAGGACGCGGTGGAAACCGTGAAAGGTTGCATAAGGAACTTGATGCTCTGAAGGAGATAGGAGTGACTAACCTTAGAATCTTGGTCGGCTCTGATGGACCGGAAGGAGTCGCTTATAAAGTAGAACCAGTGCTGCAGAAAGAGCCTGGCGTGTACAATGACACATTGCTTCGTGGCCTGGACTACCTTCTTGATCAGATGGCTAGTCGCGATATGCATGCCGTCCTTTATTTCAACAATTCATGGGAGTGGTCCGGTGGTTACGGCCAGTACCTGGAGTGGGCTGGTGACGGAAAGGCTCTGCTTCCTTCGGTTGACGGTTATGAAAACTATGTGGACCATGTCAGCCGTTTTGTAAAGAACGATAAAGCTAAAGAGCTCTATTACAATCATGTAAGAAATATTGTGACGCGTACGAATACAGTCACCGGCAAGGCTTATAAGGACGATCCGACCATATTTTCATGGCAGATCGGTAACGAGCCGAGGGCCTTTGCACGTGACAGCGTGACCAAGGCCGCTTTCGCAGACTGGATGTGTGCTTCTGCAACCTTGATAAAGTCTCTTGACCCAAATCACATGGTGTCTTCCGGAAGCGAAGGACTCTACGGATGTGAGGTCGATATGGAACTCTTCGAAAAGATTCATGCCCATAAGGATTTCGACTATCTCAATGTACATATATGGCCGCTTGTGTGGCGCTGGGTTACCAAGGATACCTTTGCCGACAGTGTGTGCGTAGCAAACGACATGACTGAGAAGTATCTGACAGCACATTTTCCTGTTGCGGAGCGTCTTGGCAAGCCGATTGTGCTTGAGGAGTTCGGATACCCGCGTGACGGAAACCGCTCGTTCGAGGGTGAGGCAGAAAAGTTCTGGGACGGCGTTTCGCTCTCCAAGGAGTCTGCGACCACAGCCCGTGACGAGTATTACAGCTATGTGTTCGGACGTCTGATTCAGGCGCGGAAGA
Organism: Candidatus Cryptobacteroides sp.; assembly: GCA_045655825.1. Taxonomy (GTDB): domain Bacteria; phylum Bacteroidota; class Bacteroidia; order Bacteroidales; family UBA932; genus Cryptobacteroides. The sequence continues at coordinate 7,830 of JAZOPY010000137.1, read as the reverse complement.
CTGGTGAACCGCTCAAGGGAGTCAACTTCTGGGGATGGGGCGGTCATGCCGGACAGTCCGAGCAGAACGAGTTCTGGAAGCCGGGCGATGATTACTGCGGTGACCCTGCACAGGAGCCTCAGGGCCTGTTCTCGGTATATGCGACAGATAAGGCAACAACAGAACTGATCAGACAGACAAACGAAGAATTGAAACGTATTAAAACCAAATAACTATGAACGGATTGAAAAGATTCAGACCAATTTACCTTGCTCTCGGCGTAGTTGCCGCAGCCCTTCTTGCATACGGACTGTGGACTCGTCCGACCCCTCAGCCTAAAGATGTCGAGGGATTTTCTTCTGCACGCGTGGTAGAGGATATCAAGGTTATTTCGCAAGAAAATCATTCAGTGGCTCCGAAGGATACTGCGGCGCGCAGTGCTGTGAGAGAGTATCTGGTGGAGAGACTTCAGGGATTGGGTGCAGACACCCTTATGCGCTTCCGCTATGACTCGCTTCAGGGACCGGAAAACAAGCATGTCGTGTATACATTCGACGCGGAGAACCTTCTTGCGGAGTTCCATCCTGCGAATAAGTCGGAGGAAACCTCATATCTGATGTTTGTAGCACATTATGATTCGCGTTACTCTCAGCCGATGCCTCATCAGGATACCGTATGGTCGTATGGTGCAGCTGATGACGGCTACGGAATCGGTGTTACGCTTGAGACAGTCAGCCAGCTGCTCAAGAAGCGCGAAGACTGGAACCAGGGTGTGAAGGTGCTCTTTACTGACGCTGAAGAGGTCGGTATGATGGGTATGAAGGCTCAGTGGGCTGATGCCGAATATGGCAAGAAGATCTTTGACAACGTAGGTCTTATGATCAATCTCGAAGCCCGCGGACCATACGGTCCATGTCTGCTTTTCGAGACTTGTCCAGGCAACGAGAAGATCATGGATCTTTATGCGCAGGCTGCTGACTATAAGTTCACATATTCTCTGACAACTGTCGTGTATTCATTCATGCCTAACTTCACTGACTTCACAATCGTAAAGGATGAAATACCTGGCATGAACTTCTCGACAATCTGTGATGTGAATCACTATCATACAGACAAGGACAACTTCAGCAACATCAGCGAGAAGTCTATCCAACACTATGGCGCTCAGGTGCTTCCTGTAGCCATGGAGTATGTGACGAATCCGGAGTATGCAGATAAGGATTACTTCAGATCAGACAAGGATACAGTCAACTTCACTATTCCTGTATTCGGTCTGTTCAACTTCAGCAAGGTGATGTATGTCATCGTCTGTGTCTTGTTCTTTGCGCTCTTCCTGGGTGTATTCGCACTTGATGGCGTGCGTGGCAGACTGAAGGCCATGAAAGTGTTCAAGACTTCCGGAATTATATTTGGCCTGGCTTTGGGAACTCTTGTTGTCGGAGTGATCCTGTCATGGCTGTGCTGTCTTATTGCCGGCGCTCAGTTCAAGCCTTTTGGTGTTATCCATGGCGTCCAGTTCGATAATGTGGCAATGATTGTGTTTACTGTGCTTATGGTCGCGACAGCTGCCCACTTCTATTGGAAGGGACGCGGAAATGCAGTCAGAAGTTCTCTGAACTCAATGCGTTCAAGTGCATCTGTGGCAGCAGCTTCGCATTATGCATATAACATACTTTATGGTACTCTTGCCCTCATGTTTGTGCTCAGTGCAGTACTCCTGATAGCTCTGGGTGAGAACCTGATGTTCATGGTGCCGCTGGCATTCGCTACAATCGGCCTTGTGCTCTACAGAGCCACTTCAATGAGGTTCTGGCTCCTTGTCGCCGTATTTGCGACTCTCCTGCATGCATTCTCATTCCTTCAGGCACTTTCGATGGCCCTGACGATCGGAGCATTTGGAGCAGTTCTGATGCTGACCTTCATCGATGTGATGATGCTCATACCTCTGGCAGACCTTTACATGATGCCAGGCAAGAAACGATAAAAAAAATCGCGGTTCCGATGGAGCCGCGATTTTTTTGTCTGTTAGTCTCTGCCTCTTGCCAGACCGATATAATAAAGCAGTGTGGCGAGGGAGCCAATTGCTGCAATGACGTATGTGTAGGCAGCCCATTTCAGTGCATCAATCGCCATCGGGCGAGTCTGACTGTCGGTGATTCCTGCCTGTGAGAGCCATGTTACTGCTCTGGCACTGGCGTTGATCTCAACAGGAAGAGTCACGAAACTGAACAATGTCGTAAGTGCAAAGAGTCCGATACCTACCCACAGAAGGCCTGGCATGCTGTTGATCATCAGGACTCCTGCCAAGAGAACCCACTGGACGATGCTTGATGCGAAGCTTACGACTGGAACAAGTGCAGAACGCATCTGTATGAAAGAATATCCGGTCGCATGCTGGACTGCATGTCCACACTCGTGTGCTGCAACAGCGGCTGCTGCCACGCTTCTGCTTGAATATACGGCCTCGCTGAGGGCTACGGTTTTGGTCTGAGGGTTGAAGTGGTCTGTCAGCATTCCTCTTGTCGGAACGACCTTCACGTCATAGATTCCGTGGTCGTTGAGCATCTTCTGAGCGACTTCAGCTCCTGTCATTCCAGTTGGGAGGCCGACCTTTGAATACTTCTCGAAACGGCTCTGCAGCATGCTCTGGACAAGCATGCTTGCCACCATCACGAGAATCATGATTACCCAAATGTTCATATTATAAAAGTTAATTGGTTAATTCTAAATTATGACTATACTGACATTTTGTCGGTATAAGTTCCGATAACCTGTCTTTTCGGAACGGTCGCCATATAATGCAAAAAGCAAGCCGATGACAAAATTAAGATAATATGTCAGATAATTTAGTATTTTTGTATGTTTTTATCGTAATGCAATGTTTAGAGAAGAAGAGTTTTCAAGATTGGAGATAAATCTGGACGGATGTCTGGACAACTATAAATATTTCAGGTCGAAGCTGCAGGATTCGACCAAGCTGCTTGTTTTGGTCAAGGCCAATGCATACGGTCACGGAGCTGTTGAGTTCGCATCGCTTATGGAGGACGCCGGCGCAGATTACCTTGCTGTAGCTTATCCGGTGGAAGGTATGGAACTTCGTCAGGCCGGCATCAAGGCTCCGATAATGATCCTCACAGCCGGAACGGACTCTTTCGAGCAGATCATAAACTATGGTCTTGAACCGGGAATCCCTAACATATATTCGCTGAAGGTTCTCTGTGATGTGCTTCGCAAGAGGGGGATGTCGGATTTTCCTATACATCTTAAGCTTGATACCGGAATGCACCGACTGGGCTTCATGACAGAGGAGCTTGACGAACTTCTCTCGTTTTTGAAAGATTGCCCTCAGGTCAAGGTCAAGTCAGTATATTCGCACCTGGCTGCAGCGGATGATCCTTCATGCGATGACTTCACTTTGGGACAGATAGAACTCTTCAAGAAAAATGCAGACCGCATATCTGAGTCTGTGGGATATAAGCCTCTGTATCATATCCTCAACTCTGCCGGAATCGAACGATTCACTCAGTACCAGTTCGATATGGTCCGTCTTGGAATCGGTATTTACGGCGTCAGCGCAATTCCTGGCAATAATCTTTGTCCGGTTGCCTCATTCAAATGTAAGGTTCTGCAGGTGAAGACTCTTGCACCAGGGGACGGTACCATCGGTTATGGCCGTCATGGAAAGATCGCTCCGGAAGGAACAGTGATAGCGACTATTCCGGTAGGCTATGCGGACGGAGTGGACCGCCATCTCAGCTGTGGAAACGGCAGGTTCACTGTCAACGGTCATATCGTGCCGACAATAGGAAATGTATGTATGGATATGTGCATGCTTGATGTGACAGGTCTGGATGTGAAGGTGGGTGATACGGTGACGATATTCGGTGAAAATCCGACAATTACCGAACTGGCTGACATCCTCGGCACAATTCCTTATGAAATCCTCACCTCCGTTCCTCGTCGTATACATCGTATTGTAGTGCGTAACGCCGACAAGCGTTAGGTGGTGGTAGTCTTTTCAAAAATTCAGTATCATGGAAAAAGTAAATAATAAATACAAAGTCCTTTTCGTGTGCCTGGGAAACATCTGTCGCTCTCCGGCTGCACAGGGTATCTTTGAGCATATTGTGCGTGAGAACGGAATGCAGGATAAGATTGAGGCAGACTCGGCCGGAACTTACGGCGGTCATAAAGGAGAAATGCCGGATCGTCGCATGCGTACTGCTGCTATGTATCGTGGCTTTGCACTGACACATCAGTCGCGTCAGGTTTCCGGCCTGGATTTTCTGGATTTCGACCTTATCATTGCCATGGACGATCAGAACTATGAGGATCTGATGCACCTGGCTCCTTCTGTCGAGGCGATACACAAGATCCGCCGCATGTCGGAGTTCCTGCAGCGTCGCAAGATGTCATATATCCCGGATCCGTATTATATGGGGGTTGAGGGATTTGCTCTGGTCCTGGACCTCCTGGAGGACGGCTGCCAGAATCTGTTTGACGTTATCGTCAAATCGGAATTTTAAATTTTCAGCACGCTGTGTCAAAAATGCTTGAAAAAGTGTCACGGTGGTGCTTGTTTTTGTTTAAAAATGAAGATTTTTACGACCGCCGTATCAAAAAACGACTGAAAAATGTCACGGTGGTCAATATTCAGGGTTGTGGAGTAAGGGAATCCGGTGCAAATCCGGAACTGTGCCCGCAGCGGTAAATCCTGACATGCTTCTGCATGATGCCATTGCAGCTGAAGTGCCTGGTTGGCTCCGAGGCTGTGAGAAGGCGCGGAGGTTTCCCGATAGGTCTTGCTGACCTGGACGGGATAGGGATGAGTCCGAAGACCTGCCACGATCAAGTCAGACAAGTGAAGCCCGGGGGCAGGTTTCCGTTAAGGCGTTTTATTAATGTTATTTTCAATTTTATCTGCAGGCCTGATATCTTTGGGCCTGACGACCGCAGGTGGCTTGGGCAGTGCCGGGCCGATGACTGCTCCGGTCGATTCTCTTGATGCCGCCACAGTGACGACGGACAAAGGTGTCATTGTTTCGAGGGTAGATCTGATTTCTGCCGGGAATGCACTGATGGTTTCTGATGTTCTCAATCTCAGTTCCGGCCTTCATGTCGGAGACAACGGCGGACTTTCCGGCCTTAAGACCGTGAGTCTGCGTGGCCTGGGCAGTGCGCATACGTCCATTTATTTGGACGGTGTGCGTGTGGGCAATGTGCAGTCCGGTCAGAACGATCTTGGCATGCTGCCTCTTGAAGACCTGTCGTCTGCGTCCGTGGATTATGCGCAGAACAGTGTGTCATTCAAGACTGCCCGTCCTGAGTTCGGGACCCTTCCTGTTGCAGGAATGGTGCGCTTCTATGCCGGATCCTTCGGCACATATCTTCCGTCTGCAAGGCTGGATTTCCGTCTTTCTGATAAGCTCCGTCTTTCTGCCAATGCTTCCGGAATTCTGTCAAAGGGTGATTTTGTTTATGGTGACACGCTTACCCGCACCAATAATGACCTGAAGCAGTTCCGTGGCGGCCTGGACCTGTTCGGACTGACTCGCGGCGGCGACTATCATGTAAAGGCATATTACAGTTCGGCCGAGCGTGGAACTCCCGGCTCTGTTTCGTGGCCTTCAGATGACAGGCAGGCTGACAGGAATGCCTTCATTCAGGGTTGTCTCAATCACTCTTTCGGCAAACTGTACACGTTGCACTTGAGCGCAAAGGGTGCATATGACGACATATATTATACAAGTGCATGGGGAGACAGTCAATATGGTCAGATGGAGCTTCAGCTCAACTCCGCGCACGATTTTCAAATGACAGATTGGTGGAAGGTTTCGCTGGCTGCCGACCTGCAGTGGGATAAGCTTGCTTCTACAGCATATGAGGCATCCCGTACGACTGTATTTTCGGCTCTTGCCACTTCTTTTCACACTGACCGCCTGCTGGCAAATGTCGCCTTGGAGTTCAATGGCGCATTTGACAAAGGTGCTTTGTCGCGTTATGCTTTTTCTCCATCTGCCGACATCCGATATAGAGTGTTGGATGGATTTGATGTGCTGGCCTTCGGACGCAGGGCTTACAGAGTGCCGACCTTTAACGAACTGTATTATGTCGGGTATGGCAACCCGGAACTTCGTCCCGAAGATGCATGGATGACCGATGTGGGTGTGGATTTTAATCGCACTTTTGCCGGTTCCTGGACGCTTAAAGCGAAACTTGACTGCTTTGCAAACTTTCTTACAGATAAGATTACGTCTGCGCCATCTGCTGAGGATCCGAATATCTGGGCACCATACAACATCGGCAAAGTGCGGTCGTTGGGTATGGATCTGGCTGCCGGATTTATGTGGCAGAATGCTGATTGGAACTGCTCGTTCGATGCTAAGTATACATTGCTTTCTGCCACTGACCGAACACCGGCCAGTTACTCGTTCGGTCAGCAGATTCCATATATCGCAAGGCATACGGTTGTCCTGAATGCTGCTGCGTCATGGAGGGGTTGGAGCCTTCTTCCTGTGTGGCAGCTCCGCTTCGGACGCACAGATGGAACGGGAGAACTGGATGATTGGAATACTTTCGACCTTACTCTGTCCAAGTCTTTGAAGTTTGCGAAGACCGGTCCACTTTCACTTAAACTCTCTGTCCGTAATATGTTTGATCATCGCTATGAAGTGTCAAGCGGCTATCCTATGCCAGGACGCAGCATCATAGGCGGTCTGGAATATAAATTTTAAAACATGTTGAATTTACTGTTTGTAATATTATCCGGCATCGCGCTGCCTGTGGGTGGCGTTCAGATGCAGTACCTCTGGAGAAACCAGCTTGGTGACGTGTACAGTCTCGGACTGGGCAGCGCCGCGTGTCTTGGAGCGGCAGCCGCTACTATGTCCGGCTGGTGCTCGCTGACAGTAGGCAGCTTCGTCTGTACGCTGATCTGCACGATAGTATGCTTCTTTGTGACCTTGAAGGTCAGCACCCGCAATCTGATCACCTTCGGCATCCTCTTCGGAACCTTTATTGGTTCGCTCGGCACCATCGTGGTCACAAATGCGCCTGATCCAGATCTTCTCAAACAGTATTATCTGTGGGGAGCAGCTAACTTCAAGCTTGAGGGGGTGACCGGCTTTGATGTGGCATTCTCGCTGACGCTTTTTGCCATTGGTCTTCTGGCTGCCATAAGGTCTGCCAAAGCTCTTACACGCCACAATGCCGGCGAGATTGAGATTTCGGCTATGAACAAGGCTCTTCTGCTTCTGGCCATCATGTTCCTTGTAACCAGTGCCGTGTCGATCTGCGGCCCGATCGGTTTCATCTCGCTTGGAGTTCCGAATCTGAGCCGAATCCTGTGCAAGAGCACTGATATCCGCCGACACTATCTGATCTCGAGTGCCATGGGAGTCGGCCTTCTGCTGATAACCTACCTTGTCACGGAATACGTCAACTTCGGCATATACCTCCCGATCAGCGCCACCATGGCCATCATAGCCCTCCCGCTCATGGCCATCCTGTTTATTAGGTCGGATTTTAGTGGCGCATAACTAATTGAATGTTAGTTACTTACTAAAAGCTCCGTGCTGCCGGAATGCAGCACGGGGCTTTTGGTAAGTATTTGATAGTCAGGGTTTTATCTGCCACATAAATTACAGCATCAAGCCGGCCTTTACCTTGTCGGCAACCTCCTGGCCCTTTACGTGAGCGAGGATGGTGAGACCGAACTCCTGTGCCAAGCCTGGTCCGCGTCCTGTGATCATGTTGCCGTCAACTACAACGCCTTCCTTCACGTACTGAGCGCCCTTGTCGGCTAGAGCCTGCTCAAAGCCGTCGTAGCATGTCATCTTCTTGCCCTCGATG
>JAZOPY010000136.1:0-4129 GCA_045655825.1 Candidatus Cryptobacteroides sp. | reverse complement strand
GGCAAACTGTCTTGCGACTATGGTCATGGCTGTCTCCTGAGGGATCGTGTCGCAGTGATAGGCGATGCCTCCGCAGGTCGTGTGGTGCTCATTTTCGTAGATGTCCTTGCCCAGAACGTTCCTGCATATTTCCATGAACATCTTCTCCGATGCCGGAAAGAAGTTCTGACGTATGCAGCTGCGTACGTAGTACCAGTTATCATCAGGAATCTCCTTCTGATAATCACTCCATATCTTCTGTTTGCCTTGATAAATCATTTCCTGTCAGTCGTTGTTGAAATGCCCGTCAGAGCAGTGTTCGAATGTGTGACGGAAATACTCTTCCATCGTCATTCCCATTTCTTCGGCTTTGGCTTTCGAGAATCTCTCCACCGTTTCCATCCTTTCCGTCGCCCCTGTGACGTCGAATATCTTCTTCAGTTCGTCAAGAGACTCTTTCGGGATGTTGCGTAGGATTCCCGGGCCGGTGCCGCGGAAATTGGCTCCCTGTCTTGCGTAGCTGTCTTCGAGATGTTCCGTGTGCCATTTCCAGACGGGGCCGGATTCCACGTGGTCTTCCCAGCTGAAGGTGTCAGGGTGTATGCAGTAGCCGTATTTGAGGATGTTGCCTGTCATTATCTTTGTGAGAGGGTACAGCTGGCGTCCTTTCTCTGATTCGACGAAGTAGCCGAGCCTTGCAGAAAGGTCGCGCAATGCCATTATCACCAGTCCCGGACCATTCCGGCGGGGACATCTTGTGAGGCAGGAGAGACATTCTCCGCAGTACCATATGGTGTCGCTCTTGAGCAGGGCCTCGATGTCTTCATCGTTGCCTCTCTGGACCGTGTCCACGATTCTGCGAGGGTCATATCTGTAGAACTCGGCTGCCGGGCATATCGCCGTGCAGGTTCCGCAGTTGATGCAGGTCTTCAGACCTTCCTTGACCCTGTAGTCTTCTCTCAAAAGATCATACAGCTTTCCCATAACCGCTACATAGGTTTGATTTTACGGGCAAGAGTGGCGCATAATCCGGGGAAGAAGCGTTTTATATATACCATAAGAAGTTCTTTCCTTCCTACCAGCACTTCCTTCTTCTCCTTTGCTATCGCTCTTGTGATGACGCGTGCCGCGGCTTCTGCCGTCATTCCGCCTGCCTGACCGGGGTCCATCACTCCGTGAGGCTTTCCTCCCTTGTCGAGGGCATATCTGGATATGTTGGTCTGTACGCGGCCCGGACATACGATCGTCACTCTGATACCGGCGTTATAGTATTCAGCCTGGAGGGTTTCGAAGAATCCGTACAATGCGAATTTGGATGAACTGTATCCGCATCGCAGCGGGAATCCGAATCTTCCGGCTATGGATGTTGTCACGGCAATCTTTCCTCCGCCTCTGGCAGACATTTTCGGCAGAAGTCCCTTGGCAATGGCTACCGGTGCAAAGTAATTGATTTCCATTATCTTGCGTACCATTTCCATTGAGGTGTCCTCTACGTTGGTTCTTTGGCTGATGCCGGCGTTGAGCATTACTATGTCGATGCCTCCGAGGGCATTCCATACTCTGTCGGTGAGATTGTCGATGCCGTCGAGGCAGGTGAGGTCAAAGGGGAAAATAGTCACCTCTTCTGCACCGAGTTGACGGCATTTGGCTGCGACAGTTTCAAGACGGTCTGCAGAAGACGAGGTGAGAGCAAGTCTCGCCCCTTCTTCTGCGTACCGGTAGGCGCATGCCGCACCGATTCCGGAGGATGCTCCTGTGATCCAGACTGACTGCATGGCTTATTTCAGGAGCGCCATATTCGGCATTTCCTTGTCGAATTCTCCTCTGTCAAGTCTCTCCTTCATATCCTTGAAGGCGGCAAGTGTCCTCTCTACATCCGCCATGCTGTGGGCTGCTGTAGGGATGATACGGAAGATCACCATTCCCGGAGGAATTACAGGGTAGATGACTACAGAACAGAAGATGTGGTATTCCTCGCGGAGTGCAACCGCGATGTTGGCTGCTGAATTTACACCAGCCTTTACGAGAACAGGTGTTACACATGCCTCGGCAGGACCGATGTCGAATCCAAGTTCGCGGAATCCTTTCTGAAGGCTTCTTGTCACCTTCCAGAGCTGTGCGCGGAGTGCGTCACCCTCAGGGCTGTCGATGATGTCGAGTCTCTTGTGACAGCCTTCCACGATAGGCATAGGAAGCGACTTCGCGTAGATCTGCGAACGCATGTTGTATTTGAGGTAGTCAATGATGTCCTTGTCGGCTGCTACGAATCCGCCAATGATGGCCATTGACTTTGCGTATGCTCCGATGTAGATGTCGATCTCGTCCATCACTCCGAAGTGCTCGGAAGTTCCTCGTCCATGCTCTCCCATCACACCGAATCCATGTGCGTCGTCAATCATGATGCGGAACGGATATTTCTTCTTTAGAGCTGCGATCTGGTCGAGGATTCCGAGTGCTCCGGTCATTCCGAATACGCCTTCGGTGATGAGGAGGACTCCGCCGCCCTTCTTCTCCGCTTCCTCACATGCCTTTGCAACCAGTCTTTCGCAGTCCTTGATGTCATTATGACGGAACTTATATTTGCTTCCGACGTGCAGACGGATACCGTCAAGGAGGCAGGCATGGTCTTCAGCATCATAGACAATCACGTCATGACGACATACCAGTGCGTCGATCGTCGAGACGATACCCTGGTAACCGAAGTTGAACTCGAAGGCAGCCTCTTTCTTCTCGAATGCTGCAAGCCTGCGCTCGAGCTCTTCGTGAAGATGTGTCTGTCCTGTCATCATTCGGCTTCCCATAGGGTATGCCAGGCCCCATTTCGCAGCGGCTTCTGCATCTGCCTTGCGGATCTCGGGATGGTTTGCAAGACCAAGATAGTTGTTGAGGCTCCAGCACAGAACGTCCTGTCCGTTAAATTTCATATTTGGACCAAGTTCGCCCTCAAGGCGTGGGAATGCGAAATAACCTTCAGCTTTTTCACGGTACTGTCCGATAGGACCACCTGCTGACTTTCTGATTCTGTCAAAAATATCTGTAAACATGTCTATTGATTTTTGATTGTTTCTTTTGATACAAGTCCCATCATTCTGAAAAGGAATTTAGGGAGATTCTTTTCCGGATTACGCTTCTTCATGTCGATGAACCATCCCAGTTTCTTGATTACCGGTACCTTGTTCGTCTCTACAAGTTCAACCAGGGTTCCGTCCGGATCCTCGATATATGCAAAGCGTCCAGATGCGTCTCCCATATCGAAGATCTCTCCGTCAGGACAGCTGTCCACTGTGAAAGGATGACCTTTTTCTGCACAGAACTTCTTCATATTGTCCATTCCTGTCACGTCGAAGCATACCTGGATAAAGCCGGGGTCGCCCCAATAGCGTCCTTCGTAAATCCTACGTGGAGTGTATTCAAGAGCTTGTACAAGCTCTATCGTCGAGTCTCCGAAGAGTTCTGCGAATGCGCCTTTGCGCTTCGGAGCGCCGAGGATGACCCTGCGGCAGTTCTTGTCGGAACCTGGCATGAAGAAATGCTTGCTGAACGCTCCTGTGGTGTCACTGATTATTCGGTCGTAGCCAAGTACATCACGATAGAATCTGATAGATCTCTCCATGTCGGTGACGCCAATGACAGCACCGATCATTCCACCAGTGAACTTGTTCTGATCGATGAATACATCTTTCCTTTCTACGATCTGGAAACAGTTGCCATAGAGGTCCTTTATATAGAAGCATGGCGTACCGTCCGGAAGGGTTTCGGGAGTGGTGCAGTCTGGCCATTTATTAGAAACCCAATTATAGAACGCCGCTACATCACGGCATTTGAGCTTTGCAGCAAAGATGCCGAGGTCTCCAACCGATATGGCAAACGGACACGGCTCCGGCTTACGTTTTGAGTACTGCCATATTTCGAAGCCTCCACCGCCCTGAAGATTGACTGCGATGCCGGCGTGACGCTGATGCGGCTTTCCGCCTGTATATGGGAGCATGCGCTCCGCTACTGTGTCGTCCTCCAGAATCTTCACGTCAATTCCGAACATCTCAATGTACCAGTTCCATGACTTTCTGAAGTCCACAGTACCGGTACCGATCTGCTGGATACCGGAAATCATAAATGACTCCATATATTATAAAGGTTTAGATTTTAGTCA
>JAZOPY010000135.1:0-6426 GCA_045655825.1 Candidatus Cryptobacteroides sp. | reverse complement strand
CATCTCCCCGAACGAGGCGTTGTTGCCCAGTCGCACTCCGTCCACTTCCACGGCCGTTCCGAAGGCCGCGTTTCCGCCCGTTGCCCCGCCTTCTCTGAGTGAAAAGGCATTTTCGGAAGTAAGGTCAGGATTTACGGTCTTACCTCCCGGCAGCAGGGCGGCGATATCTGTGGTGTTGGACAGCTGGAGGTGGTTCAGGGCGTCGCGGCCTATGTTCTGGGTCGTTCCAAGGCCGTCCTTGGCCTTCTGGGCCGTAACTACGACCTCGTCCAGAGCCAGCGAGTTCTCGTGGAGTGTGAATGTCAGTCCCTCGACGTCCTTCTGCACGTCTATGACAGCAGAAACTGTGACATATCCCAGACATGAAACCTCCAGGACATATTCTCCCTTCTGCACGTTTTCAAAGACAAAACTACCTTCGGCGTCCGTTATGGCCCAAAGGTAGTCGTCTCCAAGCTTGACTGCCGCACCGATCACCGGCACCTGTGTCCCAGCTTCAAGCACGCAGCCCTCCACCAGATGCCCCTTCGGAGCACCTGATGCGGTCAGTGCTGCTGTAAGCAGGACCGCCAATGATATGAGCAGTCTCTTTATCAAATTATCTTACTTCGATTACAGTTCCGTGGTCCTTGGCTGTAGCCTCCTTCCACTTCTGGGTATAACCTGGCTGAGTGATCTTTGCAGGGATGCAGTCTGTGTGCTCGTTAGTCACGAAGCTGCCGTCCTCGTTCTGTGCCTTCACGTTTCCGTCGATGTACTTCACAAGGAGAAGCTGCTCAAGGGCAACCCACTTTTCGAAGATCTTCTGTGCATTGTCTACAGAGAATCTTGTAAGGTATGCGCGAACCTCTGTGTAAGGGTCAACCACCTTGCGGCACTTGTCGTTGCGGCGGATCTTCTTTGCAGGCTTCTGTGACGCTGCATTGTAAAGGGCGAGAGCCTCCTGGTCAGCCTTTGCCACGGCCTCTACCATTGCGGCCTCCCATGCGTCGATCTCAGCGTCAACGGTCGGGAACATGATGTTGTATGCCTTGTAGCATGCGTTTGCAACGCGGTTTGTCATCCAGAACGCTGATGTAGGAGAGTATGTGATCATGTCACCGTTTCCTACGCGGAACGACTCCGGAACCTCAGTTGTGCAGGTGTAGATAGGTGTGAGGTATGATGTCGCAGCATCGTCGCATCCGAACCAGTTCACTCCTCCGATCTCGTCTGGGAGCCAGCCGCGTGACTGTCCCACGAACCAGAAGCCTGTCTGCTGGGTGGCGATGGCTCTCTCGTTTACATACTCCTTTCCGTCAACCTCGAAGCCCATAGGTCTCCAGCGGTATGGAAGGGCGTTTCCGCCTGCTCCGATATCCTGGGTCATGTCCATAGGTGTACCCTCGTAGTGGTCACGCATCACGTCAGCCACATCCTTCACGCTGATCTTGCGTGACGGCTTCACGAAGAGAGGGAATCTCTTTGACTTGTCCCATCCCATTGCGTAGTCGATGTAGTCGTATGCGTCCTTGGTAACTACGTTTCCGTTCTCGTCCTCGAATGTGAACTTGCCGTCGCAGAGGATGTTGAATGCTGCCCATGCACGAGCCTCGCAGCCTCTCATGCCACTGAAATCAAGCGGTGCGTATGCGTCGCAGAAGCTGAAGTCCTTGTCCTCGCCTGAGAAGTAACCCTTCTCACGTGCGAATGTGATCACGTCAGGAGCGTACATGCAGTTCTCAGGGTCGTTGAGAGGGAAGGTGCTGATGCGTGCCTGGTTTGCGTGCGAGCAGATGTATCCGTCAGGAACTCTTCTTGCCACCCATACGATACCCTTCTGGTCCTTTCCCTTTCCGATGAGGTCCATGACCCATACTTCCTCTGTGTCAGCGAGCGAGAATGACTCTCCGCTCGAGTAGTAGCCGTATGTGTTTGCAAGGTCTACGATGATCTGGATGGCCTCGCGCGCTGTCTTTGCTCTCTCGAGAGCCACATAGATGAGCGAGCCGTAGTCCATGATTCCGTTGTTGCCTTCGAGCTCAGGGCGTCCGCCGTATGTGGTCTCGGCGATGATGAGCTGGTGCTCGTTCATGTTACCTACTCTCTGGTATGTTCTTGCAACCTGAGGGATGTATCCGAGGAATTTTCCTGTGTCCCACTCGTATACAGCGCGCATGTCGTTTGCGCCCCATACGCCTGCAGGCTCAAAATAAAGTTCGCCGAAAAGCTGGTGTGAATCAGCTGCGTACGAGATCATGTTTGATCCGTCTACGCTGGCGCCCTTTGTCACAAGGACGTTTGTACATGCCTGGCTGTCTACTGCGCTCAGTCCCAGAGCGGCAGCCAGTGTGATGATGATGGCTCTTGAAAGTCGTCTCATTTTGTTCTTTTATTATTATTAATTACTTTTGTATCCTATTTTGCCTTATTGTGCAATGAGGCTTAAACATACAAAATTATAAAAAAATCGGGAGAAATGAAACTGAAAGTCTTAATGATGGCATCTGCGGCCATGTTTATGCTCCTTGCTTCGCAAGGGGAGGCGTCTGCGCAGCAGCAACAGGAGGCACCTGACATCTATGAGCAGGCCGAGATGGAGGCCGACAGACTCCAGAGGATTCTTGATCTCGAGGACTGGCAGGTGTTCTATGTGGATTCTACCCTGAAGCATGACCTTCCTGCGATGATCGCGGAGTCGGAGCAGCTTCGTGCCGCCAAGGTGGCCAATGTGTCCATGTATCAGGAGGTGCGTGACAAGTGGTGGGACCAGATAGACGCTACATACAAGAAGATTTTCACCCAGGAGCAGTGGGCTGCTTACCTTAAGCAGGGTGCGGGAAAAGCACAGAAGGCGAGGGCTAAGCGCAGGGCTAAAAACTAAATCCCTCCCACCTGCGGTGGGCCCCTCCCGTTCACGAGGCCACGGGCGGCCACGGTTTTTAGCCCTGCGCTTAGCCCCTATGGACGCAAAATTATAACGACTATGGATTTTTTAGAAGTAATAGAAAAGAGGCACTCGGTCAGGAAGTATGCTGAGAGGCCTGTAGAAAAGGAGATACTTGACGCGATCGTAAAGGTTGCCCAGACAGCACCTTCGTCAAGAAACAGCAAGAGCTCGGCGTTCATGATCGTTGAGGATCGCGATACCCTTGATGCACTCTCGCAGATGCGTGATTATGGTTCAGCACTGTTGACAGGAGCTCAGGCTGCCATCGTGGTGATGGGTGACGAGTCCAAGACTGACCTCTGGGTAGATAACTGTGCGATTTCTGCAACATTCATCCAGCTTGCAGTGACTGCAATGGACCTTGTAAGCTGCTGGGTGCACATCAACGGCCGTCCATGCAAGAGACTTGAGCCGGACGGAGCCAAGGCGGAGGACTATGTGAGCAACCTCCTCGGCATCAAGGAAGGCATGCATCCATACTGCGCCATCGCCATCGGTTACCCGGAAGAGTAGATTCCCACGTCGCTGACGCTCCTCGGAATGACGTATAGAAGTCATTGTAATAAATCGCACACGTCATTGCGAGGTCATGAAATGACCGTGGCAATCTTAATGATAAGAAAATAAACATAAAGAAATATGAGAGAAAAAATTGAAGCCTTGATGGCCGAAGTTGCAGGCCTGTCTTGCAAGACAGAGCAGGAGATCGAGCAGGCGCGTGTGCGCCTTCTCGGAAAGAAGGGCGAGATCACAGCCCTTTTCGATGAGTTCAGAACCGTTGCTCCTGAGCTCAAGAGAGAGTTCGGACAGAAACTGAATGTTCTCAAGAATGCCGCAGCTGCAAAGATTGAAGAACTTAAGGAGGCTGCAGCAGAGTCTCCGGCAGCAGGTGCAGCATCGTTTGACTATACAATGCCAGGTGACCCGGTACAGCTCGGTTCACGTCATCCGGTATCAATCGCACGCGAGGAGATCGTGAATATCTTCCGCAAGTTCGGCTACGACGTGGCTGAAGGACCAGAGGTTGAGGACGACTGGCATGTATTCGAGGCGCTCAACTTCCCGCCAGAGCACCCGGCCCGCGAGATGCAGGACACATTCTTCATCAAGGACAGCGACAATCCGGTGCTTCTCCGTACCCACACATCTTCAGTGCAGGTACGCGCTATGGAAAATATGCCTCTTCCTATCCGCATCGTATGCCCTGGCCGTGTGTTCCGTAATGAGGCTATCTCTGCTCGTGCACACTGCATCTTCCACCAGGTTGAGGGTCTTTACATCGACGAGAACGTTACATTCGCAGACATGAAGCAGGCTATCCTGCTCTTCGCACGCGAGATGTTCGGCGCGCAGAGCCAGATCCGTATGCGTCCGTCATACTTCCCGTTCACAGAACCTTCAGCTGAGATTGACGTAAGCTGCAACATCTGCGGTGGAAAGGGATGCAACATCTGCAAGGGTACAGGCTGGCTCGAGATCATGGGCTGCGGTATGGTTGACCCTAACGTCCTCGAGGCATCAGGCATCGACAGCAAGAAGTACAGCGGCTTCGCATTCGGAATGGGTGTAGAGCGTATCGCAATGCTCAAGTGGCAGGTGCGTGACCTCCGCAATTATTTTGAGAATGACCTCCGATTCCTCAAGGAGTTTGAAACATCACTTTAACGATATACAGTGGCATCTTTCGGGGTGCCACTGCTTGTATAACACTGAAACTTTAATATGAAACTGAAATCATTTATACTTTTTGCCCTGGCGGTAATTCTTGCATCATGCGCGCCTAAGGTCAGTGTGGTATGGACTGAAGGCGAGGTGGATCCCGCTACAGGACGTGCGGTGCAGACATTGACGGTTGTAAATGCTCCTGAGGGTACAGACTGGACAGTATGGATGACTGCAAACCATATCATTACAGGTAAGGTTGAAGGTTCGGAGGGACATCTCGAACTCTTCCATGGCTGTCTTTACAAGATGATCCCTGCGGCTCGTGAGGGTAAGAATCTTGTTGTCAAATATGCAGACAGGCCACTTCAGCGCCACAGCTGGGCTCCGGAAGGGTTCGTTCTTGAGTATGCTGATGGAAAGGTGGTTCCGCTGGATGTGAAATATGAATTCCTTCCTGCGCCGACCGTGCCTGACTTCCATTATAATCAGGTTGAGGTCAATGCTTGGGACATGATCCCGTCGCTAAAGGTTGTGACCCCTGCTGCTGAAGGAGTTACATTGGTGGACCAGATGCCGCAGGTAGAGTATGTGCAGTCTGACAAGGCCGGATGGTACAGGATAACTCTTGACGGTGCGTGCAAGGTTGAGGCGGCAGACGAGGATGGTGCTCAGTACGCTCGTGTAACCCTTGATAATCTTAAGAGAAATGTGGGCTCGAATGAACTTCCAAACATGGTTATCGAAGACTGGCCCGATCTGGGATACAGGGGATTCATGCTGGATATATCGCGTAACTTCACGTCTAAGGATAATATCCTGAGGTTCATCGACCTGCTGGCTCACTATAAGGTGAATGTTTTCCATCTTCATTTCGGGGATGACGAGGCATGGAGACTTGAGATTTCCAAGTTCCCTGAACTTACTTCATATACGGCATATCACGAGTTCCCTCACAAGAATGCAGAGGGTGAAAACGTTGAGGCTGACTATCTTATGCCATCTTATAATGGTGGCATTGACCCTTCCGACATGTCGTCTTCCGCTAATGGACACCTCACTAAGGAAGATTACCTTGAAATCCTCAAATATGCATGGGAGCGCCGCATAAGCGTTATTCCTGAGTTCGATACTCCGGGTCATTCGCGCGCTGCTATCCTTGCCATGAACAAGTATGCGGAGCGTACCGGCGACGATTCCTTCCTCCTCGCGGAGCCTGAGGATACATCCGAGTACATGTCAGTGCAGTATTACAGGGACAATGCGATAAATGTGGCTCTGCCTTCTACATACAGGTTCATAGAGGTGGTGTTTGATGAAATCATAGCATATCATGCTGAGGCAGGGGTTCCGCTTCCTGCAATCCATGTCGGTGGAGATGAGGTTGCTCATGGCGCCTGGACAGGCTCTCCTGCATGTAAGAAGATCATGGAAGAAAGAGGTTGGGATAACATTGAACTCCTCAAGTCGTATTATATAGAGAAGGTTCTTGACATAGCAGAAGCACGCGGTGTGAAGCTTTCTGGCTGGCAGGAGGTTGTCATGGACCTTGAGGACCATGTGTATGAAAGACTTAAGAAGAATCTCTATTCGGTGAATTTCTGGAGCACATCGGGCCGTCAGGAGGAGTATCCTTACCTTTATGCAAATGACGGAGTTCCGGTGGTGCTTTCGAACATGACCAATACATATATGGACTTCGCATATACTCCGGACAAGACCGAGAGGGGACTCTCTTGGGGCGGTTTCGTGGATGAGCGACGCAGCTTCTCCTTCCTTCCTTACGATGTCTACCGTTCGGTGCGTTGGGACGACTATGGAAGGATGCGTGACAT
>JAZOPY010000134.1:0-14618 GCA_045655825.1 Candidatus Cryptobacteroides sp. | reverse complement strand
CTGCTTGAGCTGTGCGTGCTGAGCGTTGATGTGACCTGATCCTGACGAACTGTATGTGTTCATGTGAGTGATGATCACGTCGATCTCAGTGCCGTCTGCGAGAGTTACGACATAGTGACGGAAGCCCTTGTAGATGCAAGTATTTGCACCTGATGTAAGACCGCCGTAGCTTGATGTGAACTCCACAATGTTCTCATTGCTGAATGAACAGGTTGATTTGTTGGCAGCGAATCCAAGACCGTCTGTATTATTCTTGGATATTGATGATACAGAACCTCTATATGTTCCGAATGTGTAGCCGCCCAGTGCGCTTGTAAGTTCTGAGTGATATGCGAAGTCTTCAGAGAAAGCTACGAAATCCCAGTTGTCAGCAGCGATTGCAGAACTAATGGTCTTGGTTCCAGATGAGCCAGGGCCGTCGCCATTGATGGTGATGAATGATACCTTCTGTGGAAGACCGTCTACGTTGTATGTCGCAGCTGTGAATGTGCCTGTCACCTTCTTGGCTATGGACAGTTTGCTGAAGTTTGCGAGTGTAAGCGGGAATGTGTAGTACATCTCCGGTTCGAAGTCTGTCTTGACGGTTACCGAGAGAACGGCTGTGTAGTTCGGCGTCTCTATTGTGAATGTCATCCTGTCGCCCGTCTTGACTTCCGGGAACACCGACGCAAAGCCGGAAAGCGTCCCGTCGAGAGGCTGGTTCCAGACTGTTGTCAGTGCGTTTGACGTTTCTCCGAGTTCATACTCACCGGTGGTTGCATCGAATGTGAAGTCTCCGGTCACAGGAACGGCATTGTCGCTACGGGTTACTGCAAGCTTGATAGTCTCCAGGGTCTCGCCAGCCAGAACAGTTCCTGTCGCGTCAATCTTGAACCTTACCAGTGAGAACATATTATGGAACTTGAATTTATATCCGCCTGACTCTGCGGTGCTCTTGTATTCGCCCCACTTGTAGTCACCGGAGATCTTTCCGTCCATCACCTGCTCTGCCGGAACTGTTCCCTCCAGCAAATCATATGCTTTAGAGGCGTTTTTGGCGTCGTACGGGTAATAAACTGCCTTAATGTCTCCGCTTGCAGCCTCTGCAGTGGCAAAAGATGCATTAGGGACATTCTCAGTCTCTTCCTCGTTAGTATACAGGACATTTGAATTGCTGCCGACAAACACTCCCAGCTGGTCCTCCGGATTCCAGAGCACAGCCAGAGAGCCTCCCTGGTCTGCCGCTCCCGCATCAATGCATGTGCGTGTCGCAGGTTGCTCCGCCAGCTCCGCAATGATCTTCGGTGCCTCGCTCTGTGGCTCCGCTATTCCATCCTGCTCCTTGGTACATCCTACGGCAGCTATGCCCAGCGCAACCGCCGCAAAGATCATCTGATATTCTCTCATAACTCTACTCCTCATCAAAAGCATTTCCTCCGTCTCCCACTTCCGTGTCGAAGGAAGCACAGAGCACGCCTTCAACTTCTATGTCCGCCACTTCTACAGATGGGCTTGAATAATTTGTAGTCATCCTCTATATCTCTGAATCTTGTTAATTGGTAAATTTTCCTGATGTGATGAGGTAGTTCATACCAGAAAGACGAGCCTCGTAAACCTTTACGAAGTTGTCTATGACTAACTCAAATGTGGCGAGATTTTCATCGCCGCTCCAGTCAGAGAATCCGCTTTTATGTTCCTGGATTGCTGCCTTGTCTGTAGGCCACATCTCGCTGTCTGACTCGAATGACAGTTTGAGAGTCTCCCCATACATGCGGATCTGGTCTGACACACCCTGGAGGTATGGATAAATCACTTTCCAACGATCCTGTACTGCAGTTTTAAAGATAGGGTCCTTAGCCAGCTGGCGGTACCAGATGTATGAATCGCCGTCGCTCTCGTCTGTTCTCCAATACATCCACTCATCGTATGGCTTCACACGGTCTGAGTTACCCTGACTCGCAGCATTTGTGGTGTTCTGGAATGTTCCTCGGTCAAAATCCCACACTGGTCCTGCTGACAATTTATTATTGCCGTCCATGAAATAATATACAGATCGAGGGTCACCGTATTCTCTGTTCATTGTAAGTTCCCAAATGATGAGCTGGTCAATCACTGAGTATATGTCAAGGTCTTCGTAGGCTGCAGAATAATTTCCAGCATCAAGGTTGTCTTCGATTCCCTGTATTTTGCTCTTGATTGCATTGAAGATAGTCTGGTCAGGCATCTCGTCCTTAAACATAACAGGGACAGTATTAGATGTCTTGAACTTATAGTCTTCATCGTAATTGTTGTCAATCTCAAAAAGATAACCGCATGTCTCCAAGGTCGGGTTGGTCACATCCTCATACGGATCCTGAATGTCGAGACGATTGCCATCAATCTTGATCTGCTCGCAGAATAAGTAGTTTCCGACATGGTGGCCTGTGCCGTCAGACTCGACGAATACAAGTTCGACATTCTGGCCATGTACATTCCAAGGAATTCCCGGTTCGATATCACTTGTTTTCCATGCATTTTCAATAGCGTGCGCGATATCAAATGCAACGGTGTTTCGGATCATCGAGTGGTCAAGCCAATTCGCCAGAAGCACCCAACGCTTGTGTGCAGGCATGCCGAGGATCGGAGCCTTTGATGTGAGCTTGACTGCAAAAGGTTTCTTTGGATAAGCCTGAGATGTGTTTCCGCGAAGTCGTGCGCCACAAGTTGTTGTCGCGAGATTTACAGAGCCATCGGCGTTATATATAGTAATCTGGTCGTCTTCAACCCAGTCAGTATCCTTTCCGCGGATCATGAAGTCGACGAACTTATTATTTACTACCCTGTTAAAGATACTTCCTGATGTGACTTCGCTGAAATCACCAGATGTTGACTGCTTCAGCACCACTACAGGAATGCCTGTATTTGTGACGTTTACTGTATAGTCGCGAGTATATCCGCCTGCTGTTACAGTAAATGTCACAGGATTAGTAAAGTCCACCTCAGTTTTACCACTCTCAATCGTCTTGCCGTTCGCAGTCACAACCCCTCCTTCGCTAACGCTGAAAGTCGGAACAAGCTTGAAGTCGTAAAGGTAAGGAATCATGAGGCTGATGTTGTCTCCTGAAATTTCTGCAGTATGGGATGATACACTGCTGAATTGAGGATTATTCGATGAGCTCCATGTACACTTGTTGTCAAGGAGCTTACCAGTGTTTTTAGCCACGTCGAAACTAAAGCTGTTCAATTCAGGACGGGTTACTACTTTGTAGTCATATTTGTCGGGATTTGAAGCATAATTTGATAGTTTGAGTGGTATGTTGTATACATACCCAGACTTAAAATCAAGCTTGCAATCAGCGGTAAATGATGCGTTGTGATTGTCTGTGTATATATCAACTTTAATTTTGTCAGTCTTTTTCACAACGGGCATTATCGTGATGAAACCCTGATATGACTTACCTTTAGCGAGGGTTGGATTTTTACTCCAAGTCATAGATATGGATGAAGCTGCATTCTCACGCATTGCCCAGGTTCCATCTATTGCACTGAATGTAAACTCGCCACAAATTTGTCTTTCGTTTCCATCAGTATCTGTTACTGATAGTATAATTTTAGAAAGACTTTCCCCCTCCAGATCTGTGTCGCTTGCTTCAATGGAAATTTGAAGCATTGAGAATAGCTGCTTGAAGTAGAACATGTTTGTGCCATCTGATGCTCGTTTACCATACTTGTAATCACATGAGATGGTTCCCGTTTCATGGTCGAAAGGCTGTTCTGCCAGCAGCACGCCTTTTATCGAGGTCATGTCGCAAGCATCATTTTCTTTAGAATAGGGGAAATAGGCATAATAAGGTGTACCGCTGATTTCTCCACTGAACTCTGCTCTACGTACGTTGGTAGATGACGTGCATTTGAAATTTACGTTACGGGTCTTGCCGTCCTGGCTATATACGCCGATCTGGTCATTAGGCTGCCATAGTAAACCAATGAAGTCTGGGTTGAGATTAACTCCGTCTACGCAGCTTCTGGTTTGCTGGGCCTCTTCTGGGTTAAGAATTTCTGCCTCAATTGTTTCAAAGGATTGAGTGTCAGATACTACTGCATCCTTTTCACTACATGATACAAAAATACCTGCTGTAGTCATGAGTACAGCAGTCAAGATTGATCTTTTTTTCATATATAATTATGTGTGCAAATATTATAAAGTTCGAGGAAGAATGAAGTAGATAAAACTCTTTCATCCCTCCTCGAATTATAGTTTTTACTAAAAGGCATTACCGCCCACAGTTGCCGTGGCGTCATAGTCGCTTACGCTAAGCATTGTCGGACTATAATCCGATGGTTTGGTCTTATCGTACTGGAGTCGATATTTGTTATTCAATGTCAGGATGTTTTTAACTGTAGTTGCGTGGTTATTCACAAAGTTCATCAAGACAATACCCACAGGATAATATGGCACGACCGTTGTCTGACCTGATGGAGTGGTTCCCATTTCTGTCACTTTGCCGTTAATCCAGTTGTTTAGGTCAGAGGCTACATCTTCGTGACCATTATCAGTTGCGCGCCACTTTTTGACAAGGATTTCAAGACCTGTGCCTCTGGCATAATGTACATAATATCCTCCCAAACCGAGATAAATCCATTTGTTATGAGAGTAGTTGTCAGTTCCGTAATTATTTTTAGACCATGTAAGTATATTATTTGCCACTGTTCTACGTTCACCAAATGTAGGTGCAAATCCTCGTCCATCAACGTCGCTTCTGTCTTGGCTATCGGTATATGTTTCACCTGCGATACATACCTGAGCATGAGTCTTATACATGTCAATTCCAGTATCGGAAATGGTAGAGTTGTTAGCAGTACCCTTATTTATGTCCCCGATATTATTTTCATTTAGGACACTTCCGAACGAGCCGCTGTTTAACGTCAATGGAATGTTTACGAAGAGACATTTGCTATTTGATGGTATAGAAGATACTGCTCCTTCTGTGTTAATGATAACAATAACTTTTCCTAACGCGTCACCAACAAGGGTGTTTGGTGTGAGTTCCTTGGCATCATACACCTCTTCTTTTAGTGAACAAACTCGACTGATTTCACCTATCCAATCGAGAGTTGTGCCGTCTTCAGCTGTATAACTATGATTGTGACTACCTTGGGCAAATGTACAGATAAGAACCATATACTCATCAGCTTTTATGTTGTCGATCATCTCATCCAATGCAGCCTCTACTGATGGGTTGTTGCTATCTGTCATTACACGTCCATTGTCTGTGTACTCTACTGTAGTTCCTCCATCTGCCACTCCTAATACATTAGTAATTGTCGGGTTCAGTGCACTTCCACCACCTTGCCATCTGGTATCCAAATGGAAAGCGCGTGTACCATTGTCGTATTGAGCTGAAATGGTAGGAGAACTGCCCTGGAATTCACTATTCAACGTGTTCCATGATCCAGGAATTGACACCTCAGACAGATATACATTACGTGGAATATAGGTCATCCATTTTGACACATCCCACTCAGTTTCTGCAGGGGCAAGCTCCGGCAATGTGATTTTGTGAATCTGACCTGGTTCCAATGCCTTGTCAATGTTAAGAGTCTTGGTGTAAGTGTTACCATTTGCAACTACTTGCACCTTCCAATTCTTAACAGAACTATATTCTGCAGGAGCCAGGAACAATGGAACAGTGACAGACTCATTGTTCTTCAAAGAGTGGAAACCTCCTGTTGCTGAATTCACTATCTGTGTTGTAACGGTTTTAGCTGTCTTACCTGTTGTAAATTCGCCAAATGTACCGTCTGCAATATTCAGACTGAAAGTTCCGGCAATATCTGTGTCGGCTATCAGACTGATGGTCTGGATGGTAAACGCGTCAGGATCTGTACCAGTTACGTTCGCTGCTACCTTCAAAGTGAGCATAACGACAGTAGAGATGGGGTCGTAGTGGAGATTTACAACCTCACCACTTTCCACACCAGTCTTTTTTGCATACATCAGGCAGTCTTCCATGTCAGACTTTACACTGCTGCCGTTTACAGCAATGTGCTGGGTGTAGCTGATATTGATATTCTCTGCCTTTGTTCCGTCGCTGGATAATGTGTAACTTCCAGAAGGGTAGAGCGAGTAGAAATCTGCAGTTTCATTATCTCCCCACTGAACACCATTCTCGCCTGTAGGAGTGAGGTCTTCAGCGTAATTAGGCATAGTTACGCCACTAGGGAGTACAACCTTATACTCTGCACTTCTTCTGTTTTCAAGGCACTGTGGTGAAAATACCTGCACTTTATCTCCCTCCACCCAATAGATAGGAAATACAGTCTTATCTCCTGTTGTGGTCTCTTCGCCGTATATGGTTTTAGTCTTCGGCTCTTCCAATGACAGTCGAAACTTGACCTCATCACCTGCCTCCGCATAAGGTTTGTCTGGAGTGAGCTCCTCATTGAGGCAGCCTGTAGAAGCAAATGCAAGAGCAGAAAGCAATATGTAATTATAGATCTTTTTCATCATCGTATTATACTATTTCGGTTTATTAATGAACATCTCTGCTGATGGGATTAGTCCCACACGTTCGTACCTTCGCCGACTGCTGCTCCTGCGGTAAAGTCTGTGGTAAAACCTGTATTTACTTCTTGTTCGGAAATCTCACCTTGATTTCCTTGCGGATTCTCCACAACTGCAGACCCACTGCAGAAGCCCCCTTCCATTTCGATCTGGAAGCGTTCAGTCTTCGGGGCCTCATAAACACTGCGTTTCATCATAAATCTCATTTTGAGTTAAGTTGTTTTCTCTTTATTTATTTTTCTCTATTTATCTCTTGTATCCCATAAAATCCAGCGGGGGAAGGCTGGCCTCACCCGCAGTGGAAAAACAATGTATGTTTATTTGTCCGTTTAATTGAACTGCAAAGGTAGGAAGTTTTTATAGAATCAGCAAAGATTTTGTGGACTTTTTTATCAGTGACGCTCAATTAGTTAGTATGAATTCGCCAGATGTCCGGAATTGACCGATAATTTGCCGTCGAATACGACCTTTTTCACTTTAATTACTCCTATTGACACCATTTTCTTCATTTTCGAGGCCTTTTAAGCCCTTTGGGGACTGCACAAATTGCAATCCCATACTATCAAAAGGTCGTTTTTATTGTCGTTTTGTCTAATTAAACGGACGTTTAAATGGACAGGTCCTTGAATGGGGAAATTTTGCCCTGTTCTTGGAATTTGTGTGGTTTATTTGTTCGAGTTACGATGATAATTAAAAGAACTTAATGATATGAAACGAAGTGTTTATGAGGCGCCGCGAACTGATTGCTTCCAGATAGAAATTGAGGGAGCGTTTATGAGCGCTTCTATTGTAAAAGGCAACTCAAGCGATGTGGAGACCACTGGCCACGAGATTAATCAGGTTGATGTGACTAATCACGATTGGAATGATGACACAAGTGGTTGGCAATAATTTGGAGGATAAAAGTATGAAGAAAATATATTTCCTTTCAGCGCTTGTATGCGCCCCAATTTTCTTTTTTACAGGTTGTGTTGAAGAGAATCTCGAGACTCCGACTCCGGCAAAAGATGGAGATGAGATTATCTTCGGCGCACGTGCTGGTTTTGAAACACCAGGGACTAAGACTGTGTACGCTGGAGAGGCTGGTTATTATACATCTAATGGCAAGACATTTGAGCGTATAGACTGGATTGACCAGCAGGATGCTATTCAGATTTACTGCCCAGAAGCGAACGGCCCTAAACCTTCGCATTACACAGTATATCATTCAAAAGATCATGATAGCCAGAAAGATTATGCATATTTGGTAAAGAATGGTGACAGTTCCCTCCAATGGAATGGAGATGGCGATCATCATTTCTATGCAATGTATCCATCATCAGATATGTTTTCGGTCGATCAGTCGACTTTGGCTAGCGGTATTACAATGGATGGGACGACTTTGAGAGGTGTTGTGCCAGGCGCCCAAGCTCCAATAAGTATCGAACTGGAAGGCAACAATTGGGTGGCGCAGCCAAATATGAACTATGCATATATGGCGGCTAAGGGCAAGGCAAAGAGAGAGGACGGTGGCGTTTCGCTCACATTTGTCCCAATTGTAACTGCGGTTCAGATTCAGCTCACATTGAATGAAGATAGTCTTGACCCTATCACAATCGCTGAGCTCCGAGTTCAAGGCAACGGTATTGCAGGTAATTTCTACGCAAATCTTTCAGAAGATGAGTGGACTGGCACGTATCCGGAATGTATCAATGATGGAGCTGGCACAGGTGTTATCCAGATTCCGATGTGGAAGGACGCAAATCCTATCACTATTCAGCCAGGTCAGACACTGACATTTACCGTATTCCTTCGCCCAGGTGCCGAGTACAAGAATCTTACAGTAGGATATAGTCCTACAGGTGGCGGATACATTACCAAGGCATTGGGTAGCGACACCAATCCTGTTGCGCTTCCAAAGAATCTAAAGACTGTAATCAAGGGCTTCAAACTTCCTGCTCGATACGCAGCAGAAGAAGAGGTGATCACAGTTGATGCCTCAAAGTGGATGACTCAGGTTGCTGATGAAGTAGACTTCAAGAAGCTGTCGATTCCAGGAACAGGTGGTTCGTTCTCTTATAACTACACAGCAGATACTGATGGCTATTTCCGTTCACAGCATACTCATATGACGATACCAGAGCAGTGGAAGGTTGGAATTCGTGCGTTTGAGATTGTCAGTGATAGAAACTCAAACTACATTGGATTAGGTAGTCTCGTTCTACGTGACGACGCAACAACTTTGGCTGATGCCCAAGTCACTTGTAATAAGCAGGATTTGAACATTAAAGTTGGTGATGCAATGAACATTATCAATAATCTGGTGACTGAGCATGCTGATGAGTGCGCTATCGTGATTTTTACATATCAGCCAGAAGGTAATAGTCCTCCAAGAAATGCTACTAAATATGCGCAGAGTCTCAAACTCTGGTTTGATGGCATCACTTATAAGGATAAGTTTGTACTTTATAGACCGGATATCACATTGGGTGAAGTTAGAGGTAAAATTCTCGTAATTGTTCGACTGAGCCAGCATGATGAAAATGACAAGGGCACATTCAGTGGTGCTGTAGGAGCGCTCCCTGTCGAAACCTACCCATTCCTTCTTGTTGACGGATGTGGAACAGCGAAGGATAAATGGGGAGCAAGGGGATATACTATTACCGTTGATGGTACGACCACTCCTGCTCCAAACATCAGTAACTCTGCTGATGTCTATATCGAACAATATATGGAGACATCGACAATAGATCCAAGTAATCATGCGAATGTAGGTAAGGGCTCCATGAATTTTGTATATTCAACTAATACTGACGCGCAATGTTGGTATCACGAGTGGGCTAGAGTCCTGCCTGATAATCTTAACATTGCAAGCGGTCGATGGGGAAGTTATTCACATCCTGCAATGTATTGGTTCGAATCCTATAGCGAGAAACTAAGCAACGCTGTAGAGACCTTTAAAATGGCTATTAGTGATCAGTTCACAAATTATGTCTTTGTGAATACCTTGTCCGGATATATGGCTACGGATGCGACGAAGGGAAGTCCAACATATAGCCTTGTACCTTCTGTTGGATCTGCGTATGGTGGTGACGGTGGCGATATTGATGCTCTTGCAACGAGGTTGAATTCGGATTTCTATAGGGAAGTCTTGAGTGCCGGAATGGAACAGACGACGGGACCGACAGGTGTCGTTATGATGGATTACGTGAATAACGTTCCTACGGAAGGTGTAGAATACGATGGTTCATACTACCTTCCAGGAGTAATCATCGCTAATAACTTCAAGTTTGGTAGCGGAAATGGCGGAAACACCACACCTGAAAATCCAGGCCAGGGTGGTGGAAACCAGGGTGGTGGAAACCAGGGCGGTGGAAACCAGGGTGGTGATAACCAGACCCCTGGTGGAGACGGTAATGAAGAAGATGGAA
This sequence comes from Candidatus Cryptobacteroides sp., assembly GCA_045655825.1. Lineage (GTDB taxonomy): Bacteria > Bacteroidota > Bacteroidia > Bacteroidales > UBA932 > Cryptobacteroides. The sequence goes on along the minus strand of JAZOPY010000134.1, from coordinate 4,685 downwards.
TTTAAACAGTAGTTATACCCTCCGGCAGAAGTGCCGGAGGGTTAATCATATAATAACCTTCTTAACCACTAATTAATCTAATTTAAATTTTATGAGAAAAATCTTTTATTTCCCGCTTTTAGCAGCGGCTGCAGTATTGAGCTCTTGTGTTCAGCAGAGTTTGGAAGAACCTGATACTGAGACGGTTATGGCAACGGCAGAGTTGCCTGTTTCAGAAGATGGTTTTGTCGGAACGAAGAGTGTCGTCAGTGAGAATGATAATGGATTTGAAATGATCTGGGACACCAAAGAAGCTATTGGAGTATACGGTTCTCGTATGACAAACGTGAAGTTTACAAGTACCAACAAGTACTATCAGCAGGCTAGTACAACTTTCTCTGGCGGTTCTCTTTTAAGTTCTCCTAAGTATGCGTATTACCCTTATAATTCTGAAAACTCATCAAATGACATGAGTGCTGTGAGAGGTAATCTACCTGCTATCCAGTCATTCAGCACTGTTCTCAAGAAGATGAATACAGATTACAAGATTGGAGTGTACAAATCGCGCACACTGACAACCTATAAATTTGATTTCTATCATCTCTTGACATTTATCAAGTTTGCTGTTAATGCTGATGGTACCGCGCTTGAAGGAGATAAACTACACAGTGTTTCCATTCAGGTGATGACTGCTGATGGCAAGCCTCGTCAGATGAACGGTAAGTTCACATTTGATCTTACTAAATCTAGTGCAGAGGCCATTAGCAGTTGGGATGCTTCAGATCAGGGAGCCAATAAGATAACGCTTGCATTCAATGACACTCCTACATTAGCAAATGGTGTGACTCTTCGTGGATATGCTTCAGCAGCTCCACTTTCTGTGCCTGGTGATATCATTAATTTTGAAATTGTTACTGATAAGCATATCGCAAGATTTACTCGTGCATCAAAGGCTACTTTCGCACCTAACAAGGTTATTAATTATCCTCTTACACTTGCTAATTTTAGCGATATGGTTGTCACCAATGTTGGCGAAGACACCCCTGATGAGCCATCTGATGAGCCGTCAGATGATATTCTCGCTGGGCTAACTGGTGCAACTCCAGTGCTTAACAGCCTTAAGTTTACTGTCGCTGCAAATCCTGGAAAGATTCTTAGCAGAAAGTTTACTCACAATTCTTCATTTACAGTTACCACTTCAACTGTTAAGGAAGAGGTGTGCGTTATCGACCAGGCAAATAAGAAAGTTACTCTTTACGTGCCTTATCTTAATAACCGTAAGCTTGTGCCTACTTTTGACATTCCAGAGGGAACAGCACTTATATATGAGGGTGGCGTTATTGAAAATGGAGTGACCGAGGTTGATTTTAGCAAATTCAAGCAGATAGCTGTAATAAATGGTAATGCAGACGTTGCTGTTTATGATGTTGAGTTGACCAATACAGGTCTCCCAGTAGTAGTTGTTAATCAGCTTTCAGGAACCACAACTTCTGAATCAGAGAGTAAATACTCTAAAGCAAGCGCAGCTTGGTATAAGGCAACTGGTACTGCATGGCAGCCTAAGGATGCAGATTGGTCAATGGAGGATGGTGATAACTTCATGGTCTACAACGCGGACGGTACTTCAGCATTGACAGATAAAAATGGTGCAGAAGTTACTGAAGCTGTGCTTTCATCTACTCGTTTGCGTGGTAATGTTACTCAGCAGATGCCTAAGAAGCCATTTGCAGTTAAGCTCGACAAGAAGCATGGTATGCTTGGAATGCCTGCACACAAGCGTTGGGTCCTCCTTGCAAACTGGAAAGACCGTACTTTGATGCGTAACGAAGTAGCGTTTGGTATCGCAGATGTGTTCAAGCGTACATTCCCTAATGACGGTATGGCTTGGAACCCATCTGGCCAGCATGTTGAACTCGTGTATAACGGCGTATATGTTGGTAACTACTATCTTTGCGAACAGGTGAAGATTGATGGCGAGCGTCTTGACATCAATGATCCATACGATCCTGAGGATGCATATTCAGGTGACCCTAGTGACTATGGATATCTCCTCGAGGCTGAGGACGGATATGATGAGGCATGGAAGTTTACAACTGCATGTTATGTTCCTTTCCTTTTCAAGGATGATGCAAATGAGGACATGCTCTCATATGCCTCAACATTCGTTCGTGGCGTAGAGGATAACCTTTATAAGAATACAAATGCTGGATATGAGGCTGCATTTGCAAAGATGGACCTTACCTCATTTGTAGACTACTGGCTTATTCAGGAGCTTATGATGAATAGTGAGACTGCGCACCCTAAGAGTTGCTACAACTATATCAATGAGGGTGTGATGTATGCTGGACCACTTTGGGACTTTGACTGGAATACACTCCCAACTAGCACTTCGTATTCAGAAAATGGTTACTCATACACTAAGTCAATGCTCGAGGATGCAATGCCAACATCCAGCTGGTTATCAAAATCTTATCAGTGCTTCCATAAGTCGTCAGGCTATCCGTCTGAGCCTCTGAATGAAAGCGATGCGACTTACCTTTGGTATCCTATGCTTGTAAAGAGCTCTGCATTCAAGGCTCTTGCAGCTGAACGTTGGAATACCGTAAAGGGCGCCATCCAGGCATATGTCGACACAGAGATACCTATGGTGCAGGCGTCTATCGCTAAGTCTGAAGCTGAGAATAACAAGATGTGGCCGGTAGACAGCGGATCAAGTTCTTGGAACAGCAAGCGCTACAGTACATATGGTATTGGCGGAGGATTCTGCGGAGATGAAGGCAAGAGCTTCAGTGAGGCTGTTTCAACAATGCAGAAAACACTCACAACTCGTATTAGCGGTATGAACTATGTCTCTACCCAGACATGGCCTTCTGTAACATACGGTTCGAAGTAATTCTATAAATATATATAAGGTATCCCCGCAGAGTTTCTGCGGGGATACGTGTTTTATAGTTCAGTGTGACATCACTACGTCTTCTTCTTGCTTACAGTTGCGGCGAACTCCTTCAGACAGAACAGGGAACTTCCTTGCCTCGAAAGCTTCAGGAGGCGTATTCGTGTCGCCAGGATATGACGGCGAACACGATATTGTGATCCAGTAGGATTTTAAAAAAAAGAAATAATTTTAAAAAAGAGAAAAATCTGCATGTTGTAGAATGAAAAACAACATGCAGATTTTGTTTGTATCCATACGTCGGTTTAGCTTTGCTGCATGAAAACTTATGTGGAGAAGGAACGGGCGTGCCAAATCGCCTTTGAAAAGAACGGGCCATTCTGGCATGTGTATACTGACGGTACGTTGATGGAGGATATTTTTTGCAGTGCAGAGGATTTTAATCTCGGGATGACCTTGCTGGCGGTCTGCGCAGTCATTAATTGCAAGGCGGAGCTGATCACTTTTGAGTTGATGAATAATCATGTGCATTTGATTATGCGAGGGGAGTTGGCGGACTGCCTGGAGTTTTTCGATGTGTTCAAAAGGAGGCTCAAACGGGCGTACACTAAGGAGGGCAGGGTGATAGCATGGGATAGATTTGTCCCTTCTGCCTTGCCTGTCGAGACCTTGCAGGCTCTCCGCAATGAGATCATATATGCGAACAGAAATGCATATGTGGCCAATCATAATTACACCCCGTTCAGCTATCCTTGGGGCGGTGGCTGGGCGTATTTCTCTCCGGTGATCTATCAGCTTCCTGTAAAGTCGGTTCAGGAAGTGGGGGTTAATAAGGTGCGAAAGCTTACTCATTATCGTGATGTCCCAGATCTGACAGCCTTGAAGTTCGTGTCGGAAGTTCCTTTTATCCCGTCTTTCTGCAGGGTGGACATCGGAGAGCAGATGTTTCATGATGCCAGAAGCTATTTTCATTCCCTGACTCGAAATGCAGAATCATTCAGCCAGATAGCATGTCGCTTGAAGGATTCAGTATTCCTGACTGATGATGAGATGTTTATCGTAGCAGCAAGATGTGCGTCGGAAATGTTCTCAGCCAAGTTGAACTCATTGACTCCCGATCAGAAGGTCAAGCTGGCCCGCAAACTCCACTTCGACTATAATGCATCAAATCAGTTGCTGCGACGGGTGCTGAAATTAGAGCTCTCAATCCTTGATGAAATGTTTCCGTCTCCCACATCGTGATTCTTTCCTTCAGCATGTTCTGTATTCCTATAGTTAGTGCTCCTGTTTGTTGATGTCCAGTGCTTAGGTCCAGTGTCTACGTTCAGTGTCGATGTCTGAGTTGAGACCTTGTGTGGCCACGACGTCATTGCGAGGCCAAGAAATGGCCGTGGCAATCTTCAAACGGCCCTTGCCACCTCGTCAGCCCCACTTCTCCGTAAAAAGGCTTGTTTTACGGACAGACCCACCTTGCCGGCCCCACTTGTCCGTAAAAGTGCCAGTTTTACGGACAGACCCACCCTTGTTGCCCCACTTCTCCGTAAAATTGCCCATTTTACGGACAGACCCTACCTTTCGCCTAACTTGTCCGTAAGGGTGCCGGTTTTACGGAGATTCTACACTAGTCAGTATTGGTTGCGGCATCAAGCTAAAGCAAGTTAAAGATGACGTGTGGCAAGGCACCACCGCTGGCAAATACGCCAGCCAGCGGTTCTCAGCAGGCTGCGCAGCTCAGCCCAAGGGCTGCTCCGCCAGCTGAGTGCCACTACCGCAAAATGAAATGGAATTTAAGTCGTCCAACAAAAGGGCGCAC
>JAZOPY010000133.1:0-33344 GCA_045655825.1 Candidatus Cryptobacteroides sp. | reverse complement strand
ACAGTACATCAACAGCATCCGCAGCAACAACCGCCCTATCATCTTCATGGGTGACACCAACTGCCGCTACACCCGTCACGACTTCCAGACCTACTTCTGGGGCGTGCTTGACAGCGACCTTGAGGTGAACGACCCATGGGTGGACTTCATGTGGAACGGAACATATCCGACATATCCGTCTAATTCTCTCGTGGTAGAGGATGCGACCGGAACTTCTTCAAGCGACATCATCTGCGACAGCCAGAAAGGTGAGGTTGTAGACAAGATCATCTACATCAACAACCCTGACGCAGCTGTACAGATCAGCGCAAACGGTTACCTCCGCGACTCTGCATACCAGGGCCTCGCAGACCACTGGCCAATCGTCGTTGAGTTCTCATACACAAAATAATTTAGGGGGATAAGTCTATCAGCAGACATCTCACATACTTGATCGTCATGATGCTCGGGTTAACTTCGTGTAACCCGGGCATCTTTATCGAACACCTGGAAGCATCCGAAGCGGAATACGTACTTCCGTTCACGGGAGGAAGTGCAGGCATCGTTTTGAGTCATGGGGATTGGGAGATAGAGAGGGTCGCCGTAGACAAAATTGACGGAGACATATCAGATGAGGGAGCATATGAATCAAGGTTCTTATCATTCCGCTTAACAAGACCTTCCGAAACGAAGATATGCCTTGAACTGGAGCATTCCACAGACCCGGACCCCGTCCTGATTGACATACATATATCAAATGAGTTTCAGTCACTATGCATTCCGGTCAGGATCGAAGCATGCTGCGGTTACTCTTTTGAAAGGATAGAATATGGTATCGTTACAGAAAGGAATGAAGGCTTTGAAGAAGTACAAAACGAACGGTTCGGACGCAAGATATGTTTCCCTGCCGCATCAGTGACATCGGAAGACATGCCCGAGGCAGCATGGATGGAGGAACTCCTGAAATACGTCGGCGGTACATTCAATATCCCGCTTCCTGTTCCGTTCCCGGAAAGAGGAACTGTGCCAGAATGCAAGGAGTTCACCGAGTTCTCATATAAAGAGACCTTCACACCTATGGAATCTCCGTCAGCGCCTGAAGACGAAAACACTACCGGCATGTACTGGGGATATGTTGAATACAGAGTACCATATACCATATGGTTCACTCACCCAGAGGGAAGAACCTTGTCGCTCAGCGGAGAGTTCACAAGCAAGACACATGACGGAAGATGGAGGACTGAACCATGAGGCGGATTTTACTTATAGCGGTCCTGCTGGGCTGCACATGGACTGCATTGGGAAATGCACCGGACTCGACAAAGTTCGAGCATCGCATAGGCATTGACTTCCGGCCTGCCATACCTACACGCCACCACGACTTCTTCCGCGGGGCAAACGCCTCCGGAAAGCCCTTTCAGGCAGCAGGATCCACCCACATGCAGTACGCCTTCCGTTTCCCTTCCGCCAGTCGCCTCGGACAAATATGGCCGACAGCGTATCAAGGCATCGGTATAGCGGCATACACCTTCTTCAGACATTCAGAGATCGGCACGCCCGCTGCAATATACATCTTCCAAGGAGCTGAAATTGCCCGCCTGGGAGAAGATCTTTCGCTGGACTACGAATGGAACTTCGGCATCTCGACAGGCTGGAACACAAACAACCTGGTAGTCGGAACAAAAGTCAATGCATACATCAACGCCGCTCTGCTTCTTTCGTGGCATCCGCGTCCGGAGTGGACCTTTTCCACCGGCCTGGACTACACGCACTTTTCCAACGGAGACACTACCCTGCCTAATGTCGGAGTGAATACGTTGGGAATGAGAATCAGCGCAATGCGCTCATTCGGTGGCGCAAGCGCCGGCGATGTGACTCGACCCGACAAAACAGCACGATCAAAAAGACGCATATCGCTCGACCTCATGCTGTGCGGAGCATGGAACGCAGAAACGCTGACATACAAGGAAAAAGAATACAAGCTGGACGGCAAGTTCGGCATACTGGCCCTTCACCTCAACCCACTTTACCACCTTACGGAAAACCTGCTTGTCGGCCCATCGATCGACATCCAGTACAACGAAGGCATCAATCTGGCCGGACATGTTGCAGGCATCAATCCGGTCACAGATGAAATCCGATTCCACCGTCCTCCCCTCTCCGAACAGCTGGCAGCCGGCCTGTCAATGAGAATAGAACTAAAAATGCCGATATTCTCAATCAATATCGGCATCGGTCACAACATCATATATAAAGGATCTGAACTCGGTGGCATCTACAACTTTGCGATCCTCAAAGCATTCATCACTGAAAGACTCTTCCTGCACACAGGCTTGAAAATCAACTACACCGACTCCTCCAACAACCTCCTGCTGGGCGTGGGATGGCGGTTTGGTAAAAAATAGAGCCGATCCTTGGTTAAAGGACCGGCTCTGTCGATTTTATATTGCTGTTGGATTACTTCTTGATAGTCAAGATAACAGCACGGCTGAGTGTGTTGTCGTCGAGGAACATTGCGTCCACACCACCCTTTGCCTCCATCTCGAAGTGTGCTGGATCAACACCCATCTCCTTAACGAGATAGTCGTATACCACCTGAGCACGCTCCTGAGAGAGCTCCTGGTTACGCTCTACAGTACCAGTCTGGTTATCGGCATAACCTGTGATTGTGTAAACGATAGACTGATCAGCTGCCTTGAGGATCTTAGCAAGGTTCATGAGAAGCACCTTACCCTCGCCGCTGAGTTCGCTCTTGTTACGCTCGAATGTGATATAAAGCTCTGGAGAGAGGAGAGACTCCACTACCTCTGTCACTGTCTGTGCCTTAGCATTCTTAAGCTGCTCCTCAAGGGCCTTGTTCTCTGCAAGTGCTGCATTGAGAGCATCCTGGTCGAGGACAGTCACTGTATTGGTCTTGTAGATAGTCTTGCCCTGGCTCCAGCCTCTTGGCTTGAACTTATAGGCAATACCGATAGTCGCTGTGAGGTATCCCTCAGACTCATAAGTCTCACCACCGCCTGGTCTTGAGCCAAGCTCACCCTCGAAGTCCTGAGGAACAAGCACTCCTCTAAGATCCACATTGAGGTCAAGAGCGTCACAAAGACGGAAAGAGTTGAGGAGACCTACTGTACCGCTGAGTCTGTTGTTGCAGAAACGGTTGTCATTGTCCTCGAGTGCGTATGCACGTGCAAGGCCGATTCCGAAATAAGGGCTGAGGTTGTACACGCGCTCCTTGTAACCTCCGATCACGTTCATCAGGTTGAGCATGAAGTCAACATGGATGTTCCACATATGGAACTGCTGCCAATAAAGAGCGTGGTGGTCTGTACCGTCACCCTTATAGCCAGAGTTCTCATCGAGGAATTTCTGAGTCAGGTAATCTGGTGCAATCGGATTGCCTGTTGTATTGATCATTCCTGTCATAAGATTTGTTGCACCAAAACCCTCACCACCGCTATACGCGATACGGAATCCAAGAGAAGGAGTGAACCACTTACCAAAATACAGATCCATTGCCGGAGCAAGTCTGTTGAAGAACTTCATCTGACGGTCATGTTCTCCGAGATACTGGTTGACACCACCACCGATACCGATAAACCAGTTGTCCTTGAAGCTACCGACTTCAAAGCTACGCGAACTAGCGACTTCTTCCTTTACTGTTGTCTCAGTATTGACAGAAGTTTCCTGCGCCATTGCCATACCCATAGCTCCAAAGAACAGAGCCACAGAGGCGATTAAATGGGGAATTGCTTTCATCTTTAAATTAATTTAGTTGTTATTTCTATTTACGTTTTCTATTTCGTGACCAGAATGATTTCTTCTTTTCTGTACCATAGCCGTAGCCGTAGCCGTAACCATAACCGTAACCGTAGCCATAACCGTAGCCATAGCCGTACCCTCCGCTGTGACGCTCAGATCCATTCAGGATGATAGCCATATTGGCGAGCTTCTTCTCCTGATAGAGTTCCTCAAGCTCAGGCAACTGCCTTCTGTCCATCTTACCGGCGCGAACAACGAATATAGTGAGGTCAGCGATACGATTTGACACCGTAGCATCGGCAATGATTCCTACAGGCACATTATCAACGATGATATAGTCATAACGCGCTCTCAGGTCGTTGATCAGCTGGTCAAGCCTGTCATCCATAAGCAGTTCGGAAGGATTAGGTGCCTTGGAACCGGCAGGAATCAGATCCAGGTTTTCATGCTCGACACCGCTGATGATGATATCATCTATCTTCAGATCCGTATCGTAAAGATAGTTTGTGACACCTGTAGCATGGGCACCTCCGAAGAGCTTGCTCAGCGTAGCCTTACGGATATCAAGGTCAACAACGACTACCTTCTTCTTTGCCATAGCAAAGCTGACAGCGAGATTAGCTGAAACGAAGGTCTTACCAGCTCCTTCATTAAATGAGGTAAAGGTAATCACCTGAAGATCATGGTCCTTCTTCTTCATGAACACCATGTTGGTTCGAAGGATTCGGAACGCCTCAGACTGGGTATGGTTACCGGCATCCACCACAACGGCCTTCTTTGTCTTCTTCTTCAGATAGTCCTTGTCAAGAGGCACCTCTCCGAGGAATGGGACTGTAACCCCATCCTTGATATCGCGTCTGCTATGGACTCGCGTATCGAGGAAAAGTTTAGCGATGAACCATACTCCAGGTATCGCCAAGCCGAGAAGGAAACCAAGCAGCAGCACTTTGGTCCTGTTCGGGGCAATAGGGCTATCACTGCCAGAGACCTCATTGATGATCTGGGCATTGTTGTCAACCATAGCCTGGGTCAAGGCATTCTCCTCTCTCTTGTTCAGGAGGAATATATAGAGGTTTTCCTTTATCTGCTGCTGACGCTCAATGGACATCAACTCGCGTTCTTTCTGAGGCATAGAGAACATCCTGGAAGTAGCATATCGTTCCTGACTCTTCGCATCCTTCATCTTGGTCTCCAAGACAACTATCGAGTTATCCACAGAACGAATTATAGACTGCTTCAGAGAAATAAGGGAGTTGTTGATGTCCCTGACAATAGGGTTCTGACCGCTGCCCTCTTCCAAAAGTTTGTCGCGACGCAATTTCAAAGTGTTGTACTGCGCTATCTGCCCGTCAAGATTGGCATCGTTCAACCCTGTGTTAGCAGGGATGAGTTCAACCTCCTTTGCAGGGTCTTCAAGATAGGCCTTCATAGACTGTGCGACGCTCAACTGGGTCTGCAGGTCCATAATCTGGGAAGCATATTTCTGCCTGTCTGCAACAGAACTTGTCGCTTCAGCCCCGACATCAAGCATATTATTGCTCTTCTTGAAAGACTCCAGGTCAGATTCTACGCCACCCAACTCTGATTCGATGATAAGCAGACGCTCATTAATAAAGTCAGCAGTATTGACAGCAATCTGATTCTTCTCTATGATAACTTCCTCATTATAAAGCTGTATCAATGCATTCAGGACCGCCTGCGCCCTGAGAGGAGAAGCATCCTGCAAGGACAATTGAAGAATAGAGGCATCTTCAGCCTCCTGCTTGATGCCAAGGTTACCGACAAAGTGACTGGCCATAGAGCTGACTGATCTCTTCTCCACAAGGATAGACTGATCTATCCATGACTCATCAAGAAAATTTGTAGGAGTCACAAGCATGTCCACTCCGTTGAAACAAAGAGAATCTCCAAGCCTTACAGTTATGCTGTTGTTCTTGTTATTTACGTCGCTGATAAGTACATGTTCCTTATCAAGCATCGTCATATAGAAGGATGCCCATCCTTCTTTGAACTCTTTTTTAAAAGAAACCTTTACAGGCGTCTGAGAATACAGCTCCAGAAATCTGAGACGGTTTGGCTGACGATAACAAACGTCCGAATCAGTCATATCCACAACCTTCTTCATAAGCTTGTGCGAGCGCAGACGATAGATCTCATTCGTCACATTGACCTTATTGATGAGGTTGTCATATCTGTTCAATCCCGCAGAAACTGCTTTATTCTCCGGGTCCTTGATCGCAATTGTGGCAGAACAGAAGTAAGTAAACTCTCTGGAAGAATAGTACGCATAGGCTGCACCAACGCATATTACAACAAACAACGCGAACCACTTCCACTTGCCCAACAAGTAGAAGAAAAGATCTAAAATATTTATCTTATCGTTCTTTTTATTATTCTCCTGCATATTCTTGCCCTTTTAACCTCCTATAAGTCCTGTGAGAGACAAAGCCCACAAAACAGTACTAGCCAAACTTACAAGCGATACAGCAAAAGAGGCCGTCTGCCATGCTCTCTCATTCCTGTCCTTATGCTTAGGTTCTACATAGACGATATCATTTGGCTGAAGATAATAAGTAGGAGACTTGAATATCTCAGCAGTCCTGATATCATTGTAGAAGATCTCCTGCTTTCCGTCGACCATTCTAATTACCGCGACCCTGTCAAGTCTTGCATTCTTTGACAAATCTCCGGCTTTAGCAATCGCTTCGATGATTGTGACCTTATCACCATCGACAGTATATGAGCCCTTTCCGTTGACTGCGCCAAGCACAGTGTACTTGAAATTGAGAAACTCAATCGTCACCTCAGGATTCTTGATATAACTGCCGTCCACGATCATAGTCTCGATAATTGCAGCAACATCCTTGAGCGACTTTCCTCCCACATTGATCTTACCCAACACCGGGAACACTATGTTTCCTTCCGAATCCACCCTATAACCATTATTGATCTCCACACCGGCAGCCTGAACGCTTCCGTCTGCAGCGACCTGATATGATCCTGACTGAACATTGAACGGAGCTGCAAGCTCTGGGGTCTTGCTGCTCACCTTGATGTCAAGGCGGTCATTTGGCTGAACAATGATTCCTGACTCATGGTTTACAGGGTATCTTTCTCCGGTAACCATATCACTCAGATAGATGTACTCCTTGGGGCCCCCGCAAGAAACAAGAAGCGCCATCATAGACACCACTGCAAAAATTCTGACTAAACTGTCAATAGTTCTCTTCATTATCATAGTATTCTTACACACTCTCTTTGTTTACACCATCCTGACATACCTGGGCCGCATTCCTGTCCGGAAGACACCTCATTTCCCCCACGCACACCAACCCTGTCAGTTCAATCAAAGTCTCACAGAGACTTCCATAAAGACGCTCGTCGTGCCTTAATACCGAGCATCCCGGCAGGATAAGACTAAAGGCTTCAACCTCCGATTTTCGTTCAAAACGGTTCTCCTTTGCCTGAACCAGCCTGACCATCGCAGCCACAGGGGCCGATTCATTCAGAAAGCATGGAGTCTTGCCGCTCCATGGGCTTCCATATACCATCGCCCTCCCCTCAACCAGACGCACAATCGGATTGTCATCATTCAAGAGCCATGATCCATCGATATGCTCCAGCCACAGCCTGGAGTGGGTGCTTTTTCCTGTACCACTACGTCCCATGAACATGTATGCCTGTCCGTCCTTGACAACCACTGACGAATGCAGCGACACTGCTGAATGCATTATTGCTGCTTGAGCAAATACAATACGCAGCATCGAGCATAGAGCAGCTGAAACGTATTGGTCGTCCCATCTCAACCTTGCCGAAACGCGGCTGAAGTCAGGACTTGCCTCCATCACATGGCAAGCCTCGGAATATCTCAAATCCACCCTATACTTTTCCCCTACACGATACAGGCGGGTCATGCCCATATCGTTATTGTCCTCCTCCAGAAACTCCGCATTCGGACTGTCCTCACTCACATCCTCCTCAACAAACTCAAAGAGCAGCTTTTCCGAAGGTCTACTCTCCCACCTGAACGGTCGGAAAGAGGGCAGCAACGCCCCCAGATCGCAATCGCGCCTGAGCGTCACCGCAAAAACAAAATCCGCAACCTTAAAATACCCCGTCATCTGACCTGTCCTCCTGCCAACCTCAGCATTGTCCATAACCATTCGCCAGGAGCATATACAACGGCGAAACGGACATTCCCAATAAAAGACGCGAATGTGTGCCACTTGCGTGACCTCACATTTTCTAAGGCTCTCTCTCGCTTATCCGTAAAACGCCCAAAGTTACCGCCTTTCAGTATAATATCCAATAAAATACGCGTTTTTTTTGTGCGGCCGGCTCGGATTTCATCATTTGTCACCATATCTGGAGCCAAGCCAAGATATTCTACCAGAAAAGACTCCAGCAATCCGGACCATTTCCTCAATCCAGCCTTTGCATATACTTCGTTCATTGCATGCGGATCTATCCTGTCTGAATAGTACCTGTAGGCCATCGCCATATCACATAACTGCCTCAAGCCGATACCGACTCCAATAGCATGCTTAAGGATATGGGAGCTGAGAAGAAGCATGTTCACCTCAGGAGAAGGCACTTCTACAGTACAGCCTTCCATATCGACCTTATCATAACCTTTCTCAGCAATAAAACGCCTCATCCGTCTCCGGACTAAAGGGCGATGGATATCGAGAAGGCTGGAGTGGCGTTCTATGATTACGCCATTCACCTGATACTCCCAACATCCGTCAGGCTTCTTCTCTCCTTCTGCGTCAGGCAGGTTCCTCATAGGATCAGTCCGGTCGTCAAGTTCAGGAAAGAAAACGTCAATGTCCCCACATTCTCTCAAGAGCGGCTCCGGATACATCATAGCTACGCCAGGTCCTTTCTGCAGCACAGCCCGTACCCCGGCATCGGAGAAATGAGCATACAAAACCTTAAGGACATGATTCACAACGCCATTGCTCTGCTCTATACGGCCAGCATAAGCCGCCCATCTGATCAATATCCCCACCGACGGAGAGTAGTCTTCGGGCAGATAATCAAGCCCCCGGAACGCGATTCCCGTCACGGTCTGCTGGCGCGCCATCTCAAACACGCGCTCCCAACCTTCCTCCGAAAGCGGAAAAACCGAAGCCATCGCCTCGTCAAATCTTTCCCAAAGTCCAGCACGGACCAGAGCGAAAAGCGCCTGAGTCTCTCTAGTCATTGATTACCAGCCCGCCCTCTATCCAACAATTAAGAAGCAAGTCTACGTCCGCCCTTGCTGTCGCCAGGTCAATATCATATGACTCGCAAAGCCACCTGGCCAGGTCTTCAGCCACAAATGCAGAGGTTCCTATCCTCTGCCAAAGCATTGCGGCCGAGGCATTGAAAGTGAAGACATTGGTCATACGTGACGAGCCTGACTGTGCATCCACGACCATGAACTTCTTGCCCACCTGTCTGAGTTTCAATTTTGGATTCAGCTTCATAGTCTAAAATTTCTTACCTGTGAGGATACTTACTCCTGTCTTGAATATAATCGCAATATCCTTCCAGATATTATGATTGTCGAGATATTCCAGATCCATCTCCAGACGTTTGAGCATCTTCTCCATCGTATCTGTGTATCCATTATACAACGTAGCATTTGAGAACACTCCCGGACGCATCTCATACAGCCTCGCATAGCTCGGATCTGCAGCCATGATCTTGTCTATGAAGTACTGACGCTCAGGGCGGTAGCCTACAAAGGACATATCACCCTTCCATATATTCCAGAACTGCGGCAATTCATCAAAGTGGTGGTTCCTTATAAACTTTCCGACTTTGGTTAGTCTTTCATCCTCTTCTCCGGACCAGAGCTGAGGTCTGCCATCCTTTTCCGCATCCACCTTCATTGAACGGAACTTATACAGCATAAACGGTTTTCCCCCGCGTCCTATACGTTCCTGCTTGAAGATTGCCGGTCCACCGTCTTCAATCTTTATCGCAATATATACGAGAATGAAAAACGGGGAAAACACAATTGACGCAAAAAACACACAGATCAGGTCAAATGTCCTTTTAACAAATCTCTTCATAAGTTACAGATCCTTATATATTTCTATACATTTATCAATCATCACATCCTTGGTAAACATATCCCAGTATCTCTTGGTAGCCAGCTTGGAATACTTTGCATATGCCGCCTTATCGCCAAGGATACGTCTGAAGGCCTCTGCCAAGGCCTTGCTGTCCTCCGGCTCCACATTGATGCCGGATTCATCATGGGAATTGACCCATGACACTCCGCTGCCTGGAATCCTTGTCGCAACCACAGGCTTGCCGGCTGACATAGCCTCAATCTGGACAATACCGAACGCCTCAGTAGCATAGACGCTGCTCATACAGAACAAGTCGCAAGCGCCAAAATATGCTGGTAATTCCTCGTCCTTCACAAACCCCAGCAGTTTGACCTTATCTTCAAGTCCGGAGCTGGTGATCTGCTCCTGCAAAGAATCTCTCAGGTGTCCTGCTCCTCCTATCAGTATTACATAATCATCATCAAGATACCTTGCACTGTCTACCAGATATTTGTAGCCCTTATACGGCACAAGGCGACCGAGCGAGAATATTATCTTCCTGCCCTGATACCTCTCCCTGATAGCTGCCGCTCCCTCGTCATCAACGTCAACAGGCACAATGCCAATAGGCAGGCACACGGTCTTGTCCTGCACATCCTTGAGCCACGGGGAATGCTCCAGATATACAGGGGACGTTCCTATTATGACGTCAGCCCTGTCTATCAGCCACCTCTGCAAAGGCTCATACAGTTTCAGCAGTTTCTTCTGCTTGATGATGTCGCTGTGCCAATGCAAGGCGACCTTGCCTTTGTAGCCGGAAAGATACAGGGCAAGACAAGCCATAGGGTCCGGATGGTGGACGTGCACGATATCATAATCCTTTCTGAGACTACGCATCATACGGATCATTTCCGGGGACATCATCGTAGCCTTGACCTTTGCCAGTGACCTCGTGCAGATCAGCTTCGAACAGTCATTCAACATTTTCTCCCCCACTTCCTTCTTGTCTCCCGCAGCGCACAGCATATCGCATTTGATACCCCTGGATGACATTCCGGTCATCAAGTCATACATCACCTTCTCAACTCCGCCCTTGATCGGGTAGAATTTACCTAGCTGTAATACTTTCATAAAGTTTCAGGTAATCTGCATATCGTTCCTCCTTACGGAAGTTTGCCAGGGCATGAGCCCTGCACTTTGCAGTATATTGCACTTTCCCTCTCTCAGCGATCTTTCGCACCGCCTCCAGAAGGCCTTTTACATCTCCTTGTTCCACTATGAAGCCCGTGTCTTCGGCAACAGCCTCAACACTTCCGCCTGTCCGGTATGTCACCACAGGCGTTCCGCAGGCTATAGCCTCGAGATTGACAGTCGGATAATTATCCTGCCACGTCGGATTGACAAATGCAGTAGCGGCAGAATAAAGTTCCGCAAGCTGACGGACATTCTCCGTCCTTCTTATTCCCACAACACCTTTCGGAAGCTGCTGCATCTGCTGTTCGCTCACTCCAACCATCACTATCACTTCATCTTCATCAAGCATCTTTGACATCTTAACGAAGTCATCCCATCCTTTCTCCTTGCACCAGATGCTTGCAAGCCCAAGAATGATCTTCCTGTCTCCAAGCCCATACTTCTCGCGAATATTCTTATCATCAGGCTGAACATCAAACACATCCAGATCAATGCCGTTGTGGATAACCTGAAAACGACAGTCCTTGAGGAATGAGTGAGACATCTCACTTTTCATCCAATCAGACACAGTCACGATTGTAAAGTCCGGAAGCGAGGTGAACGCATTCTTCTTATCCAGATAGTTCTGTCGTGATCGATCAAGAAACAGGCTTGCCGGGAATGCCCTCTTCTGGGGACACTTCTCACATTGCACCTTCCATTTTTCACATCCCACACCTGCGTAATGAAAGCAATGTCCGGTATAAAGCCAGCAATCATGAACAGTCCATATCACAGGAATACCAGCCTTAGACAGATATTCAAAGAGTATCTTATAATTAAGAAAATAACCGTGAATATTGTGGATATGAATCACATCCGGCTGCAGTTCCTTTATTTTTCTGACAAATTTCTTAGTTGCAACGACAGAAGCCAAACCATGCCTGTCAGTCAAGCGGGTCCATATCCCATGGAGTGTGACACTCAGTTTCCCTCCTACCGGTATCAGTTTCGACTTACACGGCTTGACTCCATCTCTTCCGCCGCTATAAGCAATATAACTGTCCCACCCGTTAGCCATCGCCAGCTCACCGATCTCCTGCATGATACGTCCAGTCGACGTATTGGTCCTTATCACCGGATTAATCTGCAACAGTTTCTTCATACAAACGCATCCACTTGTCCATAACCTTTGCTTCCGAGAAAGTCTCCACAACCTTCTTCGCATTCTCACCCATCCTCTTCCTCAACTCATCATCCTTCATCAGCTTCACAACAGCTTCCGCCAGACCTTCGATATTCCCATCCTTCACAATCAGTCCATTCTCCCCCTCTTTGATTATATCCCTCGGACCACATTTGAAGTCAAAGCATACCGCCGGAAGGCCGCAGGCCATAGCCTCGATCATCACCATCGGGAAACCTTCATAATGCGAACTCATCACAAGCATCGAACTATCGGAGTATTCCTTGCCAATATCCTTTGTCGGTCCGTTAAGCCTCACTGTCTCCTGCAGACCTCTCTCATCAATCATACCCTGAAGCATCTCTATCCACTCACCCTGCCCGAATATATCAAGTCTCCAGTCAGGCATCTGCTGATGTATCTTCTCCCACACTAGGATAAGTCTGTCAAAACTCTTCTGATAGTCAAGCCTGCCCACAGCAATCACTCGTTTTGCCGTACAGTCAGAATATTTTTCAGCAATAAAATTCGCGGCATTTGGGATCACCCTGATTCCAGGCATCTCGCCCCACATCTCCTTATCCTCCTGGGTCAGAACGACAAAACGGTCAAACTTCCGGACCATTTTCTCATCCATTCTCGCACGGACCTTATCCGCCAGTCCCATAAGTCCGGACCTGTTGTATTGATGATGGAAAAGCTTGCTCTGATGCAACTCCATCACCTTCTTGCTTCCGTCCTTCAATCCAGGAACAAACGAGCATTCGCCAGGATAGAAGCAGTCCACGACATCAGGATGAACTTCAGCCAACACCCTCTTCAATCTCTTCTTATGCAACCGGCGCCTCTTGAAGTACCCCATCAGTTTCTTGAAAAACGGCTTGCCGTTGTCATCAGAATAATTGACCCCAAGATCAATCATCCTAACCCCTTCCGGGAACGGATAGAAAGAAGGTCTGTCATTCTGATCGGTCGTCACGACAGTCACATCCCAGCCTTTCTCCTCAACAAGGTAACGTACCTTATTGAGAAGCACACGTTCCATACCTCCGGGGTTATATGTCGAGTGGATCTGATATAGAATTTTCATGGGCGTCATTATCTTCTTGCGAAATGCAAAGGAACAGGGCAAAGACAACAAAAATATCGGTCGAGACTTTAAACCAGATAGTCATATTAATTACCAGCACCAGCCAAAACATTGCCGCATATTTCGGGAAACGTTCGGCACAAGCCTTTGCGACTTTGAAGAAATATATGATAAAGGTCGCAAGACCTATGATTCCGAAATAAAAGAGGAAGCGAAGGTAACCAACATCTGTTCCCATATAGTATCCACCCCACATAGGACCAACATAGTAAGGGTCACGATTATAAGGATTTTCCATATAACCATCACCAATCAACCATGTCTTAGCATTATCCGGGAATACAATCATATTCTTCAAAATATTATTTGAATTAGTCTCCCACTCACCCTTTTCCGCTAAAGAGAAGAAGCCCTCAAAAGCAAACCGTATATTATCATGGAATTGTTCGTTAGCAGAATACAAATAAACCACAACAGGAAGTGCCACACAAAGTGCACCAATGAGATATTTCAACATTCTTCCGCTTTGATAATCTGATGAGCCGCCCCAAATGCGTTGTGGGATAAACAGGCAGATAATGGCAACAATGACACCTACTGTAGTCGTTCGCGCCATCATATTTCCAACTACTGCAATAAAAAAGAATGCAATAAGATACCCCCACGCAAATTTATTATAGTTGGATTCCGATAAATTGCGTATCATCATTGCAACTATTACGAGAACTACCGCGAACCTGGTTCCTGCCACATCCAGAGCAGCTCCAATTCCATACAATCTGCCTGCTTTCGTTAGGTTATCTGTCTCCACAAAATCAAATCCAACTATCCAACTATCCACTATAGCCTTAAACGACGGTATATAATCAATCATTAGAGCCAAGATACACTGCCCCACGCAAATGCTAATGAGATAATTGCATATCAATTTAACTGAAATATATCCATGCAACCACTTTACAATCTTAATTGCAGTATATGCTCCTCCCAACCACACAAGCATTGACACTATATACGTTGCATAAGTATAATCATTTGTGTTATTGTAGATGACTGCCGTAAGACCACATAACGATACCAATGCAGCAATTATCGCAATCAGAAACCCACTTTTGTTAATCTGAGGAGCGCGTCCCTTAGCAAGGTCCAGCAGGTATAGAATAAGACCGACTCCTGCCATCGCCATCTTGGTATTTACTCCCGGAAGGAACGTAAACTCAAATGGAAAGAAATAGCAGCTTACAGCAACGCCTGCAAGAAATATCTTAATAAGCTTCCACATAGTCTACTTATAGATAACCCCGTAAACCAACTTATATACCACCTTAAAATAAAGCTTCACAGCCCTGAACTGCCCCTTGGCAGCAAGCCATTGCACCAGCCTGGTCCTGAATGCCTGAGTCTTGTTCTCGCAGATATACTTATTCGCCTCCGGCCACCACTCCTTCCAAACCTCATACTGAGATTTATCATCTGTAATGAGAAACGGAAGTTTTGTGTTAAGCTTGAAGAATGCTATCTCCTTGTCCAAAGCATTTCCAAACTTATTCTGCAGAAACTCCACAGTCTGGTTCACATTGAATAGAATATCCACCTTATGTCTTTCTGACATCGTTGCCGAATAGGCATTGGCATTCAATTTCACATAATGATAGAACGCTTTAGGAACATATGCTACACTCTTCGCACAAGCGGCGAGTCTTATCATAGTCATATCCTCTCCCATTGCATGGCCTGCTGGAAAAGTTATATTATTGTCTGTATACAAACTTCTCTTCACAAGTTTATTCCAGACATTATATTTCATAGCGCCACCTAAAAGACCTTTCCTGAACATGTCTTCAGGTGTCTCGTATACAGGATTCGACATATATCTCTCATTCTTCTCAAAAGAGAGGTAGAAGTCACAATAAACCATGTCCGCATCCTTTTCTTTTGCAGCCTTATACATCTCTTCAAGCATCTCGCGCTCCACAAAATCATCACTGTCGCAATGGAACACATACTCTCCAGTTGCCATCTCAAGACCAGTATTCCTGGCAGCAGGAAGCCCCTGATTCTTCTCATGCACAAGTATCCTCACCTGTCCCTTACGTTCAGGATAGCGCTCAATGCAGGCCTTCAGGATATCGATACTATCGTCCGGAGAAGCATCATTGACAAATATGTATTCTACATTCTTCAAAGTCTGCTCAAAAAGTGAGCACACGCATCTTTCTATGAACTTGCGTACCTTGAAGATGGGAATGATAACTGAAACTTGTGGAAACATTTTAACTTTTTTTCAGACAATGTTTAATCCTTACCAACATGTTGAGGAAACCATGGCCGAACAATCTTGCAAGGGCATTTTTGAACTTAGTAGACTTAGGTACCCAAGACTCTGCATAGTGGTGAATAGTTCTGGTATTATCTGTAATCGTCAGTTCACGTGTATTATAATCTATCGGACAGAAATAATCCTTGGGGTATATCGTAAATCCACAACATTGTTGAACATCATTCGTGATCTCCAAATTGTATTGTTGCAACACTTCCGTGGTTATTTCCACAACATTCTTCAAGCAAAACGAACCATCAGGATTCAGGAAATGAAAAGTCTCATACTTTTCGATCAAAATGCGTAAAAGTTCATTATTCTTTTCTGCACCAATACACAAACCCGGAGCAACAGTTATATACTCATCAGTTTGTTGCTCTACACCCATGAATGGTCCAGCTTGAATTATATCATCCAATGATTTTATAACCTCAACATCTGTATCGAAATATAATCCACCATAATTATATAAAATCCAGAATCTAGCATAATCGCTCACGAAAGCATACTTGCCTGCAGCATAGGCCTCTTTGATGTATGGAATTGAATTAACGTCAAAATTAGATTCATCCCATCGCTTAATTTCATAACCCGGCAGAAACTTCTTCCATGAAAGAATATATTTCTCCGCATCTCTTGGAAGAGGCTTCCCGCCAAACCAACAATAGTGAATAATCCTGGGTATCATATCTATCTCCTAACTCTCCATTTTGGTATATTCGCAAAATCAGGAGACAGAACATGCTTTCTTGCCTCTGACAGAGCTTTAACCGAATTTCCAATCCTATATCTTCTTCTTCCTGGTAAGATATTGATCAATGACAATCCAAATAGCCAGATCCAATATGAATAATATCCAATGACTGCTAGGATTTTCTGCATCCCAGACCCTGGCTCATATATTGAACGATACCACTCCATATACTTGATTTTGCGTTTATTAAAATCCGCAAGAACTTCATCCTTGACATGTCCTGTTCTGCAGTCAAGGTGTATCACTCCTGCTGTGTAGTGAATGCACAACTTATAGCCATAGCGATATAACTTGTAAGCAAATATCTGATCTTGACCTGAAGTGTAAGGGAACTGGTCCAACCATAACTCATCCTGATAATCAAGACTGTTATTGACAGATTTCTTAATCAGCATACATGGTCCTGCACAGGATTGGCTTTCCATTATATCTCTAGGGTTATTGCAATAACTATAGCTGGAACTTTTCCTTATGCGGAAGGCAAATTTCTTTCTGAAAGATGGCAATTCTCCATAAAAGATACCCTTAAGCACCTTCTGTCTGAACCTCATATCCTGATTAGGGAACACATTGGCACTCACGCAATCAGCACCTTCTTCCACCATTGCTGTCAACAGCTTTTCAACGGAATCCTCTGCAAAATACACATCATCATCACACAACAGAATCAATTCTGTTTCAATCTCATTATACGGAAGAGCCCTTTGATGGGCCATACCTTTCTCGCAAAAAACGATCTCTTCGTCTGCCACCTTAACAGGAGGAGTATATCCTTCGGCCAAGTATACCACTATCTTTTGTGGTGGGATTGTCTGCTTCTTAAGACAACGTATCAAGGTCTCATATGCGACACCCGCTTTACCTAAAGTTCTTATTGCTACGGAATAGCACAAGCTATCAAACATAATTTTACTCTGCATTAATATTGAACATTACTATCTCTGTATAAGATGCCTTTTATTTGACAAATAAGCCATATAGAAATATTTTGAAGTGTAGTACTTTTATATATACCACAGGGGGTAGTAATAGTAGGATTGTTTTACGATTAAAAACCCGATACCTGATCGCCCGTGTGACAGCTTTCAGGTAAATCGATCTCAATCCTATCTCTCGTTTAATTCTACGCAAATTACTATAATATGGTTCTTCTGCCATTGGAGATACAGCGCGCAAATATTTCTGCACACTTTGCTTCTGGTATTCTGCCTTAATGGTTGGGATGTCTGATAATTGTGACATATTCTCAAAAACATCACATATATAAAAGGAATCTTTCAAATGATAAATTTTCGGAAAGGTAGTAATGGAATTCGCTCTTTTACGATATACGTAAAAAATCTCTTTAGTATATACACATTTACGCTCTGATGCGAAGAACTTAATATTAAAATCAATATCTTCCTGTATCTTCAGTTTTTCGTCAAAACGCAAGGCGCCGACAGCATCTTTCTTAAAGAGAAATAATACAGAGAAGTTCTCACCAGCTATTGCGTTTACATAAAATGAAGCAGAATCTAAAATTTTCAAATCAATCCCTATCTTATCCTTTGTAATTGTCCTAATCTTTTCTCCTTTATCATTCCTGGAGATATATTCTCCCCTTACAACATCTGCATCAAAATCTTCTGCAATCTTTAATATATGCTGTAAACATCGATCTCCTATCCAATAGTCATCCGAATCCACAAATATTAAATATTTACCATTCGCCGCTTCAATTCCTGCATTCCTTGCAGAAGAAAGCCCCCCATTTGCCTTATGTATTACTTTTACTCTTTCATCCTTTGCCGAGTAATTATCACAAATAGCGCCAGAACCATCTGTTGAGCCATCATCAATTAAAATAATTTCAATGTCTTTATATGTTTGATTAATAAGACTTTCTATGCACTCTTCAACATATAGTTCTACATTGTAAACCGGTACTATTATTGAAACCTTAGTCATTTAACCTTATTATTTATATTATTGTAAACTTTTAGCATAGTTACCCTATTCAAGCCTATTTAAGCAAAAACAACAATTACAACATTTGCTCAAATAATTCGTCCCATCGATTTACGACATTGACGACATTAAAAACTTGAACTTTATTAAGGGCGGCTATTGACATTGCTCTTCTTTCTTCAGTATTCTCAATTAAATAAGACAAACGCCTTGCATATTGTTTTAAGTTAAAAGCAGGTATAAGACAACCATTAACGCCATCATCAATAATTTCTATTGCTGCACCATAATTATTAAATGTAAATGGGATACAACCAAAGCTCATCCCTTCTGTAAGAGTCATTCCCCAACCCTCGAAATCCGATGTCAAGCAAATAAAACTTGATTTCAAATAGTAGTCTTCAACATTAGCCTTCTTCCCAACAAATTCGACCCGATCAATACCATGCCTTCGTGCATATAACCTCATGGACTCCAAAGCATCACCATCACCAACAAAAACCACCTTCCAGTCAGAATGTTTTTTATAAATTCTTTTCCATACATTCAACAACCTCAATGGTCTCTTCTCATTATTACATAAACGGCCGACATATAATATGATTTTTTCTTTCTGACTCCAATCTACTGATATGTTTTTATATACATTCGGATTAGGTATTGCATAAGTCAAAGATGAACCCTTATCATTTTTAATAAGTGTATTAAATTCTCGTTGGCATTTACTAGACAACAAAACAATCGCATTAGATTTTTGAACGAGGGAATGATAATGCCTTCTTAATTTTATTGATGATTTAACATACTTAAAAACATAATAAAAAGGATAAATCATTAGTTTACATACATATCTAAAAACACCATTAAAAGTTTTATTATGCCTAAATATTTCATTCATATACAGGACATGAGCTCCTTGTGGAATAGTATGTATCACACTTATAACCTTAACTTTAGAGCAACCTAAGGCTTTATTCATAAAAGGAGCCCATCCTCTTTGGTTGATAACAATATCTATATTGTATTTTGCAAGGATATCGGAATAGAACTGAATATTATCTGGATTCTCAAAAGCCCCCTCAAAAGGTAAGATCAACTGTTTAGCAGGGAAGGAATAATCCATCATCTTCTCATCGGCCCTTGCCCCTAAATAAACGATGGTATGGCCTCTCTGAGTCAATTCTTTTGATAACAAGTCAGTAACTCTTTCTATCCCTCCGAAGGTGGGGTTCATCGGTATTTCATTGACAAACAATATATTCATTATCTATGAAATAGTTTTTTGAGAAATTCTATGAATTTATAATATGCAATAAACATTACCCCAAAATAATCATAACTTAACATTAATATGATATTTATGTGTAATGACTCTCGATTCTTCAATATCTTACGTACATCTGAATCTAATAAAAAATTACGAACAAACCGCCATTCCTTTAAGCGATTTCTATTTAAAGAAAGCGTACAAATATTGTAAACGACTCCTATTAGTTCTTTTTTTGATAAAGTCACATTAAATTTATCTTCCAAAGAAGCATAAACACGAGACATTCTTAAATAATAGTCATATATAGGTATGAATGATTTGCTATATTTCTTATAAATATCGTCTCCGATATCGTCATAATTATATAATATCTCATTATGCGTTTGCATAGTGTTAATATGCAATAAATACTCTTTTACAAATACCGCATCTTCACCAAAGCATAACCTTTCATCAAATCTCAAATTAAATTTATCAATTATTGTTTTCCGGAATAGCTTTGCAATTGGGCCATTAAGTAGAGGATTGGTAAGCTCCTTCTCGAGAATAAATGAATAGCAACTATCTCTTAAAAAAACATTCTCTTCTATTAAATTGCTAACTGTACCATTGCTCTTAAAGAAAATCGCGCCTACAATTAAATCAGAACACAGAGGATTATTCATCACATCAAAGTAACCCTCACTCAGCCAATCATCACTATCAACAAATGTAATCCATGTACCAGTTGCAATGTTTAAGCCTACATTTCTTGTAGCCGAGACCCCGGAATTCTTTTTGTCAATTACTTTAATGCGCGTATCCTTGCTTGCATAGCGATGACAAATCTCTAACGATGTATCAGTCGAGCCATCATTGATTAATAATAACTCAAAGTCTACATAATTTTGGGATAAAATGCTTTCAATGCAGCGTGTTAAATAAGATTCTGTATTATATACTGGAACAATTATCGATAATCTTGGCATTAACGTTAGCTTCTAAAAATAATCCTTTTTATGATGTCGAATACTTCTTTTAACAAAGCATCATTACGCAAAAGTGTATAGTATACCGTCCCTGAAACCAATCCACCTAATATAAGTTGCACAACACTATCCAACTCTGTGAAAGTCAACAAAAAAGCTGGTACCACAGATATAAATGAGCATATAAAGTACTTTATAAAATCATGTACTTGTTTTAAATACCCAAGGCCAAAGAGTTTTCCTGTATAGTATGTATTAATTACAACGGCTATCTGCGTATATATAGCACTTGAAATACATATTGCAAGAGGTCCTAACGGTACAGCGGCAATTAACATTAAGATATAAATTGTCTTTTTAATCAATTCTAATCTAAGAACCAGGTTAGAATGACCTTTAACATACAACACATTAAGGTTTAATGAACATATATGATCAAACATATATGCAAAACAAAAAATCTGCAAATAAATAACCGCTCCTAACCACTTATCCGTAAGTAAAACAACTATCAACGGCTTTGCTAATGCAGCTAATAAAAACATTCCAAAGAAAATAATCAAAGATGTCATTGAAATGATTTTACGATAGGATGTTATTAAATGTCCTTCATCATCTTGGATCTTAGCTAATACCGGATAGGTTACGCTTTGTAATATACTAGAAATATTAGTACTTGGATAAGTAGCTAAACTTGACCCTCTGCTATAGTACCCTAAATCTTTCGCAGAATAGAATTTACCAATAAGTAATGTTGTCAAATTAGAACATATTGTATGCAATAGACTAGACATGAGTATCTTGCTTCCAAAATTAAACAGATACCTGAAAGATGACACAGAAAACACTCTTTGAGGAAGCCATCTAGTGATAGCCGTCAACAATATAACACGCAATATTGTTCCCGTAAGATGCTGCAACACTAAGCTCCAGACTCCAAAACCATTATAGGCCAAAAGTATACCGCTTACACCAGAAACTATTGCTGTTACTAAATTTACAACTGCTTGAGACTTGAAATCTACTGAATGTGTAAGCTTAGAAGCATGCACTATAGCAAAAGAACTTACAAACATATTAAGGCTCATCACCTTAATAAGATCCTTAAGTATAGGAGTATTTAAAAAATCAGCAATAAAAGGAGAGGCTGCAGAAAGTAATATGCAACAAACTAGTCCAACTACTATATTAAAGTAAAAAGCTGTTGAGTAGTCTTCATCGCTACAGTCATTTTTTCTTATAAGCGCAGATCCAAATCCACTATCAATAAATGTTTGAGCAATGGCAAAGAATATACCCACCATTCCCACAACACCATAATCTGATGGCGACAAAAGTCGAGCTAGAATCAATCCTATAATAAAATTGACTCCTTGGGTAGAAAATCTGCCTATCGCATTCCACTTTACTCCCGATATGGCTTTATCCCTCAATTCACCCATATTAAACCTTAACAGCTATATACTTATATCCTAATGTCATTAATACGGTTATCAGCAAACAAATACCCGTAAATAAGAAAGGATAACCAGCAGCGAATGCCCCATCATTAAAAGAAGATAGTATAATCATTGGTACCCTCTGATAAATATACAATGGGAACAGATTTTTACCACACCATAAAAGAACCTGGCTATTAATCTTAAATTTCATAGTACACAACACCACTACAACACAAAAGATCATCGCAAATGTATTAGACACAAGTCCCTTGGCAGAATAGGGTATTCTATCTATAATCAATAAAGTCACTAAAGATATCGTCAGTATTATCCAATAATGTTCTTTAACAAATACTTCGATTTTATCTCTATACACTGAAAAGACTAATCCTGTAGTATAACAGAACATTGTATTATACCAATATTCAGCTTTAAAATATGATAAGCCAATACAGAATACCAAAGTAAGAATAATAGAGAACAATATTGACTTTCTAAAATCATCAGATTTATTCTTATAAAAAGCTAAGAAAGTAATAAGATACATCAACAATATTATGAAAATGTACCAATTACTATTACCAACCGATTCCCATCCCGTAAAAGATAACAGCCCCTGCTTAAAAGTCAGAGGTTTCTTCAGCAATATATCGATTATAATATAAACGACAACTGCTATATCGAAATTTACCAATACCTGAAGAATGCGCTTGCGAGGTATCTGACGCACATAAGCCGAGCCTTTCCTTTTTATAGATTCCATTATTCCGTAACCGGAATAGAACAAGAACATCGCAACAATCCATTGTCCGACGTTATTATTTACAAAATGGAATATCTCGCCAGCCACCCCTTCAGGCTGCCATCCCGCATTAATAACATAAGGGGTTGCATGCTTTATAAATACCAATAAGATAAAAATGCCTTTTATCACATTGGTCGTGTCACGTGCCAAATAAGTCGCAACAAACCCCCTTTTATTATATTTGGCACTTAATATAACATGCAATGCCAATAAAAAGTAAAATATGAGCAGACTCATTAACAAAAAGATTTATGAAAAATTTCCATCACATTCTCTGCAACAGATTTCCCGTTCGGAGGTAACAAGCATTCATCCCTAAAGGACTCTCTTTTAGATTTAATTGGGTCTATACCCCCTATTACAACTTCTTCTATGAATTTAATAATGTCTTCTGAAGATTTTCCCACATAATGACAACGCATTGCCATCTTGCCTAACTCATTTTTCTCAACAACCTGCTCCTCAAAATTTTGGGCTATATACATTACTGGTTTTGTTGAATAGTGGTATTCAATAGAGAAGGAGCCACAATCATGTATCATAGCATCTGATGTCATGAACAAATCAACAAAATTTCCAGTCTCTATCTGCGTATTATCCATTGTTTCCCATAAATGATAATATTCACGCACCCTGTCCTCTCCCCACGAATCATGATTACAGAGTTCTGAAAACAAACGTGGATGTGGCTTGAAAACGAACTGGATTTTATCATGATATTTCTTTGCAATGGATAGCATCAATTCAGCCATCCAAAGGAAATTTGATTGGTATAAAAAACCATTACTTTTGATAGTGAAATGTGGGGCCCATATTATACGTTTTTTTGACGTCTTCTGTTTCTTCCAAACATCAATATACTTACCAGACATGAATTCATCTGCTGTTGGATACCCTACTATTTCTACATTTTTAGACTTTCTCAGCGAGTACCTCGCTAAATCCCTTCGATGTAATTCTGTGGAATAAAATAATTTCCATGCTACCTTATGCAGAGGCTGATTATATGACCATTCCCCATCTGATGACCAAAAGGCATAAGGACAATAACATAACAACTTATTATAAAATTTACTAAAAGCTATTTCATTCGGATAATAACCGCTATACGGCTGTGGATAAAAAAGAATATCGGGAGAAAGTTCTTTTTTTACATTCAAATAAGATCCGTTCTTCAATCTGCCCAACAGATACGTGACGCCTGTTTTGTCAAAATACTGTATAAGAGCACTCTCATCTAAGTGTTGTTGATGCTCAGTGTAAGAAATTGATGGAACAATCACCACGTAAGGATTGAACCTTGGGTGCTTTCTCAAAAGTTCATATATATGTTGGTATCGCCACATCGGCAATGACATGGCAAAAAACACAACATTGATTTCTTTTTTATGTCTCAATCTCAACACATACAATTTATGATATAGCGGAAGAAGAAAGAGATATAATTTTTTCAATAACCGACGAAATCTGATGTACATCTGTCTACTTATTCAAATCCTTCTTAATTTGGGTAGTGCTGATTTCTGGAGTTCTTGGCAAATAAACCACTTCCACTCCTTCTTCTTTCAGAAAATCGAACTTTCCTTCCCAGTCATTCCCCATCACAAAAATATCAATATTATAATCATGAACATCAGTTCTTTTCTGCTCCCAATTCGTTTCAGGGATAACTAAATCAACATACTTTATGGCCTCAACCATTGCTTTTCTCTGTTCATACGTAAAATAGCATTTTTTACCTTTCTCATTCCAGTTAAACTCATCTGAAGAGATAACCACAACTAGATAATCGCCAAGTTCCTTAGCTCGACGAAGCAAATTTATGTGGCCATAGTGTAATAAATCAAAAGTTCCGTATGTAATTACTCTTTTCATAAATTATATCACTATTGTCCTTAAATACAAAGAATATGAAAACATCGCTTAGATATCCTACCTCCCAAAAATCCTCCCCCACAGCCCTTTCTTTTCCTCCGGCAAAGTCCCCAGATACTCATAATACTCCCGCCAGGTCCAGCGGTTGTGGATGACTTCGTAGATGGCGCCCCAGTCGGGGAGGCCGCCTACGGAGCGGTCGTCGATGAAAAGGTCGGCGTGGAGCTTGCGGGCGCGGATGCCGGCTTCGTCGACTTCTTCGCCGGGGTAGTTGCTGTTGACGGCAAAGAATTCGAGTCCGCGTTTTTCACAGAAGTCGATGGCTTCCTGCAGGAGCTCGCCTTCGCGGGCGGTCCAGAGTATGAGCCTGTGGCCTTCTTCCTGAAGTTTTCTGAGGGATGCTGTGGCAAAAGGGATCTCCTTGCCGATGTGAGGATAACGGTGCTCTACGATTGTACCGTCAAAATCTACTGCTATAAGCATTATCTGTCTTGTGGGGTTTTCAGAACCTCAATCAGGTCACATTTCAATGAGCAGGTCGCCACCACGATGACTCCGGAGAGTTCGACTACCACTCGCTTGTCGCGTGCTCCCTTTACTTTGACGAAGGTGCCTTCCAGACCGTTGAACTGGCCTCCGTGGATGCGCACCCTTACGCCTTTGCTGAGGTTGATCTCGTCAGGGGTGAAGAAAAGAATGCCGTCGCTGAGGGTCTTTGTGACTTTCATGAAGCCCTCCATCTGATCGTCTGAGACAATCACGATGCGTTTTTTTCCGTCCTCTGAAGGGATGTATATGTTTCTTAGAGATTCGTGCTGCTGCTTGAGGCTGTACATCGAAGTCTGATCGGTATGGACGAAGATCAGATCCTTTACCACTGGGACAAGCTTCTTGGTCTTGCGTCCGCGCCTGTCCAGCGAGACAACATACCGCATAGGAACAAAAGACTCGAAACCTGCCTCATCAAGCTTTTTCTTTATTTCCATGTTCCTGCCGTATGTAGCGCGCATCGCGAACCAGGCCTTATTCTCGTCACAGCACATACCTACTCGGCTTTGGCATCCAGATAATTCTCTGAATACCAATTAGTTATAAAATCGAATTTGTTGATATTACACAGTAAAATCTATCTGGTCCTTTCACACAAAGCTTACATTTCCAGATAAATCCTTACAAATATAGGTATTATATTTGGGAAAAACGACTAATCCTATAAAAATCAAGACATTCGCACAACTTCAGTACAGAGCTCGGCGGTCCTGGAGTTGTGGGTCACCATGATCAGAGTTCGTCCTTCGAGACGGGAGCTGATCCTCTGAAGCAGAAGGTGCTCAGTATCAGCGTCAAGCGCAGAGGTCGGTTCGTCCAGAAGAATCACTCCGCCCGGGCGCAGAAGCGCTCTTGCTATGGCTATGCGCTGGGCCTGACCCTCGCTGAGGCCGGCGCCCTTTTCGCCGCAGAAGGTGTCGAGACCTTCGGGGAGGTCGAAAACGAACTCCGCCACTGCAGTCGTGAGCGCATCGCGCATCTGCTGCTCGTCCGCATCAGGATTGCCCATCATCAGGTTGTCACGGATGGTGCCGCTTAACAGCGTGTTTCCCTGCGGCACATAGACGATGTTGCATCTTGTGCGGGGAGAGATCTCAACGCAGGTATCGGAGTTGTAGAAGCTTATGTTTCCCTTGTCGGGATAAAGCAGGGAAAGCATCATTCTTATGAGCGTGCTCTTTCCTATTCCGGTCTCGCCTACCACTGCAGTAAGGCTTCCAGGCAGGAAGTCGTGGGTGAACGAATCAATGACCTTGCGGGTTCCGTCAGAGTATGTGAAGTCGACTCCACAGAAGCGGACGCCTACCTCTCCTTCGAGACGTATCGGCTCTCCTTTCTGTTCCTGCGGGAGTTCGAGTTCACAGAGTCTGTCTACGGAAGCGACAGTGTGGACTGCCGTGGCAAACTGTCTGGACATGCGCGAGATAGGTCTCTGGATCTGTCCGACCAGCTGCAGGAAAGCGGCCATGGTTCCGAAGGTTATGGTTCCTGCCGCTATGCCGGTGACGCCCCATGCGAAGGCTGTTACATATCCTACAGAAAAGCCGAGCTGGACGATTCCGCGTGAGTAGAGGCTGTAGTTGTTGCGCGTTATGGTCTGTCTCTGGAGGTCACCGTGATAGTCATCAAGCGATTCTATGGCCTGGTCCGTATTCTCGAATGAGGCGATCAGGGCCTTGTGCTGGATGTTTTCCTGGAGATGGGTGTATATTCTGCTGTCTGTGGTACGGATTTCATTGGTCAGGCGTCTCATGCGGTTGACATAGGCACGGCTAAGAAGCAGGGCCACAGGCATTATGAGCAGGACGATGAGCGTCAGGCGCCAGTCCATTGAACCGAGGAAGACCAATGCGACTGCCAGTTGGATGACTGTCGCCAGCACGGCCGGCATAGTGCGGGAGAGGGTGTCGGCAATCTTTGACACATCCCCGTCAAGTCTGCTGAGCACGTCACCTGTGTGGAGCGCCTCCTTGCCAAGCCACCGGCTTTCCATTATCTTGGTAAAATATCTGTACCGCAGTGCATTGCGCAGGGTGACGTCGGTCTTGGTCTCCAGGCGGCTGATCACGACGGAAAAGAATATCTGCAGGAGGGCGCAGGAGGCGAACAGGACGATATATTGCGTAAGACTGCCTTCCGAATGATTTGTAGCTATATCTATAAGGCGCTTGCTGATCCATACGTTCGCCATGGCTACAGCTACAGACAATGTGCTGACGAGGGTTACTGTGAAAATGCCTGAGCGGTAGCCTTTCGAGGCATCCCAGAGCCAGCGGAATATATGGGTCAGATTGGTCATTTGGAACATTTGCGATAATCTTTTCAAAGTTAAGAATTATATTGATAAATATCAACCAATTAAATCTACGCTATGAAAATCGGATATATCAGAGTAAGCACCGGCAAGCAGAACCCGGACAACCAGAAGGATGAAATCAGACGTTTCGCAGAGGAGAAATCCATGACGATTGACACATGGATAGAGGAAACGGTAAGCGGAAAGGTACAGTACAACAGGCGGCACCTCGGGCGCGTTCTGAAAAGGATGAAGACCGGGGACACGTTGATTGTCACGGAGGTATCCCGTCTGAGCAGGTCCCTCACCGAAATCATGTCCATAATGGGGTTCTGCCTTGAAAAGGGAATCAACATCTACACCACGAAGGAGCGGTACAGCTTCGACAACTCGATCAACAGCAAGGTCCTGTGCTTTGCCTTCGGCCTTGTGGCTGAGATCGAGAGGAACCTCATTTCGATGAGGACTAAAGAGGCGCTGGCCCTGAGGAAGTCAGAAGGAGTGAGGCTCGGAAGAAGAAGGGGTTCAGACGTGAAGATGGAGATAATCAGGGAAAACGAGACCGAGATCGAGAGGATGCTGGAGGAAGGAATGAGCATCTCGATGATGTGCAGGAAGATCGGGGTCGCAAGGAGCACGTGGTATAAATACCAGGAGAAAAAAACGGTCCGAAGTGTTTGACTTCGAACCGTCTGATATCATTTGTTACAGCAGCTTCTCCAGCAGTTTTCTGAATGAAGCCTCATCCACGATCTCGCCGTCGACAAGCTCACCGTCGTTGATCACAAAGGCTGCTGGGACAGCGATACCGATATTACCGTCTTCTGTCTGATAGAAAAGGTTATACAGCGTCACATACTCGGATGCCGCGCCTCTGATGTCACACACATTGGTCCATGGAAGTTCCTGACCCATCACTGTAGTTGCCCACATCACCTTGTCAGTATCGAGGGAAACCTGATAGATGTCAAATCCTCTGTGGTGGTAGTCATCATAAATCTTCTTGAGCACCTCGATGTTGAACATGTTCTGCTGAGGATCTGACGCAGACCAGAAGTAAAGAAGAACAACCTTTGAGTCTACTTCGCTGAGCTTCTTGTTCTTGCCGTCAAGGCCTGGAAGTTCAATATCGAGATATCCTACCTCTTCAGCATCGCTCAGACGCTCCATAAGCTTGAGGTCATCAAATCTGTTTACAGCATCAGCCCTCAACGACTTCACGAACTTCGAATCAGGATATACGGTCTCAAGGCTGTCTGCAATTGCATTGAAGAGCACAGCGTCAGTGTGGAGAGCGAATACAGGAAGAGAGCCCAGGGTTCTGTAAAGCACAGGGATCGCACTCAGTGAGTGGCTGTTTTCCATAACATACTTCACAGACTTTCTGTTGTAGGCTCTATACTCCTTGCTCATCTGCTCTGTCAGCTGCTGTGCCTTGGCACCTGTTGCAGTTTCAAGTTCAGCTGCAAGCGAAGCGAAAAGATAGCTCATCTGGGCATGCTCACGCTCCACCTGCATGAGTTTTACAGACTCCTCGGAACCTTTGATGTCCACCTCACCGTCTTCTGCGATAGTGAAGGACACCTTGTCGCCTGCCTCAACAATAAGTGATGCAATCTTACGGCCGTCAGAATACACATAGACGAACTCGGGATCTCCCTCAGAGACCTCGACCTCATAGCTGAATTTGCCAGACTCGTCGGTCATAAGAGTGTCAAGGACACTGATCTGATCAAGTTCAAGCACACTGAGGACCACCTCAGATGAAGGCGCTCCGGCGAGTACGCCATCAATGTTTGCCTTCTCGGCAGCGTTCTCCTGGGAGCCGCCGCATGACATTGCCGCAAAAGCGATTGCAGCAACAGATATGAGCTTACTTACTCTTGACATATTCATTGTAGATTGATGAAGCTGTCTGAGTAAATTCCTCAGACGAAAGCTCCAGTTTTGGTTTTCTGAAATCCATGTCCGCCTCTGTTGCAAGCGGTACAAGGTGAATGTGAGTGTGAGGCACTTCCATGCCAAGCACTGCCACACCTACCCTCTGGCAAGGCACGGCAGCCTTGATGGCCTGAGCAACTTCTCTGGCGAATGCACAAAGGCCCATGTAGGTCTTCTCGTCAAGGTTGAAGATGTAGTCATCCTCAACATGCTTAGGGATCACGAGGGTGTGACCCTTCGCCATAGGAGCGATGTCAAGGAACGCGTAGAACTCATCGTTCTCCGCCACCTTATAAGAAGGTATCTCCCCCTTAGCTATCTTTGTAAATATTGTTGACATTACAATGTGATTTCGAGGATTTCGAATTTGATGATGCCGGCTGGTACCTTTGCCTCAACGACTTCGCCTACGCCGTGTCCCATAAGGGCCTGTCCGATAGGAGTCTTTACAGCAAGCTTTCCTGCCATGAAATCAGCCTCCTGCTCGCTCACGAGTGTAAAGTTCATGATCTGATTGGTATTCAGATTCTTAACCTTCACCTTGTTGAGCATCTGAACCTTGTCTGTACCGATCTGTGACTCGTCGATAACACGAGCATTGGCAACAAGATTCTGAAGCTTTGCAATGTTCAACTCAAGGAGTCCCTGTGCTTCTCTCGCAGCCTCATACTCCGCATTCTCAGAAAGATCGCCCTTATCTCTTGCCTCCGCGATAGCCGCAGAGATCACCGGACGCTGGGCAATAGCCTCCGCAAGTTCCTTCTTAAGTTTGTCGAGACCCTCCTGGGTCATATACTGAAGTGACATAATTATTGGTTTTTACGTTTTATAATTTCTATTCCTAAAATTTCGGTTTCATTATCTCGGAATAAATCACGAGTTTCTTTGGATCTATCGGATCCTTCTTACGAGGTTCTTCAACCTGTTCCGTCTTCACCTGAATTTCACTCCTGACAGGCTGAATCCTTCTGGCTCTGGTGACGCTGCGCGGAGCCTCTTCCGGCTCACGTTCCTGAACATGAGGTTTCGGGAGTTCGGCTGCCGAACCCTTGCCGGCCTTCTCCAGCTTCTGGCCTATAAGGCTGAAGATCACGGGAACGACCAAGAACAATAATCCGATAATTTCGTCCATAATAATCAGTATTTAGATCCCTCGACTACGCTCGGGATGACAGTTTGACAAGAGTTTCTATCCTTAGTCAACTGCATCTTCAGGTCCTCCAAGGAAGCGAACTTGACCTCATCCCTTATCTTTCTCAAGAAGGTGACTTCAATGTCCAGTCCGTATATATCCTCGTCAAATCCGAAGATGTTTGTCTCGATCGTCCGCGCATTCCCCTCTCCCACTGTTGGCCGGCATCCGACATTGCACATACCGAACCATTCGCGGCCGAGCGTCCTTACACGCACGAAATAGACTCCGTTTCCAGGCACCAGCTTCAGCGGCTCGTAAAGCTGCATATTCGCTGTCGGGAACCCTATGGTCCTGCCAAGCCTCTTGCCTGCAACAACCACTCCCAAAAGTGAATAATCATATCCGAGCATAGCGGAAACCGCCTGCATATCCCCCTCCTCAATCTTCTGACGGATCTTTGTGGAACTAACGGCATATCCCTGCTCCGAAGGCACCATTTCGGTCCTCAGGACCTCAAGGCCTTCCTGCGCAGCTATCTGCGCCACCTGATCCGCATCCTTGGCATCACAGCCCATCCTGTTGTCATATCCGATCAGAACAGACTTTGCGCCAAACCTTTCCTTCAACATCAGGAGATACTCCTGAGTCGTCATGCGGCTGAACTCCTTTGTAAATTCAAGGACCTCAACCCTATCCACTCCTAGTTCAAGCAGCATGCGCTTCTTTTCCGCAAGAGTGGTGAGAAGCCTCAGCAAATGGGCTTCTTTTTGCAGCACATTACGGGGATGTGGCCAGAAAGTCACGACCATGCT
The DNA here is from genome assembly GCA_045655825.1 of Candidatus Cryptobacteroides sp. Taxonomy (GTDB): domain Bacteria; phylum Bacteroidota; class Bacteroidia; order Bacteroidales; family UBA932; genus Cryptobacteroides. The sequence continues at coordinate 1,996 of JAZOPY010000133.1, read as the reverse complement.
TTCATCCCCGCGAGCTGCTGCAGCTTCAACAAGCTGCTTTATGACATGACGGTGTCCGGTGTGGACACCGTCGAAAAATCCGGTTGCTACAACCATTTTACAAGTTCGAAGTCCTGACGGTGAGGAAGAAGTTCGTTCTTAGCATAGATACGTCCAGCTACCTGGTAGATACCAGAGTGGTCTGGAGTGATCGCAGCCACATACTTGGCTCTTCCGTCAACGCACTCAACTGGAGTGAACTCATAGCGCTCCTGGATGTGGAGCTTGCCCTTCTTCTCAGTTGCGAAGAGGATCTCTACTCCGAGTTCCTCAGCCTTGAGGTCACCGATGTTGAGAACGATCTCGGCATTGAACTGCTTACCGATAGCGAGTGAGTCGCTGTTGCTGTCTGGAGTAGTTACAGACACAACCTCAACGTTCTTCCACTCACGACGGAGGTGCTTCTTCCATGCTGCGATCTCGCGAGCCTTCGCGAAGTCCTCAGCAACGACGCTGTCGAATCTCTCTGCCTGTGGTACATAGTACTGGTTGATGTAGTCAGTGAGCATGCGGTTGGTAGTGAAGTTGCAAGCAACCTGAGCTACACAGTTCTTTACATACTCGATCCAGTCAGCTGAACGGCCTGTTGAAAGGCTCTTGTTATAGAATGTAGGAGCGATCTCGTTCTCGATGATGTTGTAGATAGTAGCTGCATCGAGCTCATCCTGGTAGTTCTGGTCATCGTAAGTACGCTCCATCGGGAGTGCCCAACCAGCGCCCTTCTTGTAACCCTCAACCCACCATCCGTCGAGAACCGAGAAGTGCATTACACCGTTCATAGCAGCCTTCTCTCCTGAAGTACCAGAAGCCTCGAGAGGACGTGTAGGGTTGTTCATCCATACGTCAACACCCTGAACGAGGTACTTAGCCACAGTGATATCATAGTTAGGAACGAATACGATCTTACCGATGAAACGTGGCTGCTTAGAAATCTCAACGATCATCTTGATGAGATCCTGACCTGCCTTGTCAGCTGGGTGAGCCTTACCTGCGAAGAGGAACTGTACTGGCTGCTTAGGATCGTTTACGATCTCAGCGAGTCTGTCGAGGTCACGGAACAAGAGGTGAGCTCTCTTATATGTTGCGAAACGACGGGCGAAACCGATTGTAAGAACATCGTCACGGAGGTTCTCCTTGATCTCTACCACCTGCTTAGGCGAGTAGTGGCATGCAGCTGCAGGATCAGAGAGTCTTCTCTTAACCTCCTCGATAAGCTTCTTGCGGAGAGTTGTACGTACATTCCAAACCTCCTCATCAGATACCTTGTAGATACCCTCGAAGCAAGACTTGTCATAGTGGTGAGTCTTGAACTCCTCGCCGAATACGCGAGCGTGGATCTCCTTCCACTCTGGAGCAGTCCATGTAGGATAATGAACACCGTTAGTCACGTAGCTTACGTGAAGTTCCTCAGGGAGGTAACCTGGCCACATATATCCGAGGATATCGCGGCTTACCTCACCGTGAAGCCATGACACGCCGTTAACCTCCTGTGAGATATTTGCAGCGAGAATAGACATAGAGAATTTCTCGTGAACATCTGCACCATTGTTCTTACCAAGACCCATCATAGTCTCCCAGTCGATCTTGAGACGCTGTGGATAGTGGCCGATATATTTACGGAGCATGCCCTCATCGAATGCATCGTGTCCTGCTGGAACAGGAGTATGAGTAGTGAAGAGCGATGAAGCGCGTACTACCTCGAGAGCTTCCTGGAAGTCAAGGTTCTGCTCTGAAATGAGCTCACGGAGTCTTTCAAGACCGATGAAAGCAGCATGACCCTCGTTGCAGTGATAAACCTGCGGATCAAAGCCAAGCTTGCGGAGGGCACGGATACCGCCGACGCCAAGGAGGAGCTCCTGCTTGAGACGGTTCTCCCAATCACCACCATAAAGGTTGTAAGTGATTGACCTGTCTTCCGGAAGGTTCTCCGGAATATCTGTGTCAAGAAGGTAGAGTT